>DATNEK010000047.1:0-21695 GCA_035553055.1 Streptosporangiaceae bacterium | reverse complement strand
ATGAATGGCAGTCGCCACGCAATTGCGCAGTACGCTTTTGACCATGAGCGCGCCACCACTGCGGGTATTCGTCGCCATGCCAGGCACAACGATGGGCGAGCGCGCCACCTGGGGCAACATACCCGAGATCAAGCGCAGGCTTCTTGAGGCGGTCGCTCAGCGGCTTGAGGATGAGCTCGGACGCTCGGTCAAGATCGTCATCGAAAAGGACAAGCTTGAGCCTGGTGATATCCACCCTTCAATGTTCCGCGAGGCTCTTGATGCCGAGGTTTATATCGCTGACCTCAGCGGGGCCAACCCGAATGTGTACCTCGAACTCGGCGTGCGCTGGGCGCTGCGGGATGGCATCACCATCCTCATCTGTCAGGACGTCGGCCACGGCGCACCGCTTCCGTTCAATGTTTCGGCCAGTCGTGTGCTCTCGTACGGTCCAATGCCCGACGAGCTGGAACGCGCCATAGAAAACATTGTCGCGGCGGCGGTTGAGGCCATAGCTGACCCTGGCCGGGTCGATAGCCCGGTACGGAGAAGCACCGATCTGCTGACCGCGCCGCGAAGCCAGTGGGACGCCCTGCGTGCTCAGCTCCGCGAGCTTCAGGAACTTCATGCCGACGAGCTTGTCGCTGCCGCCAAGGATGTACCGCCAGCCAAAGCGATCGAGTATCTGCGGCGGGCAATCGACCGCAACCCTGTCAGCGTTCAGGCCCACTACGAACTCGGCGTCGTGCTGCGCGAGGCAGCCGACTATGCGGGAGCGATC
Organism: Streptosporangiaceae bacterium; assembly: GCA_035553055.1. Classification (GTDB taxonomy): domain Bacteria; phylum Actinomycetota; class Actinomycetes; order Streptosporangiales; family Streptosporangiaceae; genus Chersky-822. The sequence continues at coordinate 20,935 of DATNEK010000047.1, read as the reverse complement.
AGCGAGCTTCGAACGGTGACCGAGCTGAAGGCCGATTATGCCGAAGGCTGGCGTGAACTGGGCGTTGCGCTCAGCAAAAGCGGTCAGTTGGACGGCGCGGCCTCAGCCTTCAAGCAAGCCACGGAGCTGGATCCCGATGACGCTGAGACCTGGTCTACGCTCGGAGGCCTACGACGCCGACTGGCTCGCTCACCAGTCGACACCAAGCTCAACTGGGCGATGCTGCGAGACGCGCGGGTCGCCTATCAGCGTGCCTGCGAACTCCTCGGCAACGACACGTATCCCAGGGTCAACGTAGCCATGCTGGATCTGCTGCTGTCGGCCGTCGCGCCAAGCACCCGTCAGGCGGCGCTGGCCAGCCTGGGCAGACTGCGGCATCTGGCGCGTTATGAGGCCGAGACCGCCAAGCAGCCGGGCGGCAACAACGAGCAGAAGCCGTGGAAGATGCTCGATCTCGCCAATACCCTCCTTCTCACCGGGCAGGTTGACGAGGGTCTGGCCGAAGTGCGCGAGGCGATCGACCTCATCGATCCGAGGAACCGCGAGGCGTCTTTGACCTCGGTGATCGAACCGCTGCAGGACTTCCTCGACGCAGAGGTTCTCGATGAGCCAACGGCTGCGGGCGTGAAACAGGCCATCGAGATCTGCAATGATGCGATCGAAGCCGTGCGGCCAAGAAAGCCGGGGCCGAGGAAACCGGACAACTACGGTTGATTCGGCGCTGCGGGATCAAGGCGCAAGATCTGAAAGCCAGCCTGCCGTAGTACGCCAGGCATATTCCAGATCACGTCGCGGTCTTTCTCTTTGGTACCCTCGGTTAGCTCGTTCCAGGCGACCATGTCGGGATGATGCTTGCCGTCGCGCACCGATCCGTAGCCGATGCCGTGCTGTGCCCGGTCTTGCACCCACCGCTGGTGTTCCAACTGAGCTAGGTACTCGACCTCGTGGTCGGCGAACCTGAATTCTGGAATGAGGCTGGACTCGGGTACGAGGACACAGCCAATCGCATCCAGCTTGGTGCCAATGTGACCGGCCTGATCGATATTCGCGTCCTTGAGCAGGCCGGGTAGTTCCTGCCACGGCTGCATCGACGGATTAGCCTGCGGCATCTCCCCGCGCACGCGGCATCTGTCCACGTAGGCACGGTGTATGGCCCTGGCAAGCTGGTCGGTGAGGTCGCCCGCGATCTGATCTGGCGTGCAGGCCTCATTAAGCACGTCGAATACCGACAGCCGCCGGTGCACGTCATCGAGCAAGTCCGCGCTGAATGTCTCGCCGAATGGAGACAGCCCGCTCATGCAGATCACGATCCGGTCGGACGCGTTGGTAAGCGCGGGAAGGGCGTTGAGCCCCGAGCGCAGTGCGTCGTCGTTGTCCGGCGAGCACACCACGATCATCGTGGCGGTGCCCGGCTCGGTCTTAAGCAGGGCGGGCTCGAACGCTACGTCGCAGCTACGCGATACGACCGGGTATTCCTGAGCGAAGGAGGAAAGCTCGGCTGGAATGCCGTGGTCACCGACGACGGTGACCTTCACTTTCTGATTGCCTGCGGCGTGGCGCAGCGCTATCTCATGCAGCACCGCGCGACCGAGGCTGCCAAAGCTGACGACTACTATGCGGGCCTTCTCGCCGTCCGGCTGCGGGTACCGGTCGAAGAGCACCCTGGCCGCGAGGCCCTCGACCGAGAAGAACTCAAGCCGAAATCGCTGATCGCTCGGCACTCCCACGCGGCGAGCGCGCAGCGCGGTGCAGATGTCGGCGTCGCGGACGAGCGCGTGGACCAGCAGCGGCCGGCCGCTTTCCTTGGCGAACTGCCGCGCGCTCAGCGCGGTCGCCGCGTTGGTCGCGCTACGTTCCGAGCAGGCGTAGATGACGCTCGAACGGGCGATGCCGGCAGCACGGAGCGTGTTCAGATCGGTCGGATCGCCGCTCACGTCAAGCAGTGCGAGTCGGCGAGCCTGGTCGACGGTCTCCGGCTTCACGCCGACGAGCACGACGGTCTTGAAGTCGGCGCGGAGCCGGCGAGCTAGCTCCATGGCCATCTGGCTGTCGCCGGTGACAATCGCGTGATTGGGCGCGTAAGCGGCGGTCCAGCGGCGTATCTGCTCGCCGAGCAGCAGACGCAGCGCCTCCACCCCGGCCAGCACCGTGGTGATCGGGGCGAGGAAGCGGGCGATCTCTAGCGTGACAGGAAACGGGCCAGGCCCGCTGAGCGGTGCGGAGCCGAGCAGGAATAGCTGGAGGTCGTAATAGCAGATGTCGAGCCAGCTCGTGCCGAACACCTGGGGTTGCTGGTGGGTGACAAACGCATGGAGGCCCAGGTAGCCGAGCACGAGCGCGATGATCGCGGTGGCGAGAACAGCGAGCCCTCGGGCGAGCGCACTGGTAACACCCACAGCCTTACCTCCTGTCTCCGCGCCATTTCAGGGTAAGACCAGGGATCGTCGCGCTGGCACCGCGTACGGGATCTCACTGCTGACGATCAGGCAAATGGCACCGGCTGGAACGCCGGTGCCATTGCTCGGGCACGTTTACTACCTGATCACCGGAGCCGGCCTCGCGGGGTGCGCCTCGCGCGAGAACGAACCGCGGCCGGTGAGCTGCCCAGGTGGGCTGGGCTGGCCAGGCCGCGGCCGTCCCGTTACGCTGAGGTTGCGCCAAGGGCGTGAGTGCTGGTAGCGCGGGAGCTTGGCCTACCAAGCGGATGCTCCCGTGTTACCACACCCGCCAAGCGAGCAGAGTCAGGACCGTCGTGACCAGTACGACGATGCCGTGGGTTTCCATCTGGGTGTTCACCTCCTTCCGCAAGGAGGTTGCCGCGGCTGCGAGTCATGCCTACACAATGGCGGGCGAGGCTGTCCGGGGACCATACGTAGCCGCTCACAGGTAGCCCACATCTTTATGGCAGGTAAGCGAGATTAATTGGCGAAGGTGAGCCCTATCCCGGAGTCGCGGGCGTGCGCCGGTAACGCCTGTTAGGGCTGCGAGGCGGGGCGGTGGCTTCCACTGCCCCGCTAGCGATGAGCTCGTCAAGCGCGTTGGTGACGCTGCTCCTGCTGGCTCCGGTTGCGTCTTGCAATTCTTCACGGCTGGCGGAGTCAGCTTCGCCAAGTGCTTCTAGTACCCGTTCCGGCAGGCTACTGCCCGGCAGCGATACGGCTTCGTCCCTGGCGACGCTATCGGACAGGCCGGACGCTAGCCGATAGGAGCCATCGTCGCGGGCTCTGCGCGGCGCAAGCAGGCCTAGGTCGCGAAGTTGGCCGAGTTCGCGACGCGCGTTTGTTGAGCCCAGGCCCATTCTGCGCAGCAACGCGATGTCCACGTCGTAGCCAGCGTTGGCTAGAGCAAGGACAGAGGTCTGTACGTCAGAAAGATCTCGACCGCGGCTAATCCGTCTGACCCAGGCACGTAGTTCCTGAGTGACAAGTGGCGTCCGCGGTATTGTCACGCGGAAGTCGTCAAGGCTGGCGGCGAACAACGGCACCAGCCCAGTGTCGCGTCGGACCTGACCGATCATCATGCTGATGCCGGAGCCGCGATTCTCGGCCACCGGGCGCCCGGTGAGCGGATCACCTGCCTCCTGTAGCAGGGCCGCTAGCCGGGCATTCCTTGATGACGAGGCTCCGCTCTGGCCGAGCGTCTCGAGCCGTACGTTGCCGAACAGCCCGCCGGGGCTATTGACCGTAAGCCGGTCAGGGAAAAGCTCGACCTGAATCTGAGCGCCGCGCGCTTGCGGGCTGTAGTCACGGTGCATGAGCGCGTTGACGATGGCCTCGCGGATCACTTCTGGCTCTATTTCCCAGTACTCGTCGCGGCCTGCGCCGACGACTCGGCTGACCACGCGGAGGTTGCGCTGTACGGCCTGGATTGTGTCGGCCACCATGGTGGGGACCGTGCCGCCAAGTGCGGCGCTGTCCAGGAAGCGGATACCGCCAGGACCCGGATGCGCCGCGTCCTGGTGCGGATACACGGCCAGCGAGACCATCAGTTGCGGAAAGAACTGCTGAGGGTAGGCACCCACGCTGAGCAGTCCTGCCAATGTAGGGACGAGAGATCCCCCGTGCGGAACGAGCACGCCGAGCCGGGTAAGCGCGTCAGGCTCGCTGACCCCGGAAAACGATCGTGGCGAGTTCCGGTTCGCCGTCTCGATAAGGCGAAGCACAGCCCTGCGGTCGAGATCTTCCGCTGTCGCCTGGGAAACCGGTTCTTCGTCCCATCGCGGCTGCCCGGGATTTTCACGCAGCCGGTCGATCTCATAGGGCGTCAAGCGCTGATCCCCGTCACCCACTCGCACGAACGCGCCGTTGTACAGGCCCCTGGCGGTGACGTAGCACGGGCGCTGCGCCGTAGGTAGCGCCTCGATTTCCGCTAGCACGAGGACCGCACCCTCGAATGGCAAGATGTCAATGACCGGCGCTAGCGCGGGTGTCAGCTTGCTGCGGGCGACTCCAGCCAGTTCATCACGCAGAGCCACAGGGTCACTCAACCCTGATGGCGCGAATCCGGCTCTTTCGTCAAGCCCGAGGATGATGATGCCGCCCCGGGAGTTCGCGAACGCGGACATGGTCTCGCCAACGTTTCGCGGCAGGCCGCCAGCCGCGCTCTTGACCTCCACGTCCTCAAACTCGACGCCGGTCTCTCGCAGCCGCGCAACGATGTCCGTCAGCTCCATGCTGGCCTCCGCAACCTGAGCATGCCAAGCTTACCAAGCTTACCGGCCAGGATTGGTAAGCTTTGGTAAGCTCGCGCGCCCCAAAGTTGTCGACACCGGGTGGTGTGGTGGCGACAATTCACCCATGAAGGCGCCGCAGTTTACCGGGCGGGTCAACGAGCGCCGCGTTATGCACAGCGTCTATGCGCGGGCGGCGGGCGGCGAGGCGCAGGTGCTGCTGGTTTCCGGTGAAGCGGGTATCGGCAAAACTCGGCTGGTAGCCGAGCTGGCCGAGCACATAGCCAGCGAAGGGCACGTCATCACGTGGCGCGAGGGGAGCTGCGCGCCGCTGGCCGGCGCGGCGCTGGCCTACGGGCCATTCCTGGCCGCGCTGGCTGACCGGGCCGATTGGCTGCTGCAAGACGACAGCGCCAGCGACATGCTCGTGGCGCGGCACCGGCTGTTCGAGCGAGTGCTCGCGCTGCTCACCGACCTGGCGGCGGGCTCGCCGCTGGTGCTCGTGCTCGAAGACCTGCACTGGGCCGACGAGTCGTCTTTGCTGCTGCTCGGCTTCCTCGCCGTCCGGCTGCGCGAGGCGCCCATCCTGGTGATCGGCACGATACGAGACGAGGATCTGACCAGCCAGACCCAGCTGTGGCTCGGTGAGCTGCAGCGGTGTCAGCGGGTGTCAATGCTGCGCCTGGTCGGCCTCGCCGATGGCGAGATCGCCGAGCTGGTCACCGGCATCATCCCGGCGGGCGCAAGCGCCGAGCAGGTCGCCGCGGTCGTCCGCGCCGCGGAGGGAAACCCGCTGTACGCCGAGGAGCTGGCGGGCACCGGCGAGCTCGGACCGCCGGCATCGATCGGCGCGGTGGTGCTGGCTAAGGCGGCTGGCCTGCCGGCTAAGGCCAGATCCGTCGCTGACCAGGTATGCGTGGCCGATGGCTCCCTGTCGCATGAACTGCTCGCCGCGGCTTTGGCTATGCGGGAAGACTCGCTGATCACCGCGGCCAGGCTGGCCGTGAACTCGGGCCTGCTGCTCGCCACGGGCGACGGCTACGCGTTCAGGCACGCGCTGATCCAGCAGGTGCTCTACGCCGACCTGCTGCCAGGCGAGCGACGCCGCCTGCACCGCCGGCTGGCCGAGGCGATGGCTGACCAAGACGGTGACCCGGCCAGCCTGGCGCAGCACTGGCACCTGGCTGGCTGCCGGGACCGGGCGGCGGTGACGGCACTGACCGCGGCGCGGCTCGCGGTCGCGGCGCGCGCCTACCCAGAGGCCGATCGCTGCTACGTGCTCGCGCTTGAACTCGCCCGATGGCTGGCCGAGCCTAAGGGCGACGTTCTCGCCGAAGCCGCGCGAGCCGCGAGCTGGGCAGGCCACCCTGACCGTGCCGCAATCTGGATCGCCGACGCGCTAGCGGCGCAGGACGAGAACGACCGGGTCGGCCTGCTCGAACGACTCGGTCGCTATCACTGGGAGGCAGGTGACATCCAGGCGGCGACGCAAGCGACAGCTAGCGCCGTCGCCTTGCTCGACGACGCGCCGCCGTCCGCGCAGCAGGCGCGGGTGCTCGCCGCGCTCGCGACCTGGCGGGTGCTGGCAGGCGACTTCGAGGCGGCGCCGCTGGCTCAGCGGTCGATCGCGGTGGCGCGGCAGGTCGGCGCCGTCGCGGAAGAGGCGCACGGCCTGGCGACGCTGGGGATCATCCAGGCAAGGAACGGCGACATGGCCGCCGGGCTCGCCGCGCTTGACACCTCATTCACGCTGGCGAACCAGGCAGGAAACATCGAGGACGTGGTGCGAGCGGCGTCCAACCGGATGTACCTGTTGTGCACGGCCGGCCGCTTCACCGAGGCTCTCGCCGCCGCGCGTGACGGCCAGCGGGCCGCAAGGTCGCTCGGCGCGCCTCCTGGCATGACAGCCGTGCTCGACAACAACACGGCGGCCGTCCTCCACGCGACCGGCCGCTGGGACGAGGCCAGGCAGCTTCTGGCCGACCTGATTTCCACCTCGTCAGCCAGCGTGACCAGGTACCTCCAGCTTCTCGCGCTCGAGATAGCCGTGGGCAGAGGTGACCGCCAAGAGGTAGCGGAACTCACCACCGCGCTCGAAAAATCTCCAGATGACCCGAGAATCACCGGCGCCGTGCACGCGTGCCTGGCCGAGCAGGCGCTCTACGACGACGACTTGGTCACCGCAGCCAGCGAGGTCGCCGCCGGCCTGTCCGAGCTCAATGATGCCGAGCTAGCCGAGGAAGAAGCCAGGCTGGTCGCCGCTGGCGCCAGGATCGCGGCCGATCTCGCCAGGCTGCCTAGTCAGGCGCGCCCGCGCGATGCGCGCTGGCCGGCACTGGCGACAACGTTCGCGAGCCGCGCGGAGGCCATCGGCGGCCGGCACGCTCAGCCCGAGGTCGCCGCGTACTGCGCGCTCGCCGCCGCCGAACACGCCCGCGAGGAAGGCACCGACGACCGCGCGACCTGGCGCGCGGTAGCGCAGGCCTGGCACGCGGCCGGACAGCCCTACCGAGAGGCGTACGCGCGGCTGCGAGAAGCGGAGGCCGCCGCCCGGCTCGGGCGACGGGAGCAGGCATCACGGGCGCTCGCCGCGTGCGAGAGCATCGCCAGCCGGCTCGGGGCAGCCCCCCTGCTCGGTCTGGCCGCAGAACTTAGCCGCCGGGCCAGGCTCGCCGTCCGGGCCGCGCCGCCGCTCTCCGACGCAGCCGACGCGGCGTTCGACCTGACGGCGAGGGAGGCCGAGGTGCTCGCGTTGCTGATACATGGGGACAGCAACCGGCAGATCGCCAGAACATTGTTCATCAGTGAACGGACAGTCGCCGTGCACGTCTCCCGCATTCTTGACAAACTCGGCGTGCGTAACCGCACAGAAGCGGCCACGGTAGGCGCCAGGCTGGTGCACAAGCAAACGCCATGAGGAGCGCTCCATGTACGTCGTCATAACCATTGCCGGCGACCCGGTGTCCTGGTGGACGGAGAGCGTCACCGACGCCGCCGAACTCGCCGCTGAGCTAGCCCAAGGTCCGGCTGACGTGCCGGTCATCGACCCGCTCAAGGGCAACCTGCTGATCTCAGCGAAGGCAAGCGTGGCGATCGTGCAGGTCCCGCCGAGCCAAAGCTGGATTCCCAGCGGCACCCAGGCGCCAGTAGCGACGCTTTACGTCCAGGCCGGGCCGACTGCCGGGTCCTCCGGTTACACGCTGCCAGTCGGCACCGATCTGGCGGACCTGCGGAACCAGATCAGGGCCGCGATGGCCGCCGGAAGCGTGATCAAGGTTCCGGTCAGCTCTGATGCGGGCAACGGCATAGCCGTGCTGAATGGCGGCACGCTGACCTTTGCCGTCGTCTGCCCGCCGCCGTCATAAAAACCACCCGCATTTTGAAAAATTCGCGGCCAGGAATGTCGTCTCCCGGCCGCGAATCTTTCCCCTGGTGCTCTAGCCGCGGGTCACGCGCACGCCGAAGCGCTGGCGCAGCGAGACGCCGCCGCGGCCATCGGCGTGGAGCACCTCGGTGATCCGGGGCGAGCCGCGGTTGGCGGTGATCGTGTACACGCCGGCCTTCGGCTTGATGATCGCGATGTAGGTGGTGTGGCCGAACCGGTAGATCGCGAACGGCTTTCCGAACGCCTTGCTGCCAGCGCCGATGCTGGCGCGCACGCCGCCTGGGCCGGTGATCGTCAGCTCGGGTGCGCCGCGCAGGCCGCGCACCTGCACCATCTCGGTTGGCAGGTTGGCCCGGACGCTGAGCTGGAACTTGGTGCGCGAGCTGTTGCCAGCGCCAGGGATGATGACGCCGTACGGGCCAAGGTCGCAGCTTCCGACCGAGGCGTTGACCTGGCCGCCCCACATGTAGCCGACCCCGGCGGTCACTGGCCCGAACGGCGTGCCGATCGAGCCGCAGGCGCCGATGCCGACGCTCGACACGATCACGTCGGCACCCATGGTCAGGAACAGCGCGTGGATGTTGATATTGCCCTCCACTTCGAACGCCGCGTTGCTCAGCGAGAACTGGCCGTTCACGCCGCCGTTGACGCTGAGCGCTCCATCCAGGATCGAGAAGCCGACGTTGCCGCCGACCGCGAGGTAAGCCGGGTAAGCGAACAGCACGTAACCGCTGCCCAGCGTGGTGTTGCCGACCACCGGCAGGGTCAGGCCGACGGTGCCGCCGACCGCGAGAGCGAACGCACGCACCGTGGGCCCGGGCATGCCCGAGGCGCCGACCTCGTGCCCGGTGAACGTGTAGGGCTGGCCCGGCGATGCGAACACCATGAACAACTGGCCGTTGATCGACACCAGATCACCGGCCGTGATTCCGATCGAGCCCGTGAACCTGGTCGGGTTCAGCGCCAGCGACGCCTGCAGGCTGCTCAGGCTGACGCCGGTGCTGCCGAGCGGGATCGCCGGGCTGAACGACGCCGTGGCGCCGGCGAAGTTGAGTTGACCGTTGACGAAGCCGATGCCCTGCTGCGGGTCAACCGGTGACGGCACCGCCTTGATCTCGGTGCCGAGTATGTTGATCTCGGCGGTCGCGTTCCATGAGGAGGCGCTTGTCCCTTCGAACGAGCCGAAGTTCGCGCCTGTTTTCTTCTCGCAGAAATCTTCGCTGATGTGCTGCTGGTAGCAGAACGCCAGGTGGTCGAATTCGAGCGCACCGCCGAAGTCAGCGCTCGGCACCGCGATCAGCAGGTTATGGAGTACCAGGCCGGCCTGGTTGCCGGCGATCACCGCCGCGCTGCTGGTGACCGGGTGGCCGCCTGAGTCGGTGAACGAGCCCGGCAACGTCACGCTGGCCTTGATCAAAGACGTGCGGTGGGCGAGCGAGACCGCCATGTGGCCGGTCACCTCGAAGCCGCTGAGGCTCAGCGCCGTCGCGAGCGCCGGGTACTTGGCGATCAGGTCGGTGAGGTTGGCCCTGAAGATTGGCTGGGTGTACTCGGCCAGCTTGAGCTGGTGGGTGTGCAGCGGGAGCACGCCGTTGAGCAGAGATGCCGTCGCGCTCGACGCGGCCATCCAGCCGTCGTTCTGATCGAGAACGAAATCCTTGCCCGGCGCGATGTCGATGCCGTTCAGCCGCAGCGGCTCGGTCGACAGCACCGGCAGCAGCTCGGGAACCACCGGAGTCTTCGACGTCGTGCACGTGGTCGGGAAGACGGGGCAGAGCAGTTTGTACTCAGCGGCGGGGATCTTGTTGTAGCTGGCAAGCATGGACAGGCAGCCGATCGCGTCGATGTTGCCGTCGAAGTACTCGTCCTGGCACCCGGCCGGGGGACCGCCGTTGCTGACCGGCCGCACCGCCGGGTCGGCAGGCCCGCGCTTGCACAAGATCCACTGGGTTGCCTGGCTGGCCATGTTCTTGCTGATCGGGCTGACCTTGGCTGACTTGACCGCTAGTCCTCGGGAGGCCGTGCTTGTCGTCCCCGAAACATTAGTGATCCGCAGCTTGATGTGCATGGTGCCCGGCTTGCCGAAGCTCGACTCCATTTCCGACGTGCTCGCGCCGCAGGTGGCGCTGAAGTGGCCGCCGTCGACGCCCGGTCCGCTGAGCGTCCAGGTGTACCCGGTAACCCCGGGCGCGCGGGGCGCAGTGAACAGCGCGACCTGTCCGGCGAGCACCGGGCCGTGCGGGATTGTGAAATCCGGTGGCGCGGCCGTCCCGGCTGGTACAGCCGCGTGCGCCAGCGCGGGCACGCTGGTCGCGGCGAGCAGCAATGGCGCGATGGCAAGCGCCAGGCGCCATCGGCGTAGTGGTGATGACCTCTGGGGGGACGTGAGTGCGTCCGCCATTTTTCCTCCTATTGTCTGTTGGCTGTTGCCGCAGCCTGACAGGAGGTCAGCGGGTAGCGGATCGGCAAGAATGCGTATCTGGCCCGGCGGAAATTGACTACGCCGGCAGGCTGTAGGTGATCGCAGGAACCGTAAGACCACGGTCCAGGCCGCGGGTGCCGGCGGCGGCGTAGGCGGCGATGGCGCGGAGAGCCTGGTAGATGATGTGGTAGGCCCGTGGTTCCTGGGGGGCCAGGTCGGGGGTCCGGGCGCGGGGCTTGGGTCCGGGTCCGCGCAGGTAGGTCTTGAATTCTTTGTGCACGGTCTCGATGGCCCGGCGGCGGGCGTCGGCGGCGGCCAGGTCGGCGGCGGGGTGGGCGCGGTGAGTCGGGAAGTCTCCGTGATCATGCCGGTCGGCGTGATCGTGGAGAAAAACCGGAATATTTGCGGTCAAGTCTCCAAGATCATGGGGCGGTACATGATCGTGGAAAGTCGCCGGAATCGCCTGGGGCGGCGACGTGTTCCTTAAATTCCTGGCATTGGGTCCCAACGACAGGAACGGTCCGACGCTGTCGTCGTCGCCCGCCTGCCAACAGCAGCAATGGTCCAACGCCGTTGCCGCGGCAGGCGCCCGGACCGGGAAAACGCTGCCCGGTACGGTGCGGCCCTGCACGCATTAGGCTCCTCGGTACGATCGCTGGTGGTCTGTCTAGGGGAGGCTGCTATGTCATCAATGCCTGGTACTGCCGCGTATACCTGCCCTTACTGCCGGATGGCCAGCGAAGGTGACGGCCACACCTGCCCGCGCTGCGGCGCGCCGATCGACGTGCGGCTACGGGTTTCCCAGTCAGGATGGGTGAAGCAACCGCCGATCAGAGATATGGCGCGGATCAGATTCAACCGGTCGACCTGCCAGATCAGCGGTTCGTACGTGCCGGTCGCCGAGATGCGGCTGCACGAGGAGGACTGGGTGTATTTTTCGCACCACGCCCTGCTGCACGCCGACGGTCACGTCAGGCTTGACTCGCTGAAGATGCCGGGCGGCTGGAACCGCAGGCTCGCCGGAATACCGCTGATCATGATGAAGGCGCAGGGTCCAGGCTTCGCCGCGTTCAGCGCCGACCGGCCGGGGGAGACGCTCGCGATCCCGCTGCAAGCGGGTCAGGCTGTCGACGTCGTCGAGCACAGCCTGCTGCTGGCGACAGGAAATATCGGCTACGAATGGCTGAAGTCAGGCGTGTGGTTCACCACCAAAAGCGGTGACGACACCGAGTGGCACTACCCGGTCGGACAGTTCATGGACCGGTTCACCGCGCACCACATCCCTGGCCTGTTGCTGCTGCACGGCCCGGGCAACTCCTACGTGCGCGACCTGGCTCAGGGCGAGCGCATCTGCGTGCAGCCGGGCGCCCTGATATGGAAGGACCCCTCGGTGCGAATGTTCCTGCACTTGGAGTACCCACGCGGACGGTACTGGTTTTCCGCGGCCAGGTGGCAAGCCAAGTCGGTGTGGCTAACGCTTGAGGGGCCTGGCCGGATCGCGATCCAGTCGGCGTTCAGGCATCTGGAGATGGTCGGATCGATCCACAGAAGCTCGCCGGCGACCAGGCAGAGCTGGTAGTGACCGCCGCGGGGAATATGACAGTCGTGACCACAACGACGCAGGCGCTGACCGAAGAAGATGCCGCGACCCTTGACCGGTACTGGCGCGCGGCCAATTACCTATCGGCCGGGCAGATCTACCTACTCGACAACCCGCTTCTCGAAGAACCACTGCGGCCTGATCACATCAAGCCGAGGCTGCTTGGCCACTGGGGGACCTCGCCCGGGCTGAACTTCATCTGGGCGCACCTGAACCGGGTGATCTCGCGCTCCGGCCCCTCCATGATGTGCGTGATCGGACCTGGCCACGGCGGCCCTGCGGCCCTGGCCTGCACGTGGCTCGATGGCACCTACTCGCAGGTGTACCCGAACGTCCCGCAGGACGCGGCCGGCCTGCGGACGCTGTTGCGGCAGTTCTCCTTCCCCGGCGGAGTGCCAAGCCACGTGGCGCCAGAGACGCCAGGTTCGATCCATGAAGGCGGCGAGCTTGGCTACTCGCTGGCTCATGCGTTCGGCGCCGCGTTCGACAACCCAGACCTCATCGTTGCCTGCGTGGTCGGCGACGGCGAAGCCGAGACCGGGCCGCTGGCGACGACCTGGCACGGGCACAGGTTCATCAACCCGGTCAGCGACGGAGCGGTGCTGCCGATCCTGCACCTGAACGGTTACAAGATCGCCAACCCGGCGTTGCTGGCCCGGATACCTGACGACGAGCTGATCGCGTTGCTGCGCGGGTACGGGTACGACCCGATCTTCGTGTCAGGCGACGACCCTGAGCTCATGCACCCGGCTATGGCCGAGGCGCTTGACGGAGCCGTCGCCAGGATCGGCTCTATCTGGGAGCAGGCCCGGTCGACCGGGCGGGCGGCGGCCGGCGCGGCTTGGCCGCTGGTCGTGCTGCGTACTCCGAAGGGCTGGACCGGCCCCAAGGAAGTGGACGGCCTGCCGGTGGAGGGTACCTGGCGCGCGCACCAGGTACCGCTCGCTGAGGTCCGCACCAATCCTGAGCATTTGCGACAGCTTGAGGCGTGGCTGCGCTCGTATCGGCCGCAGGAGTTGTTCGACGCCGACGGCGCGCCCTGCCAAGAACTGCTTGCCCTGGTGCCGACCGGGGTCGCCAGGCTCGGATCGAGCCCGCACGCGAACGGCGGTCTGCTGCTGCGTGATCTGGACCTTCCCGCGTTCGGCGACTACGCGGTCGCCGTGCCGGTGCCTGGCGCTCACGCTAGCGAGCCGACGCGGGTACTCGGCGGCTTCCTACGCGACACGATGGCGCGCAACGCCAGGAACTTCCGGCTGTTCGGCCCCGACGAGACCGAGTCAAACCGGCTGAATGCCGTGCTCGAGGTGACCGGCAAGACCTGGGAAGAACGCACGCTGCCGGTCGATGAGCACCTGGCGACCGACGGCCGCGTGATGGAGATCTTGTCCGAGCACACCTGCGAGGGATGGCTAGAGGGCTACCTGCTCACCGGCAGGCACGGCCTCTTCTCCTGCTATGAGGCATTCATCCACATCATCGACTCGATGTTCAATCAGCACGCGAAGTGGCTGAAGGTCTCGCGCAAGCTGGCCTGGCGGCGGCCGGTCGCCTCGCTGAACTACCTGCTGACCTCGCACGTCTGGCGGCAGGACCACAACGGGTTCAGCCACCAGGATCCCGGCTTCATCGATCACGTCGTGAACAAGAAGGCCGAGATTATCCGCGTGTACCTGCCTCCGGACGCGAACACGCTGCTGTCGGTCGCCGATCACTGCTTGCGCAGCAGGGACTACGTGAACGTGATCGTAGTCGGCAAGCAGCCCACCCCTGACTGGCTGGACATGGACTCAGCCGTGTTGCACTGCACCAGGGGCGCGGGGATCTGGGAATGGGCGAGCAGCGACGACGACGGCAGCAGGCCGGACGTGGTGCTCGGCTGCGCTGGTGACGTTCCCACTCTCGAAGTGCTCGCGGCCGCCAGCATCCTGCGCCAGCACCTGCCCGCGCTCCGGGTACGGGTGGTCAATGTGGTCGACCTGATGCGGCTGCAGCCGGCCAGCGAGCATCCGCACGGCATGAGCGACGCCGAGTTCGACGCGCTGTTCACGCCGGGCGTCCCGGTTATCTTCGCCTATCACGGGTACCCGGCGCTGATCCACCGGCTCACCTACCGGCGCGCCAATCACGACAACTTCCACGTGCGCGGCTACAAGGAGGAAGGGACGACCACGACGCCGTTCGACATGGTCGTGCTCAACGACATGGACAGGTTCCACCTGGTCATGGACGTGATCGATCGAGTGCCCGGCCTCGACCAGCGCGCGGCGAGGCTGCGGCAGCTGATGACCGACACCTTGACCAGGCACCGGGCCTGGACCAGGGAGCACGGCGAAGACCTGCCCGAGGTGGCCGGCTGGATGTGGCCAGGCTCGGCCAGCGCCACCACATGAGCAGCGTCCTCGTCGTCAACGTCGGTTCGAGCAGCCTCAAGCTCAGCGTCCTTCGCTCCGACGATCGGATCGAAGCGGCGCTTGAGCGTGACCGCTGGGACGGCGACCCCGGTGACGTGGCCGGCTTTATCGAGCAGCACCGCGACGTCGCCGTCGTCGGTCACCGCGTGGTGCACGGCGGCGCCGAGTTCACCGGGCCGGCGCTCATCGATCAGCAGGTGCTTGCCCGTATTGACGCGCTGACCGACCTGGCCCCGCTGCACCAGCCGCGCGCGCTGGCTGGCATCCGGGCGGTCAGCCAGTTGCTGCCCGACGTGCCGGCCGTGGCCTGCTTCGACACCGCGTTCCACGCCGCGCTGCCCGCCGCCGCTGCCACCTACGCCCTGCCCGCCGCCTGGATCAGGCAGTTCGGCCTGCGACGGTACGGCTTCCACGGTTTGTCCCACGCCTACGCCAGCCGCCGCGCGGCAAAGCTGGCTAGCGGCTCCCGCATCGTCACGTGCCATCTCGGCGCGGGCGCCTCGCTGGCCGCGGTGCTCGATGGCAGGTGCCTGGACACCACGATGGGCTACACGCCGCTCGAAGGACTGGTCATGGCGACCAGGAGCGGCAGCGTCGACCCCGGCCTGGTTCTGTGGCTCGCCAAGCGCGGCGGGCTGGGCGTCGCCGAAATCAACGACGGGCTGGAAAAATTGTCCGGGCTAGCCGGGCTGGCAGATCTGCCAAGTGGTTCCGGCGACATGCGCGAGGTCCGGGCCGCCGCGGATGCCGGCGAGCAGGCAGCCGCCTTGGCCATCGAGGTGTACCTGCACCGGCTGCGGCGGGAGATCGCCGCGATGGCGGCCGCCATGAACGGCATTGACGTGCTCGTTTTCACCGGTGGAGTCGGGGAGCACGACGCTGACGTGCGCGCCGGGGCGGCCGCCGGGCTCGCGTTCCTCGGCGTGGCGATCGACGCCAAACGCAACCGCGGCGCCAGCGGCGACACCGACATCTCGGCCGATGCCGCCGCCGTCAGGACGCTGCGAATCACCGCAAGGGAAGATATCGAGATCGCCAGGCAGGCCAGGCGCCTGCAAGCGGCTGTCCGTTCTTGACGACTGCGAAATGTGTCACGAGGATAAACCCGTATAAGTCAGCGATGCCATCAGGTAATGGTTCGCGAGGTTAACCTTTTCCCAGCTAGATCCCAGGATTTGCGCGCCGTTATCTCAGCCAGTCCTGCGCACAGTCGTTCCCGGGCAAATGCGGGCGGCCGCCCGCCGCCCGTCGAGTCTTAGGGAGGGCGCCCATGTTCAGGATGTCGTTAAGAGAGCGTCGATGGCGGCCTACCGCAACGAAAGTGGCGATCGTCGTCGGCGTCGCCGTGGCGTGCGCGGCAAGCACTATGGTCGGAGTCGCGGCCGCGTCAGCACCAGCCAGTGTCACGTTGACCAGGGTTGTGCGAGCCGTGAAGCCGCGGCCCGTCGATCACCAGCTGTGTTATACCGTGACGCACGGAAAATACCGGATTCCCCCGGCCGTTGAGCTGTTCAACCAGTTCAGCCCGCACGGCTTCGTGCCGCGGATTAACCCGCTGCCGGCCATCCACTGCAACCCGGTCGAGAAGATCATCGTGAACCCGACCGGCAACAAGAAGTTCCCGATCAAGAACCCGGCCGCGCACCTGCTGTGCTTCCACATGACAGCCGCTAAGCCGCAGCCGACCCCCAAGGTCATCGTCACCAACCAGTTCGGCTCGGCGGAGCTGATCCCCGGCCAGCCGAACCTGCTCTGCCTGCCCTCGTGGAAGAGCCTGACCGGCCCGCCGCATCACAAGGTTCCCCAGCCGCCAGGCCTGTCCCACTTCACCTGCTACCCGGTGAAGCTGGCGCCAGGGTCAAAGGGATACCTGCCGCCGCCCGGGATCCTGCTGCAGGACGAGTTCGCCGGATCGGCAGGGCCGACCCAGGTTCAGGTCCCGCCGGTTCCGCAGGAGTTGTGCCTGCCTACCGCGAAGACCGTGGGCAAGAAAATAACCAAGATCGTCAACCGCGCCGCGCACCTGCTGTGCTTCGGAGTCACGCCGACGCCGAAGAAGCCGAGAGTGTGGGATCAGAACCAGTTCGGTACTTCGCCGATGGCGATCGTCAGGACGAAATGGCTCTGCCTGCCGTCGACTAAGGTGCTCGTTCCTCCGCCGGTCGATCACCACCTGTGTTACGTCGCGGCGGGCAAGTTCCCGATACCTCGCGGTGTCGAACTGTTCAACCAGTTCGCCCGGCGCGGGTTCCTGCCCAAGATCGGCACCGTGGCGTACCACTGCAACCCGGTGGTCAAGATCATCGCGACCACCGGACAGTCATTCCCGGTCACCAACCCGGCGGCGCACCTGCTGTGCTTTAACATGAGCGCGCCCAAGCAGCCGACCCACGAGGTCCAGGTCGCCAACCAGTTCGGCGTTGGCACCCTGATGACCGGCCAGCCGAACCTGCTCTGCCTGCCGACGTGGAAGAACCTCAAGAAGCCGCCGAACATGAAAGTTCCGCAGCCGCCGGGCCTGTCGCACTTCACCTGCTATCCAGTGAAGGAAGTGCCAGGAACGGCCGGCTACAAGCCGCCGCCGCTGATGCTCAAGGATCAGTTCGCGCCCAAGCCGGTATCGGTTCAGGTCGGGCCCGTGCCCCAGGAACTGTGCCTGCCAACGAAGAAGGTCGTCGGCAAGAAGGTATTCCCGATCATCAACCCGGCGGCGCACCTGTTGTGCTTCCCGGTGTCGCCGACCCCGATCATCTCCCCGGTGTTCGACCAGAACCAGTTCGGCACCGAGCCGATCAAGATCCTGCGGACGCGCTGGCTCTGCCTGCCGTCCACGAAGAAGGTCATCAACTAGCGCGGGGTGCGGCCCGGCCTCGCGGTCGGGCCGCGCCCGGCTTTAGCCGTCCTCGGTCAGCACGCCGAGCAGCCTGAGCCTTTCCACCGCGATGGCGCGGGACGGGGTTCGCCGCGGGTCGGCCGCCCATTCACGCCAGAGCGGCCAGCGGTCCCTGTCGTAGTTCTCGTGGTCGAACTCGACGTCGTCGTTGATGAAGTCGCGCACCACCTTCATCTGCTCCCGGTCACTTATGGCCGGCCACGGCCGGTAGTCGATGGTCCAGGACAGCCGAGGCAGGCCGCCCTGGGCGCGGTTCATCAGGTGGACGTGAAAGGCGACTACGTCGCCCGGCTCGGTCTCGATCACGACGTGCGGCCAATCCCAGTGCTCGAAACCCGAGATCGCCGGCTCGGCGGCGCGGTACTCGCAGATGCGATCGGCGAAGTCCGGCAGGTGCGAGCCGGGGATCAGTCGCAGCGCGCCGGTGTGCTCGGCGCGCGGCTCGAGGTCCGCCCAGAACGTGACGCCGGGCAGGGCCAAGCCCTGGCGGGTGTGCCAGGTCGAATCGCCGGTAAAGCGAGTGGCGATGCCCGCCGACGGCACGGTGGGGCCGCCGAGAAGTTCGGCCGACGCCAGGAACGTCCTGCGGTCGTCGGCGATCAGCGACTGGCTGAACGGAGCCCGGTCCGCCGCCAGCGGCAAGTAGTCGCCGCTGATCCCGCCGAGGTCATCGGGTTCGGTGGCGAGCATGCCGAAGGCGTCGACGAGGGCGTCGGTGACTTCCCCGCGAAGCGTAGCCGCCTCGGACTGACTGAGCAGGCCGCGCAGCGTCAGGTATCCGAAGGTACGGAAGTGCAAGATCTGCTGGTGCGAAAGCATGCGAAAGCTCCTTGCTGGCTCGACTGGGTCTTAGAAGCGGGACAGCCAGCCGAGCGGGAGGAGCACGTGCCCATCAGTGTCAGACGCGCATGCGTCGCAGTGTACGCGCACCGCCGGACGGGCGCCTGCCGGGAGCGGATTGCTCATCTTGTGATAAAACCCTAAGGTTCAGTTCATCTGATTTGATAAGTATTGACTGGTGGAAACGCGACTGAGAAGGCTACTCACGGGTAGGGTTTGAAACCTGACCCCTGTGTGGGAATCAGGCAACCTAGTTCAAGGAGGCGGATTCATGACGATACGGAAAAGGACGGGCAGTCGGCTGCTCCTGACTGCCGTGACGACGGCTGCTGTAGTCGGCCTGTGCGCCGCGCCGGCCTTGGCGTCGACTTCGACTCCCGCCACCACGAAGCTCACCGTCAGGATAAGCGGCGGCGGCAAGTTCACGGCCAAGGCGACTAAGACGGTGCTCACCCAGAAGGTCCCCGGCGGAACCGTGAACGTGACCTGCACGACCAAGGGCAAGAAGCCCGCGTCGTCGGCGACAGGCAACATTCCGAGCGGCACCCACAAGGGCAACTCGCCGGTGAAGGTGGGCACGACGGCCAACCTGGCGTTCAACAACTGCACCGGCCCGCTCGGCCCGGTACACACCAAGGTCATGGCTGAGCCCTACAAGGTCAGCGTCGACTCCAAGACCAACGGCAAGGGCCAGACGGACGGCCTCATCAGTGGTATCAAGGTCCACGTCACCATGACCGCTTGCTCGTTCAACGTGACCGGCTCAGCGCCAGGTTTCTACACCAACGGCAAGCACACCCTGACCATGACCTCCAAGCTCCCCGTGAAGCCCACGACCAGGGCGCAGCTCACGGTCTCGAGCGTGGTTGGCTGTGCCGGGATCATCAAGAACGGTGACCACCCGGGCTTCAACAGCGTCTTCACGCTCAGCCGCAAGGGCATGATCCATTCGCGCTGATTAAAAACAGCAAGTTCGGATAGGTGGCGGCAATCGCTTGGCGGTTGCCGTCACCTAATATAAGGGTCAAATAGGACGGTGGGTTTAGCAGTGATGGCTAGACTCCGCGGTTCCCTGCTCGCGGGGGTCGTCGTGATCGCCACCATCGCGGGCGCGGCGAGCATCGCGGCGGACGCCGCGAGCGGAGCTCAGGCGGTCAGCGTCGACTACACCTGCGCGTTTCCGGTCGGCACGTACCGGATCGGCGTCCAGATCGCGGCCACGACGGCGTCGGGCCCCAAGATCGGGCCGGTCAGTCTCCGGGTCACGGCTCGGCTGCCGCGTGCTGTGCTGGCGGCGCACTCCGGCCTGGCCAAGGTTGCTGACCTGCTCACTGTCACCGAGGCAGGCGGCACGGCGAAACCGGTCACGACGACGTGGCCGACGAGCGCCACAGGCTCTGTGCCCCCCGCCGGCGATTGGTCGCTGAGCACGTCAGGAACCATCGCGGCCACCGCGGCGCCGCAGCCCGGGGTTGTCACCTTCGCCGCTGGCCGCCTCGGCTTGGTCATCTATTTCGTCAAAGGCGGGACGGTCAGGGCCAGTTGCGTGCCAGCGGGCGCAGCCCCGAGGTTCGCCACGCAGACCGTCACCGCGCCGATGCGGCCTGCCAAGTCTAAGTTCCCGCTTGGCTGCGGGCACATCAAGCGCACCGGTACCGGCGTGCAGACCTGCGGATATCTCACCGGTTACTCAGATGTCGCCAAGCTGGTCGGAGCGGCGTTGCTGCAGCCACCTCGGCCAGCCAAGCCTGGCCTGATAAACGTGGACTTCGCCGAGCGGCACGCGATCAAGAACGGCGCCCTGATCGCGTACTCGACGGGCCAGTTGTTCTATCGTGGCCGTCATCAAGTGCCGCCGGTGCGGACGACGTTCCTGGCCTTCAGGTTCGTCCCGGTCAGCGCGACGCTGCACCTGACCGAGGTTGGCCTAGCCTCCATCGTGTCGGTGTCCGGCCTTCTGCCGCCTTTTCCGATCACCGTGACGGCCACGACGAAGGTCTCGATCAAGGTCAGCAACGTGCGGGTGAACGGAGCCCCGCTCGCTGTCGGACCTGGCTGCCGTACCCGGTCGCCGACGACGCTGGTCGTGGTCGCCCATGGCGAGAACACGATCCCGCCCAAGGGATACACGGTGCCTGATGGTGGCGTGCTCGCTGGAACGGTGACCATACCGCCGTTCATCGACTGCGGCGTGACCGAAAATCTCGATCTGCTGTTCACCGGCTCGATTTCGGGCCGGGGCAACTTCGTGAAGCTGACCCAAGGAAAACTCTGCGCGCCGTCGCAGCCGCAGAACTTCGTGTGCCCGCCGCCGGTGCCGAAGCCCAAGCGGTAAGCCCCTGGAAGGAAGATCTCGATGTCCATTCCTTTTCGGCCCCTGCTGCGCAGACGCGCGGTCGCGCTTGGGTCGGCCGGACTCGTCGCCGCTGGCGCGCTGGTCGCGGTCGGCAGCCCGGCGTCGGCCACTACGTTCATCAAGGCCAAGTACAAGGTGACGGGCAGCACCTTCCTGGCCGGCCCGAAGGGCACGGTCAAGCTCGGGCCGGGCACGCTGTCGGCCAAGGTGAACGCGAGCACGGGAAAAATGACGGCGACCTTGTCGCTGCCGCCGGCCACGGGATCGTTCAAGGAGGGCGTTGCCCCGGTGACCGTCACAGTGACCGCTACGACCAAGTTCATCAATGACGGCCCGACCACAGGCAAGGTGAACCT
>DATNEK010000046.1:0-3787 GCA_035553055.1 Streptosporangiaceae bacterium | reverse complement strand
CGTGACAAGATCAACACACTGCTTCGCGGCGTGCTCGACGATGCCTCAGGTAAGTGGGGAATCCGCGTCACCAGGGTCGAGATCCGCTCGATCGACCCACCCCAGACGATCAAGGACGCGATGGAGAAGCAGCTCAAGGCCGAGCGCGAGAAGCGTGCCGCGATCTTGCACGCCGAAGGGCTGCAACAGTCGCAGATACTGACCGCCGAAGGTGACAAGAAGGGCGCGATCCTTCGAGCCGAAGGTGAGAAGCAGGCGGCGATCTTGCGCGCCGAAGGTCAGGCTCAGGCGATCTCGACGGTGTTCAAGTCCATTCACGACGGCGACCCTGACCCGAAGCTGCTCGCCTACCAGTACCTGCAGACGCTTCCGCAGCTCGCGCAGGGCGACGGCAATACGGTGTGGATGATCCCGAGCGAGCTGACCGGCGCGCTGCGCATGCTCAGCCAGGCGTTCGGCGGCCAGGACGCCGAGCCGGAGAAGGTTGCGGTGCCGCTGCAATCGCCACGGCACGCCCAGGGATCGCGCCCGCCTGAGCTTGCCGCCCAGCCGCCGACGTTGTCGGAGGTCGGCCAGTGGTCAGATGCGGATGGCCAGGCCAGCGGTTAGCAGGACACCGAACGCGAGTTGGAGGCGCCCGGTCTGGGCGAGCACGGCGATCAGGTCACGGCCGCCGGCACCTCGCAGTACGTCCCTGAGCGCGAGCGCAGCCACCGGCAGCGCGACCAGGGCCAACAACGCGAGCGGTGAGACAAACGCCATGGCGATGGCGGCGACGAACGGCAGCGACACGCATCCGGTGTAGAGCAGCCTGGTCTTGCGATCGCCAAGTACCACGGCGAGCGTCCGCTTGCCTGACGTCTCGTCGGTGGGTATGTCGCGCAGGTTGTTGATCACCAGCAGCGCGCAGGCGAGCAAGCCGACCGGGATCGCCGCGCCAAGCGCGAGCCAGGTGAGCCGCTCCATCTGCACGTATGCGGTACCGAGCACGGCGCCGAGGCCGAAGAAGGCGAAGACCGAGACCTCGCCAAGCGCGCGGTATCCGTACGGGCGAGCGCCTCCGGTGTAGAACCACGCGGCCGCTATCGCGGCACCGCCAAGCAGGAGCAGCCACCAGGAGACCGTCGCGGCCAGCACGAGCCCAGCGAGCCCGGCGAGCAGGAAGCAGCCAAGCGCCGCCGCCAGGACGTGCTTAGGCGCGGCAAGGCCAGAGCCGACCAGGCGGATCGGCCCGACGCGCTGAGTGTCCGTACCCCTGACGCCATCGCTGTAGTCGTTGGCGTAGTTGACGCCGACCTGCAGGGCAAGCGCGACGACCAGCGCAAGGCCGGCCCGCCAGGCGACAAAGGCGCCGCAGCCCGCCGCCAGCCCAGAGCCGACGGCGACCGGCACAATTGCCGCCGGCAGCGTTCTTGGCCGTGTCCCAGCCACCCAGTGCCTAGCCGACGTCACGACCAACCCAATCTGCGGCGTTATGGAGGGTCACAGACTAGCGGGCACCGCCGACCCCCAACCCTGCAGGCCACGCCTCCACCCCCGGCGCGATGAATCCGGGAACTCATCAGGCTGCCGACTCCGCCCGCGCCACTCCGCCCCGCGCCACTCCGCCCGCGTGTGCGATGAATCCGGGAATTCATCAGGTCGGCTCCGCCGCGAGGCTTCGTTCGTGCGCGCGATGGATCCGGGGTTTCATCGGCCAGGGCCATGCTCGCGCGCGATGGATCCGGGGTTTTCGTCAGCCGGAGCCATGCTGCCGCGCGATGGATCCGGGGTTTCATCAGCCCCGGGGCCATTTTCCCGCTCGATGGAATCGGGGTTTCATCAGGGAAATCCGGTATGAATTCGGGGATCCATCGCGCACGTCCTGGCTCGGTCGCGATGGATACCCGAATTCATCGCGGACGAATGAGACCGGCTTTGTGACGAAAGTGGCCGATGGTGAGACAGGAGCCGACGTGGCAGATGGGACTTACCCTGGCATGGTGCTGGCCCGACGGTTGGCTGCACGGGGTGCTGCGTGGTCGGGGTGCTGCGTGGTCGGGGTGCTGCGTGGTCGCGCGGGGGAGAGGGGGTTACCTGATCGCGGGCAGGGCGTGGGCGGCGGCTGCGAACACGAGCGCTACCTGGGCGGTGTCGAGGTGATGACCGGCGGTTGCCTTGGATTGCTTCCGGAAGTAGGCGCCCACGTGGCGCCCATCGAATACGTCGACGCCCTTGAGTCGCATGATCACCCACGGGACGCTCGGCCCGTACACGACCATGGCCGGCCGCACCCTGATCCGCTGGCCGAGCTCGTTGGCGAGTACGACTGCGGCGCGTTCCGCTTCGAATCTAGCGTGGTCGATCTTCTCGTCCTGGCTGACTGGCCCGTGGAATAGCATGCCGCCGATAGCGCGGACCGGCAGTCGCTTGTCCATCCGTTGCGAATCGACGGTGAACACGCCGCTCGGTCCGACAACGACGTGGTCGATCACCGTATCGGTGCCAGGTATCGTCCTGGCGTGCAGCGCCAGGTAGCCGGCGGTCTGCAGCACCCGGAGACGGCGGGCAGTGCTCCGCTGCGCCGACGTGACCCGCACCGCGGTTGGCGTGATGCCGGTGGTCTTCGACCGGTATACCGTGTCGGCGCAGGCATAGATCACGGCGGCGGTGAGGCCGAATCGCCAGTCCTTCCACATGCTTACGGCGATGAAGAGGATCAAGCAGATAACCGCTCTGGTGATCCACACCCGCCAGCGCGGGTCAGCCCGCAGCCGGGGGTGGATCAGCGGGCGAACGGTCAGCGGGAAGCTGACCTTGGCCTCACCCCCGATGAACGGTCGGCGCAGCCGCCGCGGACGAGCTCGCTCGTCATCGCTGGTTTCCAGCGCCGCGGCGAGCTCATCGGTGTCAAGATCGTCGGCATCCGGATCGTCGGCGTCTTCGTCCGCTCCGTCGGCGGCGACGTGCTTAATGCCCTTGCCGAACCACGAACGCCAACTCTGCTGGTCATCGTCGGTCGTGGTCGACCGGTCGGCCGCCTTTTCAACCTCAGCGTCCACATACAGAGCGTAACGGATTCTGCCGTTCACGAACATGGTGTGGCCCAGACGTAGCCCAGATCGTGGTCTAGACCCTATGCCTGGAACCCGGCCTAGACGCCTGCGGCCGGGCGCGTCTACTGTTCGGTAGCGTGACCCAGATACATGACATGACGGTGCTCGAACTCGCTGCGGCGATCAGGAACGGTGAGCTGTCTCCGGTCGAAATCACCGACCACTATCTTGCGAGGATCGACCGTCTCAACTCTGAGACCGGCGCGTTCTACACGGTGACAGCCGATCTGGCTAAGGAGCAGGCCGCGGCGGCCGAGCAAGCCGCGGCTGAGCATCGCCGCTCGGGCGCCGCCGCCGACTTGCCGCCGCTGACCGGAGTGCCGATCCCGATCAAGGACCTGAACTTGGTCGCCGGGGTCCGGGCCACGTTCGGCTCCACGCTGCTCGCCGACAACATCGCCGGGGAAGACGACTTCGTCGTCACCGAATTGCGCAAGGCAGGCATCGTCATCACGGGCAAGACCGCGACGCCCGAGTTCGGGCTGCCGTGCTACACCGAGACCAAGATCGGCCCGCCCGCGAGGACGCCGTGGGACCTGTCCAGGTCGGCGGGCGGATCGAGCGGTGGCGCCGGGGCGGCGGTCGCCGCCGGCCTCGCTCCGGCTGCCCAGGGCAGCGACGGCGGCGGCTCTATTCGCATCCCGGCCAGCGTGTGCGGCCTGTTCGGAATCAAGCCAAGCCGCGGCCGGATA
>DATNEK010000045.1:0-26953 GCA_035553055.1 Streptosporangiaceae bacterium | reverse complement strand
CTTCACACCGGTCTCGAGGAACTCCTTGATCGCCATCTTCTTGGCTCGGTCCACGATGTTCTGGATCATCGCGCCCGAGTTGAAGTCCTTGAAGTACAGCACTTCCTTGTCGCCGTTGGCGTAGGTGACCTCGAGGAACCTGTTCTCCTGCGTCTCGCTGTACATCCGCTCGACCACCCGCTGGATCATCTCGGCGACCGTAGCCTGCAGCGAGCCGCCGTGTTCGGCGATGTCGTCCGGGTGCAGTGGCAGGCCTGCCACGACGTACTTGGAGAAGATCTCCCGAGCCGCCTCAGCGTCGGGCCGCTCGATCTTGATCTTGACGTCGAGCCTGCCTGGCCGCAGGATCGCCGGGTCGATCATGTCCTCGCGGTTGGACGCGCCGATCACGATGACGTTCTCCAGGCCCTCGACTCCGTCGATCTCACTGAGCAGCTGCGGGACGATGGTGTTCTCAACATCGCTCGACACACCAGATCCCCTGGTGCGGAAGATCGAGTCCATCTCGTCGAAGAACACGATCACCGGCATCCCCTCGCTGGCCTTCTCCCTGGCCCGCTGGAACACCAGCCTTATGTGCCGTTCAGTCTCCCCGACGTATTTGTTCAAAAGCTCTGGGCCTTTGATGTTGAGGAAGAAGCTCTTGCCTTCCTTGGCCGACTGGCCGGCCGACGCATCGGCGACTCCCTGGCTGGCCAGTTCGGCGGTCCGCCTGGCAACCTGCTTGGCCAGCGAGTTGGCGACCGCTTTGGCGATCAGCGTCTTGCCGCAACCGGGCGGGCCGTAGAGCAGCACTCCCTTAGGCGGTCTGAGCTGGTGCTCCTTGAACAGGTCGGCATGCAGGTAAGGCAGCTCGATCGCGTCCCTGATCTGCTCGATCTGCGGCCCGAGACCGCCGATCAGGTCGTAGGTGATGTCGGGGACCTCTTCGAGAATCAGCTCCTCGACCTCGGCCTTGGGTATCCGCTCGTACACATAGCCGGACCTGGGCTCGAGCAGGAGTGAGTCGCCGGCCCGCAGCGTGCCGGTCAGCAGCGGCTCGGCCAGCCTGACGATGCGCTCTTCGTCAGCGTGCGAGATGACAAGCGCCCGGTCGCCGCCCTCGAGCAACTCCTTGAGCATGACGACCTCGCCGACTGTCTCGTAGCCGAGCGCGATCACCACGTTGAGCGCCTCGTTCAGCACGAGTTCCTGGCCGGGCCTGAGCTCGTCGAGGTCGATGCTCGGGCTGACCGAGACCCGCATCTTCCTGCCACCGGTGAATACGTCCGCGGTGCCATCCGGATTGGTCTGGAGGAAGATCCCGAATCCTGAGGGTGGCTGCGCTAGCCGGTCGACTTCTTCCTTCAGCGCGATGATCTGGTCCCTTGCTTCGCGCAAAGTCGCGGCCAGTCGATCGTTCTGACCGGTAAGGCTGGCAAGCGCCGCCTCGGTCGACGCGAGCCTGTCTTCGAGCAACCGAGATGTGCGGGGCGAGTCGGCGAGCTTGCTGCGCAAGGCTGCCAGCTCCTCCTCGAGGAAGGAGATCTGGTCGGTTAGCACCTTTACCTTGACCTCGTCATCATGGCGTGCGGCGCGAGCGCTGTCGTCACGAGAGGCCATGCCCCTCACCCCCTCCTTGGAGCGGACTTACCTAGACCCTACCTACGCCCGGTCATTCCGTAACCTCGCGCGGGCCATCGGTCTAGTCTTTTCTGCCCGTACGACCGATCTCCCTGCCGCATCGTTACCCATCCGGAACCCGGCTGACCGTGCCAGTGGCGTACCGGATAGTTCTTCGCGGGCCGCGTAGCTAACCTTAAATCCGAGATCCTATCCCGTATCTGGTATATATCTTTATATCTACTTTATCTGGCATCAGATTACTTCTTTAATCCAACCCGAACAAGAGCGTTCTGGCTAGGCTCTGGCAGGACTCGGTCACTCCTGCGCGGCTTTCGCTGGCCGGCGCCGCCGCGGCGGGGCGACGACGCCGTGGGCAAGCCTGCGCGCAGTCACCAGGAATCCGGTGTGACCGATCATCCGGTGCTCGGGCCTGACCGCCAGCCCTTCGACATGCCAGCCACGCAGAAGCGTCTCCCACGAGGCAGGCTCGTCGAAACCGCCGTGTCCGCGCAACTCTTCGACCACCCGCGACAACTGGGTTGTCGTGGCTACGTAGCAGCAGATGAGACCGCCTGGCGCCAGCCAGTTCGCGGCCGCGGCGATGTGCTCCCAGGGGGCGAGCATGTCGAGTACGACCCGGTCGATGTCACTGCGGTGCGGCTCGCAGTGCCCGTCAGGTAGGTCGGCGATGACCAGGCGCCAGGCCGGATGCGGGCCGCCGAAGTAGGACTCGACGTTGCGCCTGGCGATTTCGGCGAAGTCTGCCCTGCGCTCGTAGGAGAGCAGGTAGCCGTTCTCGCCTACGGCACGCAGCAGCCAGCAGCTGAGCGCGCCAGAACCAGCACCCGCCTCGAGCACCTTGGCGCCGGGAAAAATGTCGGCCAGCCCGACGATCTGGGCCGCGTCCTTCGGGTAGACCACCGTGGCCCCGCGAGACATCGAGACGGTGTAGTCGGCGAGCAGCGGACGAAGCGCGATGTATTGCGTGCCACCGGAGGCGCGGACAACGCTGCCCTCGGGCTGGCCGATCAAGTCGTCATGGGCGACCGAGCCGCGATGAGTGTGGAACGCGTGGCCCATGACGAGTACGAGCCGGTGCTTGCGGCCCTTCTCGTCGGTCAGCTGGACCTGGTCACCGGGCTGGAAAGGCCCGCGGCGCTGGTTGATCACCCGGCACAGGCTAGCGTGTCGGACCAGTCTGAGCTCAGACCCGTCCGGTAGGTTCTGACCCGTGCGGCTGGTTCGGACGGCGCTTGAACGGGCTCAGACTCCAGCGAACGCGATATCGAGGTCGGAGGCCGCCATCACGCCGAACACCCGACCGCTTGGCTCGATCAGGAGATACTCGCTCGCCGGCGCCTGCTGAACCGCCTTAATCAGTTCCATTCCTGACAAGTCGGCCGACAGTACCATGCCAGGTTCAAGCGTCCTGGCCAGCGAGCCGACGTCGATCCACGGCCTGCGTTCGTCAGGCGTCGCCTGCACGGCCGCCTCATTGACGATGGCGGTCGGCGTGTTCTCGTGGTCGACGATGACCAGCGCCCTCGCATTGGCCGCCTGAGCGCGCCGTACGGCTTCTGCGAGCGGTACGTTGGCTGTGATCGGAATGGCATGCCTGGCCAGGCGCCGGGCGCTGACGGCAGGCAGCCGTTCGCGTATCTTCGCTGCCCTGATCGCCTGGGTCGACTGGATCCACATGAAGCCGGCGATGACGAGCAGCCACAGCCAGGACAGGTTCAGGACGGTGCCCTCATTCTGCTGGCTGAACAACGTCGCGCCGACAAGCGCGATCGCCATGACCCGGCCGGCCCAGGCGGCGGCGATCGTCGCGGTGTACTGCTTCTTGGTGATCTTCCAGATCCCGGCGCGGAAGATCCGGCCGCCGTCCAGCGGCAGGCCAGGCAGCAGGTTGAATACCCCGACGATGAGGTTGGCGACGACGAGTTGCCAGATCAACTGGTGCGGCAAGCCGGCGGGCATGGCCTTGGAGATCAAGAAGCCGACTCCGGCAAGCGCGAGTGAGATCACCGGTCCGGCACCTGAGATCAGCGCCTCACGGCCAGGAGACCCCGGTTCCTGCTCTATTTCCGAATAGCCGCCGAGCGGGTAGAGCAGGACCCTCTTGACCGGCAGGCCGAATGCCCTGGCGACCACGCAGTGGGCAAGTTCGTGCACGAGCACTGACCCGTAGAGCAGCAGCACGAACGCCGCGGCCACCAGGTACCTGTCGGAGACTTTCTTGATGTTGCTTTCGACGCCGGTCGCGTACATCACCACGAGCACGGCGGCGAAGAGCAGCCAGTACGGGGAGATGTAGACCGGTATGCCGAACGGCTTGGCCACGACTATGCCGAACTTCGGGTCGCGCCGCTGCGGGCCTCCCGGCGGCGGATCTTGGCCGCGGCCGGTCGTGTCGCGGTCGGGCGCGCTTGTTGCCACGAGACGATGCTATGTCGTTTGTCGCCTAGTTGCCCTCGCGCGGACACGCCGGCGCCAATCGTGACCGCATTGTCGGCGGTCTGGCTTACGCTGCCAAGGATGAACGAGAGCTTGACGGCGCTGAGAGCTGAGCCTGCGGGCGCAGCGGTTGCCGCCGCCCACGCGCTAGATGGCCCGGCTGTCCGGATGGCAGGCGAGGCGGTCATCGAGATGGCCGAGCCCGCGGCCGAGCGCGTTGGGTGGTCACTCTCACCGTCGCGCGCCGCTGACTTCATGACGTGTCCGCTGCTCTACCGGTTCCGCGTGATCGACCGGCTGCCCGAGGCCCCAAGCGCGGTTGCCGCACGCGGTACGCTGGTGCACGCGGTGCTTGAACGACTGTTCGATTCTCCCGCTCAGGACAGGATCCCCGAAGCCGCAGGCCAGCTCATCGAGCCGGAGTGGGACAAGCTCGTGGCCGCCGAGCCCGAGCTGGGCAGCCTGTTCGATGAGGAGACTGAGCGCGCAGCCTGGCTCGATCAGGCTCGCGCCATGCTCGACCGTTACTTCACGCTCGAAGACCCGACCAGGCTTGAGCCCGCGCACAGGGAACTCCAGGTCCAGACCGTGCTCTCGTCAGGACTCAGGCTGCGCGGCTACATCGACAGGCTGGACGTCTCGGCGGCAGGCGACATGCGGATCGTGGATTACAAGACGGGCACGGCGCCGCGCGAAGAGTTCGAGGCGCGGGCACTGTTCCAGATGAGGTTCTACGCACTGGTGCTCTGGCGCAGCGGCGGTACGGTGCCGAAGCTGCTGCAACTCATGTACCTCGGCAATGGCGAGATCATGCGGTACGCCCCTGACGAGGCTGACCTGCTCGCGACCGAACGCAAGATCGAGGCGCTGTGGCGGGCGATTGAGCGCGCCCGTCTGGCTGCCGACTGGCGGCCAAGGCGCAGCCGCCTGTGTACCTGGTGCGCGCACCAGCAGCTGTGCCCCGAGTTCGGCGGCACTCCCCCGCCGCTGCCCGAATCAGCTGCTCAGGCCGACTCAGCTGCTCAGGCCGACTCAGCTGCTCAGGCCGACGCGGACGCGAATGCGAGCCTGTCGCCACAGGCAGGGCCGGGCGGCGCGCCGGGGCCGGGCGATGTGGCGGTGGCGGGCGGTTCGGCGGTGGCGGGCGGTTCGGCGGGGCCGGGCGGCCTGGCCAGCCGGGATGACGTCGACCACCTCCCGCACATGGCCGATGTCGCCGACCTGACCTAAACGGCCGCCGAGTACAAGCCCCTGACGTCGACAACGATGTAGCTGGCATAACCGACACGGCGCGATCCAACGCCGCACGCCGAAGTGCCCGTCTCGGGATAAGTGCTCGCGAATGAGTGACACGCGTCTACCAAGCCGTGGCGGGCGCCGGGGCGGGGTGCTGGCCGCGAGCGCCGCTGGTCCGCTCTGGGTGCGATGAATTGCCGGTTTCATCGCGCCGGGGGCGGGCGGTGCTGCGATGGATTGCCATTTTCACACCCGGATTCCCTGATGTAACCCCTGATCCATCGCACGGGGCCGGGCACGCAGGGTGCGGTGGATTCCCGGGTTCATCGCGCCGGACCACCCTGGGCGGCATACTCGGGTGCGATGGGTTGCCGGATCAGCGATCCTTCGCGCACCCCAGGTCAACAACAGCAACCATCGGTGCCGGCGGGCCGGCGCTGGTCCGGGGGTGTAAGTGGGCAGGCGACCGCAGCCCCGACAAACAGGCCTGGCGCTCCGAGGGGGCTGAGCTCGAAACCCGATGCACGCAACTACCTGCGATTATGCCACGCCGGTCACTGGCTGAGGTTTTACTTACAGACCAACGGTCCAACGCCGCTGTCCCCACTCAATGCCAGGAACACAAGGAGTGCCGTCGCGGGCAGGCCGGGCAAGACCGGGGAGAGTCAGCCGCATCCGGAGCCCGGAGTTTCATGATCTGGGAGACTTTCTCACGCTATGCGCGGAAAACTCTCCCACACACGAAAAGCCTCCCAGATCATGAACCCGGTATCGGGATAATTGCCCGGAATGCCCGGGCAGGCAGCAGCGGTCCGGCACTCCCGCGCGCCCAGGCACAACCACCAGTGCCCCATTATCACGCCACGGCCCCTGCACCACCACCATCATCCCGCCAGCCATCATCACCACTCACGCCACCACTGACCAGCACACACGAACCGAAGAGCAGCCCCGCAGCCTCCCCTTAAAGTTCCTGGCATTGTGTCCCCACTACAGCAAAGTGCACAACGCTGTCGCGCACTAGTGCGCCACCGGGGCCAAACCGGCCCAGGATTCACGCACCGCCACTACCCCGCCGGGAGCCGGCGATGCTGGCGCGGCCGACGACCGCCAGCAGCCAAGCCGCACACCGGAGTGCAGCCGGATTCCTGGCCGGCGGGCCGACCACGGGAAGATCATCGCCGATGGCGCGCTGTGTACGCACTGGCTGCGCGCGGTCGCGAAGGTGACGCGCTTTGGCTACATCATCAACGCGATGCGCGAGGCGTTCGCTGGTCACTACTTCAACACGATCATGGTCGAAGGCATCTCAATGTCGATCGGCACGGCCACCATCTGCTTGTGGCTGGCCAGCCGCGCCTCCATCAAGGAAGGCGCCTAGACCATCGCCCGCAAACTTGCCAGGCTGATGTCCGCCAGGGAGCCGACGACGAGCCTGCCTGGCTGCTCGGTAATCGAGACAAGCCCGGGAACGGCGACGGTCACGCAACCAGCCGCCTCGGCCGAGGCGACACCGTTGGGTGAGTCCTCGAGCGCTACGCAGCACCTCGGGTCGGCGCCGAGTAGCGCGGCGGCTCGCTGGTAGGGCTCAGGATGCGGCTTCGGGTTGCGCACGTCAGCGCCTGACACGATCACGTCGAAAGCCACGCCGTATTGGTCCACCGCTTCGAGCACGGCGTCGACGATGACCTGCTCGGACGACGTGACCAGCGCATAGGGCAATCCGGCGGCGCTGATCTCACCAACAAGTTCCGCCGCCCCAGGCAGCGGTGCGACGCCGCGAGAGCGGAGCATCGCGGCCATGCCACCGACGAGCCAGCTTGCCACCTCGTCCTTACTGGCCGCCGAGCTAGGGCCGGTGGCCCTGTCGATCAGATAGCTCGCGGAGCGGTGCAGCGAGCCGCCGATCAGAGCGTTCTGGTCGGCGGCCGTCCACTGGCCGCCGAGCCGCGCCATGACCGAACTCTCGACCTCGAACCAGAGCGGCTCGGTATCCACGAGCAGTCCGTCCATGTCAAAAAGGACCGCCTGCAGGGTGTCGCACGGCCGGTCAGCGCCGGTCCGACTGAGAAGGGGGCCCATCAGGTACTGAAATACTTCGCCTCTGGGTGGTGCACGATCAGCGCGTCGGTCGATTGCTCAGGCGCGAGCTGGAACTCCTCCGACAGCGTCACCCCGATCCGCTCAGCCTCGAGCAGCCGCATCACCTTGGCCCTGTCCTCCAGATCGGGGCAAGCTGGGTATCCGAACGAATACCTGCAGCCCTGATAGCCGACCCGCAGGACCTCGTCAAGCTCGGCCGGGTCAGCGCCGCCGATCCCCAGCGCATCTCTCACCCTGGCGTGCCAGTACTCGGCAAGCGCCTCGGCGAGCTGCACGGACAGCCCGTGCAGCTCCAGGTAGTCGCGGTATGAATGCTTGTCGAACAACTCGGCTGTGGCCTCGCTGATCTTCGGCCCGATCGTGACGAGCTGGAAAGCGACCAAGTCGGTCTCTCCCAACGAGGCCGCCCTGAAGAAGTCGGCCAGGCAAAGCCGCCTGTCCCTGCGCTGGCGCGGGAATGTGAACCGCTCCCGCTCGGCGCCGGCATCGTCGAGCACGATCAGGTCGTCGCCTTCGCTGACGCAGGGGAAGTAGCCATGCACCACGGCGGCCTGCAGCACGCCCTCGGTCTGCACCCGGTCGAGCCACATACGCAGCCTCGGCCTGCCTTCGGTCTCGGCGAGTTCCTCATGCGACGGCCCCGATCCGCCCCTGGTCGGCTTGAGCCCCCACTGGCCAAGGAACAGCGCGCGTTCGTCCAGATAACTCGCGTAGTCGGCGAGCGGTATCCCCTTCACTACCCGAGTGCCGAAGAAAGGCGCTGTGGGCACGGGTACATCGCTGGCTACATCAGAACGAACCGGCATCCCTGCTGTCGCCGAAGAGGGCGACTCGCCGGCCACATCAGCCGACTCGGCCTGATCGCGGGATGACGGCCGTACCCGGCGCTCGCGGAGCGCGGGCAAACTTGCTCCCGGCACGCCGCGCTTGACAGCCATTGCCACGTCCATGAGCCGCAGTCCTTCGAAAGCGTCACGGGCGTAGCGAACCTCGCCTTCGAACAGCCCGGCCAGATCCTGCTCCACGTAGGAACGGGTAAGCGCGGCGCCGCCGAGCAGCACAGGCCATTTGCCAGCTAGGCCGCGCGAGTTCAGTTCGGCGAGGTTGTCGCGCATCACGACCGTGGACTTGACAAGCAGGCCCGACATCCCGATCACGTCGGCGTCATGATCGATGGCCGCCTGCACGATCGCCGAGATCGGCTGCTTGATGCCGATGTTGACGACGTCATATCCGTTGTTGGACACGATGATGTCGACGAGGTTCTTCCCGATGTCGTGCACGTCGCCCTTGACTGTGGCCAGCACGAGCTTGCCCTTGCCCGACTCTCCAGACCGCTCCATATGCGGTTCGAGGTAGCCGACGGCCGCCTTCATGACCTCGGCTGAGGTGAGCACGAACGGAAGCTGCATCCGCCCGGAGCCGAAAAGCTCGCCAACCGTCTTCATGCCGTCAAGCAGGATGTCGTTGACGATCTCGAGCGCCGGCCGCTCGCTAAGGGCCTCGTCAAGGTCGGCTTCGAGTCCCTGCCGCTCGCCGTCGATGATGCGCCGCTTCAGCCGTTCGGCGAGCGGCAGGCTCAGAAGTTCGGCGGCCCGGCTGGCCTTGAGCGACGCGGAGCTGACGTCGGCGAACAGATCGAGCAGCTTGGTCAGCGGGTCGTAGCCCGCTTTCCTGCGGTCATAGATCAGATCCAGCGCGACCCTGAGCTGTTCGTCAGGTATCCGGGAGATCGGCGTGATCCTGGCGGCGTGCACGATCGCGGAGTCGAGGCCAGCCCTGACGCACTCGTTGAGGAACACCGAGTTGAGCACGGCTCTGGCGGCCGGGTTCAGGCCGAACGAGACGTTGGAAACCCCGAGTGTGGTCTGCACATCCGGGTAGCGTCGCTTGACCTCGCGGATGGCATCGATTGTCTCGACGGCATCTCGCCTGGTTTCCTCCTGGCCGGTCGCGATCGGGAACGTCAGGCAGTCCAGGATGATGTCGGACTGCCGCATTCCCCAGTTGCCGGTCAGGTCATCGATCAGGCGGCTGGCGACGTTGACCTTCCAGTCGGCCGTCCTGGCCTGACCGTTCTCATCGATCGTGAGCGCGACCACGGCAGCGCCGTGCTCTCGCACGATCGGCATGATCTTGGCGATGCGCGAATCGGGACCATCGCCATCTTCGTAGTTGACCGAGTTCACCACGGCCCGGCCGCCGAGCAACTCAAGCCCGGCTTTTACCACTTCCGGCTCGGTCGAGTCGAGCATCAGCGGCAGTGTGGCCGCTGTGGCCAGCCTGCTGGCTATCTCGGTCATGTCGGCGACGCCGTCTCGGCCGACGTAGTCCACGCACAGATCGAGCAGGTGCGCGCCATCCCTGGTCTGCGACCTAGCGATCTCGACGCAGCCGTCGAAGTCGCCGGCGATCATGGCTTCCCTGAAGGCCTTGGAGCCGTTCGCGTTGGTGCGCTCGCCGATCGCGAGGAAGGCGGTGTCCTGCCGGAACGGCACGTGCTGGTAGAGCGAGGCGATGCCCGGCTCTGGCCGCGGCCTTCTTCTGGTCGGCGTCCGGTTGGCCAGCTTGGCGGCCACCTCGGCGATGTGCTCTGGCGTCGTGCCGCAGCAGCCGCCGACCATGGCTAGCCCGAACTCGCTGACGAACGCCTCGTGCGCGCTTGCCAGCTCGCCTGGGGTTACCGGGTAGAAGGCACCGGCAGCGGTAAGTTCTGGCAGTCCGGCGTTGGGCATGCAGGAGAGCGGCACGCGCGAGTGAGCAGACAGGTAGCGCAGGTGCTCGCTCATCTCAGCTGGCCCGGTGGCGCAGTTCAGCCCGATCATGTCGATGCCGAGCGGCTCGAGTGCCGTGAGCGCGGCGCCGATCTCGCTCCCAAGCAGCATCGCGCCGGTGGTCTCGATCGTCACATGGGCGATGAGCAGCGTGCTCCCTGCGGCGGCCTCCGCTATGGCTCGTTTCGCGGCGATGATGGCTGCCTTAGCCTGGAGCAGGTCTTGGCAGGTTTCCACGATCAGCGCGTCGACGCCGCCGGCGAGCAGTCCGGCGGCACAGAGCTGGTAGGAATCGCGAAGCGCGGCGAACGAGACGTGGCCGAGCGTCGGCAGTTTCGTACCGGGGCCGATCGAGCCCAGTACCCAGCGCGGGCGGCCGTCGGCCATGGCTTCGTCGGCGGCGGTTCTGGCGAGTACGGCCCCGGCGTGGGCAAGTTCGTAGATACGGTCAGCGATGTCGTACTCGCCCAGGTTGCCAAGATTGGCGCCGAACGTATTGGTGGAGATGCAGTCACTGCCTGCCGCAAGGTACCCTTCGTGCACACCGCGTACGACATCGGGCCTGGTCACGTTGAGTATCTCGTTGCAGCCTTCGTAGCCGACGAAGTCGTCAAGCGTGGCGGCGCTGCTTTGGAGCATTGAGCCCATCGCGCCGTCGGCGATGACGACCCGTTCGGCCAAGGCGGCATGCAGGGACTGGCGTGGAGGCTGAACGACATCGCGCGGCATGATGGCTCTATCCTAATGGCCATCGCGCGGGACGTAGGCTGGAGGCCGTCAGCTAGGCGCGCCGACAGCGGGTCAGGCGCCCGAAATGGGTCGTGGAGGTGGCTTCAGATCGAGTTCGACGGCATCTCAGCACTGAACTCGCCGGCGGTCATTGCGGCCTTCGAAGGCTGGAACGACGCGGGAGAGGCGGCAAGCGCTGCGGTCACCCATCTCAGTTCCACGTGGGAAGCGACGGCGATCGGCGAGATCGATCCTGAGGACTACTACGACTTTCAAGTGACCAGGCCGGTGCTTGAGGTAACCGACGGCCAGACTCGCAGGCTGACCTGGCCGACCACCAGGCTCGCCGTCGCGCATCCCAAAGGTCTCCGGCGCGACGTGGTGCTTGTGCATGGCATCGAGCCGAACATGCGCTGGCGCGGCTTTTGCGATGATCTCGTCGACGGGTTCACCAAGCTCGGCGCTGAGCTGGTGATCCTGGTCGGCGCGCTGCTCGCCGACTCACCGCACACCCGCCCTGTCCCGGTTACCGTGGCCGCGTCCGATGAGAAGCTGGCCGCGGCGTTGCAGATCGACCCCGTCGACTACCAGGGGCCAACGGGAATCGTCGGTGTGCTCCAGGACGCCTGCACCGCGGCCGGTATCGCCGCCGTCTCGCTGTGGGCGGCCGTGCCGCATTATGTAGCGCAGCCGCCGAGCCCGAAGGCCACGCTCGCGCTGCTGCACGGGGTCGAGGACATACTCGACGCGTCGCTGCCGCTTGGCGACCTGCAGGACGAAGCGCGGGCATGGGAGCGCGGCGTCGACGAGCTCGCCGAGCAGGACACCGAAGTCGCCGATTACGTGCGCGCGCTTGAAGAGGCGAAGGATGCCACCGACCTGCCCGAGGCCAGTGGCGACGCGATCGCCCGCGAGTTCGAACGCTACCTGCGCCGCCGTGGCGACAGAGGCGAGCACGGCGGCGCCCGGTAGCGGACTTTCGCCGGTCAGGCATAAGTCGCCCTAGATGGGCGGCCAGGGAACCGCAGGCCAGTCGTCAGGCGGATACGGGTGCACCCGGTGTTCGAGCAGCAATTCGATCCTGATCTTGGTGGCAGCTATCTCGTCCTCGGTCAGCCACTGCTCAAGCTCGGTGACCATGTCACCGTCGCTGATGTGCTCCGCTAGGCGGCTGAGCGCCTGCACGTCAGAGTCGGCCAGCGTGGTTCCGCGCCACTGCCAGAGCACGGTCCGCAGCTTGTACTCCTCGGCGAAGCAGACCCCGTGATCGCAGCCATACAGATGCCCGCCAGGGGCTGGCAGCAGATGACCGATCTTCCTGTCGGCGTTATTGATGACGGCGTCGAACACCGCCATTGCGCGCAGGCTCTTGTTGCTCCGGCTTCTGGCCAGCGCGACGAGGTCGATGGACGGATCTGAATCGATCCACAGCTGGCACATTCCCGGACCGAACGGGCCGTCTCGAAAGACGGTGGGCGGCACGATGTCCCAGCCCGAGGCTCGCGAGACGATGTAGGCCGCGAGCTCGCGGCCAGCCAGCGTGCCGTGCGGGAAGTCCCACAGCGGTCGTTCGCCGGCGACCGGTTTGTATACGCACGCAGCTTCGCGCTCTCCGTCGGAGATCGTGCAGTACAGCGTCGCGTTGGACGCCTCGGCGAGCCTCCCGGCCACCGTCAGCTCTCCTGCGGTAAGCAACTCGACCGCCGACTCGTCGGCGATCACTGGTTTTGCTGGCCGCTGCGGGGGCCCGGCGGGGCGACTTCCTGACCGCTGCGTCGCAGGCAATCAGTTGCGGCCAATCCTGTGTCCGTTCTGACGCGGGCACACGTGGCCCGATGCGTCGAGCGGCAGCCCGCATAGCGGGCAAGGCGGCCGGCCAGCGACGACGAGCTGCAGCGCCCTCCTGGCGAAGGCGCGGGCGGCAGCTGCCGTGATCGTCACGCGCAAGATGGCCGGCCCGTCGTCAGGCAGCTCCTCGGTCAGGGGCTCAATCGGTTCGTCGCTCAGTTCCTGCGCCTCGATGATCACCCGCTCGGTGTCGCCGTCCCAGGCCAGCGCGATCGCGCCGACCCGGAAATCCTCCATGAGAGGCTGCTCAAGTGGTCCGTCGTCGGTCAGTGACTCTGGTGCCGTTGCCGGGATCGCCGCCGATCCGCCGGTACGCCGGAGCACCTCGTCGAGCAGCTCGTCGAGCCGCTCGGCTAGCTGGCTGACCTGGCCCTTCTCCAGCGCCACGCTAGTGACCCTGCCGGCTCCCTTGGCCTGCAGGTAAAAGGTGCGCTCGCCGGGCTGACCGACAGTTCCGGCAACGAACCTGTCCGGCGGGTCGTACGTGTATACCGGCATAGCCCTATCCTCCCGCGCCGCCACCCACGGGCGCATCGCCTGGTCGCAGGGTCGTACTCCCTGCCGTGTCCTTGCCTGATCTAGCCAACGTCGCCACGCTTCCACCAGTGTCATTCAGCCGCTCCACGAAGGGGCGGAGCGGCGTGAAGCGGATGACGCTCAGCGAGCATGGATCGATGTTGATCCGCTGGTACAAATCGAGGTGCAGGCCAAGGCTATCGGCCAGGACGGCCTTGATCACGTCGGCGTGCGAGCAGATCAGATAGATACCTTTTGGCCCGACCCTGACGTTCCAGTCGCGGATAGCCGCGACGGCGCGGCGCTGCACGTCTGCCAGCGCCTCGCCTTCCGCGCCAGGAAACGTGACCGCGCTCGGGTGCGCCTGCACCACGCGCCAGAGCGGGTCGCGGGACAGCTTGCGCAGCGACTTGCCCGTCCAGTCGCCGTAGCCCACCTCGATAAGCCGTTCTTCGGCCTGTACCGTCACCTCACCGGACTTCTGGCTGGCCGCGATCGTCTCGGCGGTCTGGAAGCAGCGCTCAAGCGGGCTCGACACGATGGCGTCGAGCCTGACGCCGGCGAGTCTTTCCGCGAGTGCCGTTGCCTGCGCGCGACCTCTATCGTCGAGCGGTATCCCCGGCGTCCTGCCCGTCAGGGCTGTTCCAGTTGCCGCCGTGAGGCCGTGCCGCACCACTAGGACCATGGTCACGCACCGACTCTACGGCCCCGCCGGGCTAGTCCGTGCCTGACGGGCGTCCTATGGTCACTGGGCGGTCGATGATGACGTACGCGGCGCTGCCGAATGAGACGTTGTCGCCGGCCTGCACGGGCACGGCGGACGTCACCCGCCAGCCGTTGAGCCTTGTCCCGTTGGTCGAGCCAAGGTCGGAGAGCAACCAGTTGCCATCCTCGTGGTGCAGCCGCGCATGCCAGCGTGACACGCTCAGGTCAGCAACGGTGAAGTCGCACGAGGACGCTCGGCCGATGGTGAACCGGCGATCTGCCTGTCGCGGCAGGCATAGCGACTGCGGTTCTCTCAGCACCATAAAGGCGGCCTCGGCCTGGCCAGCCATCGCACCGGACATCGCGACCTGGGGCGTCATCAGATGATCTGCGCTCCAGGAGTTCGAAGCGGCCGCCGCCCGCGCACGCGAAGCCCAGGCATTGAACCGATTGCGCGGCACCTGCCAGAGCAAGGCCAGCCGACCGGTCAGGGAATGGCTGCCGGCACGCTTGCCGCGCTGGCCACCTGGCAGGTCGGCGAAGAGGTCGGACAGTTCCGACCTATCTTTCGCCCGTAGCGCGGCATCCATTCGGTACAGGAACGTCTCATGGCTCATGCGGCCCTCAGCGAACCTGTCCCTCAGCTCGCCGATCGCCTGATCGCGCTCGGCGTCGGATGCACGCAGGCCTGGGCCGCTGCGGGGGGTTGCGGAGGGCTGGCCCCCCGGGTCAGTACCGGTCGCAAGCCGGTTATCGGACGCCCGCATACCCAAAAGTATCGAACGAAGCCGCTAGGCGCACAAGCAGACCGCGTCCTTAGCCGACGCAACCGCTGCACTGGACCGACGAGCCAGAGATCAGCCGCTCGATGGCAGCGCCTGGGCGGACGGCTTCGATATGCCGTAGCCGTCGCCCGTCGCCGTCTGCAGCGGGAAGTGACAGGCGGCCACGTGACCTGGGCCGAAAGACCTTAGTTGCGGCTCTTCCTCGGCGCAGATGTCCTGGGCTAGCGGACACCTGGTCCGGAACCTGCAGCCAGATGGCGGATTGATCGGGCTCGGCAGCTCACCGGTGATCCCGATGCCGCGCCGCGCGCGTGCGATCGGCGGGTCCGGCACCGGAATCGCTCCGATCAAGCCCGCCGTGTACGGGTGCGCGTGCCGCTCGTAGATGTCATCGCTGGTGCCAAGCTCGACGAGCTTGCCGAGGTACATGACGCCAATCCGGTCGGCCATGTACTTGACGACCGCCAGGTCATGCGAGATCACCACGTAGGTGAGGCCGTGCGCGGCCTGCAGCCGCTTCATCAGGTTCAGCACCTGAGCCCTGATCGAGACGTCGAGCGCGCTCACCGGCTCGTCAGCCACGATTACCTGCGGGTTGAGTGTCAGCGCGCGGGCCAGGCCGATGCGCTGACGCTGGCCGCCTGAGAACTCATGCGGGAACCGCTCAACCGCGTTGCGTGGCAAGCCGACCTCGCCGAGCAACTCGAATACCCGCGCCTCCTGATCCTTCCGGCTGCCGATGTTCTGGATGGTCAGCGGCTCCCTGATGATCGCGCCGACCCGCATCCTGGGGTCTAGCGATGAGTACGGGTCCTGGAACATGAGCTGCAGGTCGCGCCTGCGCCTGCGCAACTCGTTGCCGCGCAGCTTGGAGATGTTGGTGCCGTGCAGCGTCACCTCACCGGCGGTCGGGTGCTCGAGCGCGACGATCATGCGCCCGATCGTGGTCTTGCCGCAGCCAGACTCGCCCACCAGGCCGAAGGTCTCCCCGTCGGCAACCGAGAACGACACGCCCGACACGGCCTTGACCGAGCCGACCGCGCGCTGCAAGATGCCCGAGGTGACCGGGAATT
Source organism: Streptosporangiaceae bacterium (assembly GCA_035553055.1). GTDB lineage: Bacteria > Actinomycetota > Actinomycetes > Streptosporangiales > Streptosporangiaceae > Chersky-822. The sequence continues at coordinate 11,122 of DATNEK010000045.1, read as the reverse complement.
CCTTGACCAGCCCCTTGATTTCGAGCAAGGTCGCGCCCTCGGTACCTGGCTCAGGCACCCGGTCCTCGACCAGCGCGACCGGATCGGCGGTCACAACGGTCGGCACAACCACCTCGACCCCGGCCGCTGCCTGAGCGGCTCGTGCCGCCCTCGCCGCGGCTTCCACTTCGTCGGCCGGGAGCGGTCCGTCGACCGGATGCCAGCACGAGTACAGGTGGTCATTGGTCTCGCCGATCAGCGAAGGCTCGTCGAATCGGCATCTGTCGATCACGCGGCTGCATCGCGCGGCGAACCGGCAGCCGGCCGGCGGGTGGCCGAGATCCGGCGGCAGTCCGGGGATGTTGAGCAGCCTGACATCGCGATCCTGGGTTAGCCGCGGTATCGACGCGAGTAGCGCTTGGGTGTAGGGGTGGTGCATGTGCGCGAACAGGTTAGAGGTCTCGGTCGTCTCGACGATCCGCCCCGCGTACATGACGTTGACTCGATCGGCGTGCCCGGCGATGACGCCCATATCGTGGGTGATCAGCAACATCGCCATGTGCAGCCGGCTTTTGAGGTCGTCGAGCAGGTCGAGAATCTGTGCCTGGATAGTGACGTCGAGCGCCGTGGTCGGCTCGTCGGCGATCAGCACCTTGGGCTCGCAGGACAGCGCCATGGCGATCATCACGCGCTGCCGCAGGCCGCCGGAGAGCTGGTGCGGGTAGTCGGACAGCCTCTCTTTGGGGCGGGGCAACCCGACCAGCGAGAGCACCTCAGTCGCCCGGTCGTAAGCTTCCTTCTTGTTCGTTGTGCGGTGCAGCAGCACCGGCTCGGCTACCTGGGAGCCGATCGTCTTGGTTGGGTCGAGCGAGGTCAGCGGGTCCTGGAAGACCATCGCGATCTCGTTTCCGCGCACCTTGCGCAGATCGCGCTCTGGCAGCCCGACGAGTTCCTTGTCCTCGAGCTTGATGGAGCCGCCGACGATGTGGCCGCCCGCGGGAAGCAGGCCCATTATCGACAGCCCGGTCATCGACTTACCGCAGCCGGACTCACCGACCAAGCCGAGCGTTTCTCCGGGATCCAGGTGCATGTCGACGTTGCCGACCGCCTGGATCGTGGTAGTGCTCTGCTTGATGTGAGTGGAGAGGTTCTTGATCTCCAGCACAGGGGCCACGGGTGCTCCTCGTTGGGGTATCTGGCTTGGGGGTGAGGTGGCGGCTTACCTGCGCCGCAGCCGGACGTCGAGCGCGTCACGCAGCGCGTCGCCGATCAGGTTCATGGCCATGACCGTCAGCACGATGCAGAGACCGACCGGGTAGACCTCCCACCAGTAGCCGTTGAGAAGGTTATTGGTACCGCCAGCGAGCATGTCGCCCCAGTCGAAAACCGGGAAGTTCAAGCCGAAGCCGAGGAATCCCAGCGCCGCGACCAGCAAGATAGCGTCGGCGACCTGGAAGGTGATGTTCACCACGACAACGCTCAGGGCATTAGGTATCAGGTGCCTGAGCACCAGCCTGCTGCGACCTGACCCGGCGGCCCTGGCGGCGGCGACGAAGTCGCGTACCCGGAGCGTAAGCACCTCTCCGCGGACCAGCCTGGCCGGAACGAGCCAGGAGAATACGCCGATGATCAGCGCCAGGCTCAAGATACTCGAGCCCCATTTGGCACCGACGATCAAGACGACGAACAGCAGCGGAATCGACAGCACGACGTCCACGATCCGCATCATCACGCCGTCGACTATTCCGCCTGCCAGGCCGGCGGTGGCGCCCCACAGCGTGCCCACAATAGTAGCGATCGCGGCTGCGAGCAGGCCAATCTCCAGCGAGGCCTGGCCGCCAACCATGAGCTGACCGAGTATGTCGAATCCGTTGACATCTGCGCCGAGCGGGTGGCCAACCACAGGCGCCGTATTGGCCTGGCTTAGCTCGGAGAGCGAAACGTTGCCGTGGTAAAACAACGGTCCGGTCCAGCAGAAGAACACGAAGAAGACGATCAGCCCAAGGCCGACGACCGCGAGCCGGTTCTGCGCGAACGAGCGGAGGCCAAGCCGCCAGCCACTCTGGATGACGGTGACGTCGCCGCCCTCCGCGACCTGTGGTGCAGAGGTGACGGGGGGTAGAGTCTCGACTTCCCTAAACACTTGAGCCTCCAAAAGCCATCAGCCAGCAGTGCTGTTCGCAACAGCCCGTCCGGCCGGTCATGCGAGCCTGATCCTCGGGTCGGCGACGGTGAGCGCGATGTCGGCTACATAGTTGCCTACGACAGTGAGCACGCCGCCCATGAGCGTGTATGCGAGCAATACCGGGTAGTCCTCGTTCTGCAGCGCGTTGATGAACATGATGCCGAGACCGGGGTAGTTGAAGACGTTCTCGGTGATGAGGTTGCCTGCCAGCAGCGCTGGGATGCTCAGGCCGATCAGCGTGACCATAGGCAGGCAGGCATTCCTGACCAGGTGCCGCATCAGCACAAGCCGTTCTGGCAGGCCCTTCGCCCTGGCGGCCTTGATGTAATCCTGCGCGAGCGCGTCGAGCGCGGACGAGCGCATGAATCTGGAGTAGGCGGCGACGGAGACGAACGTCAGCGTGGCGACGGGCAGCACCATCGCCCTCGGATCTTCGATTGCGCCGATGACCGAGCTGTTCTGGCTGACCGCGGCAGGCGCCCCGGGCGGGAAGATGTTCAAGGTGATCGCGAAGATCTGGATGAGCAGAAGTCCGAGCAGGAAGACCGGCATCGAGTAGGTGACGAACGCGGCGGTGGTGATGACGTTGTCGCCGAGCGTGTTGCGCTTGACGGCCTGGAAGATACCGACGGGGAAGGCGATGAGGATCGCGAAGAACAGGCCGAGCCCGCTGAGGTATGCCGAGACCGGTGCGTGCTCGGCAAGTATCGTGTTCACCGACAGGGTCTGCTTGTAGGACGTGCCGAGGTTGCCGTGCACGAGCTGGTTCATGTAGGTCAAGTACTGCAGGATCAGCGGCCGGTCGAAGCCGTGGGACTTGTTCCAGGCGTCGACGGCTTGTTGCGCGGCTCGCAGGCCGAGTACGGCCCGTCCGGGCGCTCCGCTGATCACGTGCAGCATCCAGAACACCAGGATCGAGATGCCGATCAGAATGATCACTGAACTCGCTGCCCGGCGGAGCAGGTAGGTGGTCATCTCCGCGTCTCCTCGCTGAGCCTGTTGCGGTTTGGCCGGATCAGCGCGCCCGGTGGGGTCGTGCCAGGACCGGTAAAAATGCCCTTGTTGACAGGATGCCTGCCGGCGGCCGGAAAGGCCACCGGCAGGCATCGCATCTTTTATGCCGCTACGAGCTGCGGGCCGTGCTTACTTGCTGAAGAACCACTGCTCTGGGTTCAGGGAGAACTCAGGAACTTCCCAGAACGAGTACTGCGGGCCGGACAGGTTGCTCTTCCACGCGTACACGTGGAACGCGTTCGGCTGGAACAACGCGGGGAGGTTCTCCGCGATGAACGCTGCCTCGGTCTTGACCGCTGAGGCGTTCGGCCCGAAGACCGAATCGTTGATCAGCTTGTCAGCCGTCGGGTTGCTGTAGTCGCCGATGTTGAACGTGCCACCGGTGTTGAAGATCGTTTCGGTGGTCGGGTAAAGCGCGGTGCTGAAGCCGCCGAAGTCCTCCGCTGCCCACTTGTTGATGTTGGCCGGGGCGGCGATGTCGTAGTAGTTCTGCAGGATGAAGTTGAACGACTTGCCGACCAGGGTGATCGGGACGCCAGCGCTCTTGGCCGAGGACGCGAAGTTCGTGTCCTCTGACGTGATCGCGGGCGAGCCGTTGTTGTAGACCAGCGTGAAGGCCATGGTCTGGCCCTTGGGGATGCCAACGCCGCACTGGGTCGCGCCGGCACCCGGGCTCTCGCAGGTCTGGACGTTGTTGACGAGCTTCCAGCCGTGCTGGGCGAAGAGTGTCTTGGCCGCAGCCGGGCTGTAAGGATAGATGGCCTTGGTCGCGTTGGACGGCGTGAACGGGCTGGCCGGCGAGGCCGGCACCGGGCCGTCAGCGTATCCGGCGAATCCGTGGAAGATACCCGAGATATAGCCATTTGTGTCGACTAGATGCGCGAGCGCTTGCCTGACGTAAAGCTGCCCGATGATCTTGTCCCAGTGGTTGGTCTTGTCCTTGAAGTTGAACAGGAGGTAGTCCCAGCCGAGCTCGTCGTTGCCGAACACGTTGAAGCCCTGCTTCTTGAGCGTCGGGATCTGCGGGTAGTCGGTCGACGGGACCAGGCCGAAGGTCAGCTCACCCGAGCGAAGGGCGGTGTACTCAGAGTCGTCGGAGGTGTAGGCCACTTCCTGGAACTTGCTGATCGATGCCTTGTGACCGCTGAAGTTCGGGTTCGGCACCATGGTGTTGGCGTCGGTGCTCGGGTTGAAGGCGGTGAGGTGGAACGGCCCGTCGACAACCTGCCAGAGCGGGTTGGTCGCGTAGGTCGAGAGCTTCTGCGACTGGGCGTCGAGGAACTTGTAGATCTTCGCCGCGTTCGCCGGCTTGGTGTAGTCAACCGGCTTGCCACCGACGGCGTCGATGTCCCACGACGTGCTGGGCAGCGGGGTGAGCAGCAGCAACTGGTCGAAGTACAGGTAACCAGGGTTGTAGGTCTTGGTGAACTTGATCTGCAGCGTGAACTTGCTGGTCGCGACCGCGCTCGCCACGTTCTGCGGGAAGAGTCCGGCCGAGAAGTTGCCGTAGTTGGCCGGGCTGATCTTGACAGCAGCCCTGACCAGGTCGATGAAGAAGACTACGTCCTGGGCGTCGACTGGCGCACCGTTCGACCACTTGAAGTTGGTCTTCATGTTGATCGTGACGGTCTTGTTGTTGTCGGAGAAGACCGGCTTGGGGGCCAGGCTCGTCGCGTAGTTGACGTCCAGCCTGTCGCTGACCGGAGTCTGCCACATCGGCAGCCAGAACAGGTTCTGGAAGAAGCTTGCGGTGTATACCGACGAGTTGGCGCCCGGAATCACCGGGAAGATCCAGGTGGGCGTTGCCCCGGCCGCCATGCCGAAGGTGACCGTCCCGCCGGCCTTGTGCGTCTTAGCCGGCGCTGGTATGCCGGCGAAACCGGAGACCGTAGCTGTCTTGGTGCTGTTAGTGCTGCTCTTGGCGCAGGCAGCCAGCGCGGTCACGCCGACGACGGTGAGCACCGCCATCTTCGTAGCCGTACGGGCAAATGTCATCTTCCATCCTCCTGGATCACGTGATGACGAGCCCTGATCCACACGCCTGGATCATGGCTGTCGCCACTGATGCTCCCTGCCGAGCTGGTGGGCTCGGCGCCTGTAATTGTCGTGGCCCTGAGCGAGCGCCGCCGACGCTTGTAACCGGCGTGCCTGCATCAAGGGTCACGCGAAGCGTAGATTCCTAGTTGTAGCGTTGCTAGGCCGAAACTGTCACAACTTGTTATCGATGCAAGGTTGACGCAGGGTAGCCAGTGGGGGAATTGGCGAAACAGGGTCAGCTGGGGATATGGCCCTGACCAGCTTTAACCGCCGACGGCGTGCACGCCTCCGTCGACGTGGACGATCTCTCCCGTCGTAGCGGGGAACCAGTCGGAAAGCAAGGCGACGCAGGCGCGCGCGGCCGGTTCGTGGTTGGCCAGGTCCCAGCCGAGCGGTGCCCGACCGTCCCACATCGACTCGAACTGCTCGAAGCCGGGGATGGACTTGGCTGCCATAGTGCGCAGTGGCCCAGCCGCCATCAGGTTGACCCTGATCTTGTATTGGCCGAGGTACCTGGCCAGGTACCTGGCGCAGGACTCCAGGCCAGCCTTTGCCACGCCCATCCAGTCGTATGCCGGCCAGGCCAGAGCGGCGTCGAAGTCCATTCCGACGATCGCTCCCCCGCGCTCGCTCATCAACGGCAGCGTCGCCATCGCGAGTGCCTTGAGCGAGTACGTCGAGACGTGAAGGGCCGCGGACACGTCGGCCCACGGCGTGTAGAGGAAGTTGCCGCCAAGCGCGCCGGCCGGCGCGTTGGCGATACCGTGCACCACCCCGTCGAGCCGGTCGACGTGCTCGGCGACCCGGTCGGCCAGGGAGGCGAGCTGGTCGGCGTTGGTGACGTCGAGCTCGAGCACCGGGGGCGGATCCGGCAGCCGCCGCGCGATCCGCTCCACCAGGCTCAGCCGTCCGAAGCCGGTGAGCACGACCGTCGCGCCCTGCTCCTGCGCGATCTTGGCTACGTGAAAGGCGATCGATGAGTCGGTCAGGACCCCGGTGATCAGGACCCGCTTGCCGTCAAGAAGTCCCATCGCGCGCCTTCTTTCTTCATGATCAGCTGGCTTGTACCAGCTCGCTTGAGACCGATTCGCTAGTGACCCATGCCGAGCCCGCCGTCGACCGGGATGACCGCGCCCGTGATGTAAGCGGCGTCCGGCCCGGCGAGGAATTGCACGACCCCGGCTACCTCATCCGCCGACGCGGTGCGGCCGAGCGGTATGCCGCTGACGATCGCCTCCTTGCGTTCGTCGGAGAGCTTGGCGGTCATGTCGGTGTCGGCGAACCCGGGCGCGACTACGTTGACGGTGATATTGCGGCTGCCGAGTTCCCTTGCCAGCGACCTGGCCATGCCGATGAGCCCGGCCTTGGACGCCGCGTAGTTGGCCTGGCCAGCCGAGCCGAGCATGCCGACGACCGACGACAAGAAGATGATCCGGCCGCGCCTGAGCCTGATCATGGGCCTGACGGCCCGCTTGGCCACGCGGTAAGCGCCAACCAGGTTGGTGTCGATGACCTCGTTGAACGCATCTTCCGACATCAGCGCGAGTAGCTGGTCGTTAGTCACGCCGGCGTTAGCGACCACGACCTCGACCGGTCCGTGTGCCGCCTCGGCCGCAGCGAACGCCTCGTCGACCGCCGTGGTGTCGCGTATATCGCACTTGGCCACGGTAAGCCCGGCAATTTTTTCGCCTGAACGGGACGTGATCGTGACGTTGTCGCCGACCGCGGAAAGCCGCCGGGCGATGGCCAGCCCGATGCCCCGGTTACCGCCGGTCACCAGGACAGAACGACCCATCGCCCACCTCCGCAGATCAGCAATTCACCCGCACTGCAGTATGGCAGAACCAGTCGCCGCGCCCCACGTGGCTCAGGCGTCCTCAAGCCGGAAGCCGACCTTCATGCCCACCTGGTAGTGCGCGATCTCGCCGCCGTCAAGCTGACCGCGGATCTCTGTCACTTCGAACCAGTCCAGGTGCCGCAGCGTCTGCGCGGCCCGCCGGAGCCCGTTCCGCACCGCGGCTTCAACGCTCTCCGGCGACGTGCCGACTATCTCCGTTACCCGGTATGTGCGGTCAGTCATCACTGCCTCCAATGCATGAGCTAGCCGCTGTTTGCGACCGGATTAGCGTACGGGCAGCTTCGGGCCTAACGTGAGAGTGTGCGAGGTCGTCGAAGCACCGGTCGTGACCGGGCCTACCTGGTCACCGAGGCGCCGCAAGCGCGCTCCGCTGAGATCAGCCAGCGGCAGCGCCGGTATCTGCTGATGATGGGCGTCAGGGTGGTCTGCTTCATCGTGACCGTCGTGCTGTTCGTCAATCACGCTGGCTGGCTGACCGTGATACCGGCATGCGGGGCGATCGCGCTGCCCTACTTCGCCGTCGTCATCGCGAACAGCCGCCAGCAGGCGGGTCCGTCGGACTTCCGCCCCTACGAGCCACGCTTGCCCGTGCGTTACCAGCCGCTCGACCACTCATCGGACCGTGGCCATGGCGACGGCGACACCGACCAGGCCGGCCAGGGCTAAAGCGGCTCTTGTCTCGTCCTTAGGCACGCAGCAGGCGTCGCTGGGGTGTTTATCCGTAAGTGAGCAGCTAGACACCAATGTTGCGGGCAAACATCGATGCCGGCTGGTACTAGCTACCCGTGATCCGCAGATTCGCTTCTAATCCGCTCTTGACGCACAAGGGGGAGGTTCGGTGTAACATGCTTACCGGTGCTCTGGTCCCCCGCTGGGGCACCGATGCCGGCGTTCCGGGCCCCCGTCGGAGCGCCGATGAACGCGACGCCGGGTGGTTTGCCCCCGTAGCCACCCGGCGTCGCCCTTTATTGGCGGTACTTTCACCCGTCGGCTGTACCTCTAATCCGGATGCTTCCAATCCGCTGAGGTATCGATTTGATCACGAGCTATTCGGTCTTGCGGAACTCGATGATCGCTACGCCCATCATCGAGGCGCCCATGACCGCCACGATGCCGATCGCCATCCACTGCGGCACCGCCCAGCCTGCCCATGTGATCGCGGGCGCCAGCAGGTGCTGCTCGAAGCCGGGGATCGCCAGATGGGCGAAGACCGCGTCGCGCATCGGCCCGACGATGTAGGTAATCGGGTCGATCCTGGTAAGCGCGGTCAGCCAGGTCGGAAGTCCGTTCAGCGGGTAAAGCGCCCCTGACAGGAAGAACAGCGGAAGCACGAGCATCTGGGTGAGGGCCATGAATGCCTGGAATTGCTTGATTCTCGCTGCCATCATCACGCCGAAGGCAGTCAGCGTGAACGACAGCAACAGCAGTTCGCCAACCAAGATCGCGATCAGTTCGGGGTTGTATGGGACATGAGCGAAGCCGGCGAGAGCCAGGAAAATGACTCCTTGGAAGGTGGCGATGGTCGCGCCGCCCAGGCACTTCCCGATCACGATCGAGCCGCGGCTAACCGGAGCGACAAGTATCTCTCGCAAGAACCCGAACTCGCGGTCCCACACGATGGACGCGGCCGAGAAGATCGCGGTAAACAGCACCGACATCGCCAGCACGCCCGGATAGATGAAGGTTTTGAAGCTCAGCCCCGGCGGCATGCCTGCCCTGGCCAGGCTAGACAGCCCGGTCCCCAGCACGAAGAGGAACAGTATCGGCTGTACAAGCGAGGTGACCGCGCGGAGCCGGTCGGTCCTGAACCTGATCAGCTCGCGCCGCCAGACGACGCCTACGGCGCGGGTGTCGTGCCGCAGGCCGCGCTGCGGCACCGCGACCCTGATGCTCTCGACCAGCTCGCCCTGCGCGGCCGGCGGTGCTGTCTGCGTTGCCATCTGCTATCGCCTCCCGCGCATGCGGACCATCTGGCGCATTGCCTGCGAACCCGAGGCCTCCGCGTCGCGAATGGTCTTGCCTGTGTAGGACATGAAAACATCGTCGAGTGAGGGCCTGGACACGCTTACCGACCTGATCGGCACGCCAAGCTCGGCGAATAGTCGGGGCACGAACTGCTCCCCGGCAGTCACGGCGAAGGTCACCGCGCCCTCCGACATTCCGGCCGTCAGCCCGAACTTGCTGGCAAGCGAGGCGATCGCGGCGCCGTCGTCGGCTGTGTGGATCCGCACCCGATCCTTGCCCACGCTCGCCTTCAGCGCCTCAGGCGTATCGAGCGCGACGATCTTGCCATTGTCGATGATCGCGATCCTGTCGCAGTTCTCAGCCTCGTCCATGTAATGCGTGGTGAGAAAGATCGTGACATCCTCGCGCCGCTTGAGCTCGTTGATGTACGACCAGATCGACGACCTGGTCTGCGGGTCAAGTCCGACCGTCGGTTCGTCGAGGAACAGCACGTGGGGCGCGTGCAGCAGGCCCCGCGCGATCTCCAGCCGGCGCTGCATGCCGCCGGAGAACGTGCTCACCAGGTCATCTTTACGGTCCCACAATCCGACCATCTCGAGCACCTGGCGCATCCGCGGCCCGAGCGCGGCGTTTGGCACGCCATAAAGCTCGGCGTGAAACCGAAGGTTCTGGCTCGCGGTCAGGTAGGTGTCAAGCGTCGGATCCTGGAACACCAGTCCGATGTTCCGCCTGACTGAGTCACGCTGTGTCGCCGAGTCGTAACCGGCTACGCTGGCGCTTCCTGACGTGGCGTTAGCCAGCGTGCAGAGGATCTTGATAGTTGTCGTCTTGCCGGCTCCGTTGGGACCTAGGAAACCGAAAGTCTCACCCCTGGCGACCGCGAAGTCGATGCCGCGCACCGCTTCGATCTCGCCGTACCGCTTGGTAAGCCCGGCAACGACGATGACCGGCTTTCTGTCGCCATCGAGCCGTATCTCGTCGCTGATGCTTGCTGGCAGGGTCACCGCCACCTCCTTGACGCCAAACCGGCGCCGCCGTAGTCACATCGACGGACGCCGGACTTATTCCCGTTAACTGCCTGGCTCAGCGTCGCGTACCTCGCTGTCGGCCATTTCGTCCTCAGCCAGGATGCGGTACAAAGCGCGCCGGGCCTGGGTGAGCACCTTACGGGCCTGGTTCACTTGCTCGTCTGTCCCGGCGCTGATGACCTGCGTCGCGGCCAGATGCACCTGGTGCACAAGCTTGCGCATGTCGTAGGCGGCGTTCGCCGCGCCGGCCAGGGCCGACCAGGGAGCGTTGAGCTCATCGGCGTGCTCGGCCACGTACGTCCGGCCGTTATCGGTAAGCCCGTACGCTCGCCGTCCGCCCGCGGTGTCCTGCAGCGCGATCAGGCTCTCGTCCTCGAGTTGCGCCAGTGCCGGGTACACCGACCCAGGACTTGGCTGCCAGAGACCGCCGCTGCGCTCGCTGATCTGCTGGATGATCTGGTAGCCGTTCATCGCCTCTTCGGCAAGCAGCGCCAGCGCCGCCGCGCGCACATTGCCGCGCTTGGCCCTGCTGCCGCCGCGCCGTCGGTATCCCCTGGCCCAGGGACCGAACTCGCCAGGCATGTCTGGCATGCCTGGTCCGCCCGGCCCGCCGCGGAATCCCACCCGGTGCAAGCCAGGTCCGCCGGGCTCGGGTCCGTCGGACTCGGGATCAAATCCACGTCCGCCGTACCGCAGTCCGCTTCTGAACCGCATGTCTGCGTGGCGGTGCGAGTGTTCTCGCCGCCGCCCTCCGCTGTCGTGCTCATTCATCGTGTATCTCCATCCTTCTTTTGACTATCACGATAGCTCAAAGATATATCGTTAACTTCGATAACGCAAGACCGGCGTGGCCGCCCCGGCTGTCTCTCTCGCCATCCGGCCGCCTCTCTCGCCATCCGACTGTCTCTCTCGCCATCCGGCCGCGATGGATCCCCGAACTCATCGCAGTCGGCACCGGGACAAGCACGATGGATGCCCGACTCCATCGCACGGCAGCGCCTACGTGCCTCGATCGATCTAGGCGCGGGTACTCGGCCAGGCGGCGGCCTGGGCGGA
>DATNEK010000044.1:0-3270 GCA_035553055.1 Streptosporangiaceae bacterium | reverse complement strand
GACCTGATCTCAGCCGCCCTGTGCGCCACCACGGCATGGATCGCCCCAGGTGGGACCGCCTGGCCGCTCAGCCTCACACCATGCTCTAGGCTGAGCAGCCGCTCGGTCTGGCCCCAGCTGAACAGCGCTCCGATGCCCACGCACACCACGAACATCGCGATCAGCGTCCAGTAGGTGGACCGCACCGACCGGATCTTGGTGAACTCCGACTTGACCGTGCCGATGAATCCGGCCCGGCCAGGTGGGTTGGGCACAACGGTGCCGCCGACGAGCCTTTCGTGCGTCGCTACCGATGCCATGGCTAGCTCACCTTCCCCGCGGTCAGCGCCGCGTCAGGCTCGGATGGCAGGCCGGCCACGAACTCCACGCTTGAGGCCGTGAGTTCCATGAAGGCCTGTTCGAGCGAGGCGTGCGCCGGGGCCAGTTCATGCAGCCTGATGCCGTGCTCGAACGCCAGGTCGCCGACCTGTGCCGTGGTCATGCCACGCACGAGAAGCTTGCCGCTCCCGTCGTCGGTCACCGTAGCGCCGGCCGACGCGGCCACCGCGGTCAGCAGCGCGCCCTGCGGCGTGCTGACCCGCACCGACTGCCGGGAGTTGGCGGCAATGAACTCGGCGACGGTGCTCTGCGCGATCAGCCGTCCTCGGCCGATCACGATCAGGTCGTCAGCGGTGTTCTCCATCTCCGACATCAGATGGCTGGAAACGAACACCGTCTTGCCCTCGGCGGCGAGTGCCTTCATCAGGTTGCGTATCCACAAGATGCCCTCGGGGTCGAGCCCGTTGACCGGCTCGTCGAACATCAAGATGCTCGGGTCGCCGAGCAGCGCGGCGGCGATGCCGAGCCGCTGGCCCATGCCAAGCGAGAACCCCTTAGACCGCTTCCTGGCGACGTCGTGCAAGCCGACCAGGTCAAGTACCTCGTTGACCCGCCGGGCCGGCAGGCTGTTGGTCTGCGCCAGGCACAGCAGATGGTTGTAGGCGCTGCGGCCCCCGTGCACCGCCTTGGCGTCGAGCAGAGCGCCGACCTCGCGCATTGGCCACGCGAGCTGGTTGAGGTGCTTTCCGTTGACCGTGACGGTCCCGCTGGTCGGCCGGTCAAGCCCGAGTATCAGCCGCATCGTCGTGGTCTTGCCCGCGCCATTCGGCCCGAGGAACCCGGTGATCTTTCCATGCTCGACGTCAAATGACAGGTTATCGACGGCAACCGTGTCGCCGTATCTCTTGGTGAGGCCCCGCGCCTCGATCATTGTGAGGTTCCTTCCTGCCGGGCCCGCGCCCAGCTTGATCAGTCTGCCCGGCGCGGGCTCACACCGCGTCGGCCGCGGGGCTAATCGGCATCAGACTTGAGGCTGATTTTGAAAGACTGCGACCCGCACTCCCGGCGGCCCGCCGAATCGGCTTTCAGGAATGGCCGTCGAGCCTGTCCAGCGCGGGGTCGACCATTTCGGCGGTGACTTGCTTCCCCGACCAGCTCACTACGCACAACGCCCTGAGCCCGTCGAGCCGGTCCCCGTCGCCCTCGAGCGTGACCGGCCCCTGGGCGTCCATCCTGCGCGCCGTCCAGCCGCCGCACCGCACCGCCCAGGCCTGGAGTTCGGCCCCCGGTGCTGCGGCGCCGCCGCGGACGACGCCGACCACGGGCTGCGGTTCAAGCAAGCCGCGCAGGTCCTCAGCGACGTAACTTGGGCGCCGCGACGGTGCCGCGAGCACAAGCTCGCGCGGCGTGCTGACCCCGCTCAGCACCAGCATGCTGTCGGCGCCGCCGCGAGTGGCGCCCTCGATGTCAGTGTCGAGCCTGTCGCCGACCACCAACGGCCGCCTGCATCCCGTTCTGGCTACGGCCTCTCGATGCAGCGGTGGCTCAGGCTTGCCGGCGACCACCGGCTCGATTCCCGTCGCGGTGGCAATCACCCGCAGCAACGAGCCGTTGCCCGGCTGCAGGCCGCGCGGCGATGGCAGGGTCGGGTCGGCGTTTGTCGCGACGAACAGCGCGCCTGCCCTCACCGCGAGGGCCGCCTCGGTCAGCAGAGCCCAGTTCATGGCCGGGGAGAAGCCGACTACCACGGCGACGGGCCGGTCAGCCGCCACCGATACCGGGCGCAGCCCGCGAGCGCGCAACGCCAGCCGCAGGCCGACCGAGCCAGCGACCAGCACACGGGAACCCGGCGGCACCCTGGCCGCGATCAAGCGCGCCGCCGCCTGGGCCGAGGTCACCACGTCGGCTTGGGTGGCGGGCACGCCGAGCGCGCTCAGATGCGCCGCGACGGCCGAAGGCGTGCGCGAGGCGTTGTTCGTGACGAAAGCAAGCCGCAGGCCGCCCGCCCGCGCCTGCGCCAGCGCGGTCACAGCGTTCGGCACCGCGCCCTGCCCGGTGTAGACGACGCCGTCGAGATCGAGCAGTGCCACGTCGTACTCGGTCGATGGAGGCTGCACTGTGGTCAGGTCACTAACCGGTGTGTGCTCGTCGTTTCCCATTAGTCATATTCTTCACCTTCGGCGAGGTTCCGGGCGCGCAGGGTCGCCCGCACGCTGCGCAGCGCTTCGGTGTAGTGCCGGAGGTCGGGACGCATCGCTGCGGCGAGCGCGAGATGCTCGGCGGCCGCGCCGTGGTCGCCGGTCCTGGACAGCGCGAGACCAAGGCCGAACTGGGCGTAGTCGTCAGTCGGGCTCGCTTCTACTATCCGGCGGAAACTTCCGGCGGCCGCTTCGTAGTGCTTGGTGTCGAACTGCGCCCGGCCAAGCGCCTCGAGAATGCTGCGCGACTCGGGCTCGGCTGCCGCCGCGCGCTCGAGCAACTGGGCCGCCGCGGCCGCGCTACCCCTGCCAAGCAGGTCGAGGCCGCGACGGTAGAGAGCGTAGGTATCGGCAGGCGCGCTGTCAGCGGTTTCGCCGTCGGCCGGCCCACCGGACCCCCCTGAACGCTTTCCGCTTGATCGGGAATCCTTGCCGCCTGTAGATCCTTCTGACATATGTGCAGATCCCTCCGTCTAACCCAACGTCGGCTGACCAGCCAGTCGGCGGCCTAGAGCTAGTGCCGTTCCGCGGCGTCCGCTACGCGCAGGACCGGGTGAGCGGGCTCGCCGATGTCACCTCTCCACCGTACGACGTTATCTTCCGAGATAACGAGGACCGGTTGATGGCGGGCGACCCGCACAATGTGGTCAGGCTGATCCTGCCGCGCCCGGTTCCTGGCCGGCCGGGCGACGAATACGCTGACGCGGCCGTGCTCTTGCGGCAGTGGCTGGATGATCGGATACTCATCGCCGAC
>DATNEK010000043.1:0-2386 GCA_035553055.1 Streptosporangiaceae bacterium | reverse complement strand
CCTGCCGCTGTAGGACTCGCTGTCCATGATCGCGTCGCGGGCGGCCTCGGGCACCCCCTGCACCTGCCATTCGACAGTGTCCATCGGCCCGATCAGCTGGCAGCTGTGCGCGCGCACCTGGGGGATCTCGAAGGAACCGGGACTGTCCAGGCTGATCTGCGCGAAGACCTCGTCCGGGGTGCGGCCGCCAAGTTGGGCCTGGCTGGCGTTGAAGATGTTCGCCCCGCAGACGTTGTCGGTGTCGATGAGCCGCTCGGCGCCGAGCACCTCGCCGTACCGCACCAGCAGGTCCATCGCCGCCTGGACGGCGGGGCCGTCCGCCCCGTCGAGCATCCGCTGCTCGTCGTCGGTCAGTCGCACTACGCTTCGCCTCCCGCGATGGTGGGTACTCCGCTGCGGGCCGGGATCACCGCCGCCGCGTCGTCTTCGGTGAGCGTGCTCGAGTTCACCGTCTCCGGGCCGATGTGCGCGCCGATGGCGAACAGCACGCCGCCGAGCGCGATGAGGACCAGCGGCGCGTAGTCGTAGGGCATGATGTGCTGCAGGATGCCGATCCAGACGCTGTACAGGGACGGCAGGATGAGGCTCACCGTGTAGGCGGTGCCGTAGCCGGAAGACCGCACACCCTTGCCGAACCGCTCGTTGAGGTACACGACGCAGGTGCCAAGCGGCCCGTTGACCAGGATGAACCCGATGATCGCGAGCACGGCGATGGGCAGGAACGACGCGCCGTTGTTGGCGATCACGACCATGAACGCGTACGCCAGCGAGCCGAATATGGCGATCGCGACCGCGCTCCAGAACAGGGTCTTGCGCCGGCCGACCCGCTGGCTGACCGCCGCGACCGTGATCATCGCGATCACCGTCGCCACGTTGGCGACGATCTCCATCGTGGACACGTCGGACGAGTTCTGGTGCAGGACCCCGATCAGCATGCCGGGCAGGAACGACAGCATCATCTGGGCGGCGAACCACATGCCGGTCATCAGCAGGAACACCTGGAGCAGCGGCTTGAAGTTGGCGGGCACGGTGAGCAGTTCGACGAGCGGCACCCGCTTGGAGACGCGCTGCTTGGCGAGCGACTCGAGGTCCACCTCGGGAACGCGCGCGAAGTAGAACAGGTAGCCGATGCCGAGCAGGACGCCGAAGAAGAACGGGAGCCGCCAGCCCCAGGACAGGTACGCGGGCGGCGCGATCTGCTTGAGCGCGGTGAGCTGGATGACGCTGATGAAGATGATGGCGACCGGCGCGCCGGCGGACACGACGCCGCCGATCAGGCCGCGCAGCCGGGCCGGGCTGCGCTCGATCGCGAGCGGTACCGGCCCGGCGTAGCCGCCGCCGAGGAACACGCCGTCGATGAAGCGGAGCGCGATCAGCGCGACGAGCGCGCCGTAGCCCCACGAGTTATAGCCGGGCAGGCAGGCGATCACCAGCGTGGTGATCGTGAATCCGAAGCCGGCGATCATCGTGATCTTCTTACGGCCGATTTTGTCGGCGAGGCTGCCGAAAATCGGACCGCCCACAGGCCTGGCGAGCAGCGTCACGGTGAAGATGACACTAGTAAGAGTCACCTTCGTGGTATCGGCCATTGTGCTTGGCTCGAAATAATCCATCGCCGCAGGCAGGATAAAGGCGGGAACGTAGATATCGTAGCTATCGATCAGCAGGCTGATAATTCCGCCGACAATAGAGCGACGGGCTTCTGGATTAATTCCAGCGGTTCCCGATGAGGTCACGGACATCTGGGATGCGAATCCCTTCGGTGGGTTGATCGCGTTACGAGAACCATAGAGACATGTCAATGGCATGTAAAATCACTCTTAACAACACCCAGCTATAAAACATTCTTATACCCGGCCGCGTACCTACAGCTTCGACGCGAGCTCCGCCAGCGACGCGCGCAGCCACTCGTGTCCGGGGTCGTCGTCGAGGTCCTCGTGCCACCACAGCACTTCGACGATGGGCTCCGGGTCGCCGGGGCACGGCCAGACCCGGAGGTTGAGCTGGTTCTCGAACAGCGTCGCCAGGCGTCGCTGCAGCAGCGCGACCCGGCCGGTTCCCGCGATCAGTGGGGGGACGGCCAGGTAGCTTTCCACGCCGATCGCCACGCGCGGGCGGAATCCCAGCATGGACAGTTGCCTGATCGCCGGGGGCGCGAGCGGCGAGTTCTGGTTGCGGTAGAAGGGCACCACCCAGCTGGCGTCCTTGAGGTCATCGAACGTCAGCGTGTCGCCGGCCGGGAGGTCGCCGTCCGCGGAGGCGACGCATACCCAGTCGTCGCTGAAGAGCTCTGCCGAGCGCATCGGTGACTGCCCCTGGCTTCTTTCCGGCGCGATGATGCCGTCCACCAGCCGGGTGAGTTCGGGCATCTCCTGGGCCAGCGACT
>DATNEK010000042.1:0-30547 GCA_035553055.1 Streptosporangiaceae bacterium | reverse complement strand
TGTCGAAGCCTCCAGGGCTGTCCTGGAGGCTTGCCCCGCTCCGGTTCCCGCGAGCGGCCTGCCCCGCACGCGATGCGGGATCTCCGTTTCTGGGTGACATGCCTCGCCGGCCCCACCCGGCTTACCGTTCGCGTCTTCCGGCACATCTCCGGGCTAGCTCACGTGCGGGACTTTGCTGGGGCCGCGCTGGTCTGTTCGCCCCGATCCTAGCCGACAGGGTGGGCAGAGGGCTGGTCGCCGAAACGCCGGATCAGGCGGCCGGCTGCCTCGGCTCGATGCTGACCGTCGCCGGGTCGAACACGCGCGCGCCTCGGCCAGCCGGGCGCAAGGTGATCGCCGCGAGAGCATCGATCACCGCCCGCTGCCGGGCCGGGTCCAGGCCATCCCAGATCGCCTGAGCCGACTCGGCGGCGACGAACGGGCGCAGCACCGACCCGGAGGCCGACTCCGCCAGAGCGTCCGCGATCTCGGCCAGCCGCCGGTTGCTCCACTCGGTACGGGCGTACAACTGGCTGGCGGTGAGCCGCACCAAGCAGGCACCCGGATGGCACGTCACCCAGCCCCACCCAGGCACTTTCGTCTGGACCGCACCCCACGGCCGCACCTACACCGTCCACCCCGACCGGTACCCACCCTGACCCACCGGCCCGGGCAGGTCAGGCAACAATCCCCCGCCTGACCTGCCCGGCAGGGTCAGGCGGTACCCGACCTGATCTAGCAGCCGACCCGTCAGGCGGCAGCCCGGCAGTGGCATTTCCCTGTCATCCTCGCATCGGCTGAACCCCAGCCCGAGCCTATGGATTCGGGCGTTCATTCATCGCGCGGCTGCGGAGGGCGCTGCTGGGCGGTACGAGTGTGACGAGCTCTTCGGCCGGTTCGCGCCAATACCGGCGCACCGGCTAGCATCCGAAGTCTCGTATCGCCCCGCCGATGATGCCTGGGAGCCCGCATGCCGGAGCAGACTGACGTGCCAGAGCAGCCGAAGAAGAGCGAGCTGCCGGAGCGGCAGCCTGAGCAGGTCGACGAGCTAGTGATCACGCGGCACACGATGATGCTCGACGGCGCCGAACTGAGGTACACAGCGACCGCCGGGCGGATGGTGCTGCGAGCCGAAGGCCACACCGACGACAAGTTCGATGGCGCGCAGCCAAAGGCCGAGGTCTTCCTGACGTCTTACGTGGTTGACCGGGACGAGGGAGCGACCGGGCCGAACGAGCGCCCGGTCACGTTCGCGTTCAATGGCGGGCCAGGTTCGTCAAGCATCTGGCTTCACCTCGGCCTGCTCGGGCCGCGGCGGGTGCTGATGGGAGATGTTGGTGCCCTGGTCCCGCCGCCGTACGGCCTAACCGACAACAATCAGACCTTGCTCAAGCACTCTGACCTGGTGTTCATAGATCCGGTGTCGACCGGGTACTCGCGCGCCATTAAGGGCGAGAAGTCCAAGGACTTCCACGGATACAGCGCCGACATCGAGTCGGTCGCCGAGGTGATCAGGCTGTGGACCACGCGCAACGAGCGCTGGATGTCTCCTAAGTACCTGTGCGGCGAGTCCTACGGGACCACGCGGGCCTCCGGCATCGCCAGGCACCTGCAAGAACGGGCCGGACTTTACCTCAACGGGCTGATGCTGATCTCCGCGTTCCTCGACGGCGGCTCGGTGGCATTCACGGCGGGAAATGACTACCCCTACGTGTGTTACCTGCCAACCTATGCGGCGATCGCGCACTATCACGGAAAGCTCGGTGACCGGTCGTTGCGCGAGGTGCTGACCGACGCCGAGCAGTATGCCATCGGCGAGTACCGGCGAATGCTCGCGCTCGGCGCGCGGGCGAGCGCAGAAGAGCGGGCGGCGGCGATCGACAAGATTGCCGCGCTGACCGGCCTGTCGCCTACCTACGTCGACGCCGTGAACCTGCGCCCTGAGCACGTCAGATTCCTCACCGAGTTGCTGCGAGACGAGCACAAGACGGTCGGCAGAATCGATGGCCGGTTCACCGGCTGGGACAGCGACTACGGTCGCGAGCGGTGGACGACAGACCCGTCGATCGACGCGATCACCGGCCCTTACTCCGCGGCGTTCAACCACTACGTACGGGCCGAGCTCGGCTACTCAAGCGACCTGCTCTACGAGGTGCTCACCGACCGAGTGCGGCCATGGTCATATAAAGAGTTCGAAGCACAAAACCTGCACGTGCTCGACAAGCTGGCCGAGGCTATGCGAGTCAGCCCGCACATGCGAGTCCACGTGGCGTGCGGCTACTACGACGCTGCCACACCGTACTTCGCCGCCGAGAACGACATCGCCCACCTGGCCATCCCGGCCGAGCTGGCGGCAAATGTGGAGTTCGCGTACTACGAGTCTGGCCACATGATGTACCTGCACGAGCCGAGCAGGCTCGACCAGTCGGCGCGACTGGCTCGGTTCGTCACCGCGCCACGGGAAGGCGCCGAGCCGCAAGCCTAGCGACGCGACCCCTACTCGTCGGGCACGACCGCGAGGCTGTGTCCGTAGCCAGCGGCGATCGCGGTCACCCCGCCGAGCGTTGGCGGCACGTCGCACTCGCCGCAGTCGTTGCTGCCCCAGGCTCGCACGAGGCCGTCCCCGGTAAGCGCCATGCAGTGGGTGCCGATGCCTGAGATCGCGATGACGCCGGACAGTCCGGCCGGGATGAGGCCAGCTTCCTGCCTGCCCCACGCCACCACGGTTCCGTCCGCCTTAACGGCGGCTGACTGGTTGACCCCGGCGGCGATCGCCACCACGTCGCATAGGCCGGCGGGCACGACAGCTTCGCCGAAGTCGTTGAGCCCCCACGCGACGACGGTACCCGCCTGCGTCAGCGCCAGGCTGTGACCAGTCCCGGCCGCCACCGCCGCGACCTCAGGCAGCTCGGCGGGCGCGCTAGCCTGCCCGTACCTGTCGCCCCCCCAGGCGTAGACGCGGCCGGATGCCACGGCCAGGCTGTGATCGCTGCCGGCCGCGATCGAGGTCACCTCAGACAACCCGGGCGGCACGTCACACTGGCCGTACCCATTGCCGCCCCAGGCGGCGACCGTACCTGCGACCGTCAGCGCCAGGCTGTGATACTGACCGGCGGCGACGGCTGTGACGCCCGGCAACCCGGCCGGCACGTCGATCAGGCCCCTGGCGTTGCTCCCCCAGGCGACAACTTTGCCCTCACCGGTCACCGCCATGCTGTGATACCAGCCGGCGGCGATCGCGATCACGCTATCCAGGCCGGCCGGAACCTCGGTCTCGCCCTCGTCGTTGTCGCCCCAGGCGACTACGACTCCCGCCTCACCTGGATCGTCGAGATCCTCGATGCCGACTGAGTAAGGAATCGTGTCGGGGAGGGTAACGTCGGCCAGCGCGGAAGGGTCGACGCCGAGCGCGATCGCAAGCTCGCCGACCAGCCATCTGCAGGCGTCCCTGGTAAACGGCATCTGTTTGGCGAACCACCCGGCCGCCAGGCGGGAGGCCGTGCCGAGGTCCATGCCTTCGGCCAGGTAACCCTTGAGCACATCGGGCAGCCCGCACTGCGCCGCCGCGACAAGCAGCGCGGATTCTCTCGGTGAGTCGGGCAGCAGATCTTTGAGCAGGTTCGTCATGATCTGCGGCTGTGACAGCGCGGCTGCGCCGAATTGCGGGTCGCGAATGATCGACCGGAGCGCGCGGCGCACCGTGCCGTCGACGTCCCACAACACCCGTGTCATCTTCTTCCCCGGCGCGGCAATTCACCCAGTCCGTGCCGACAGAAATTATCATTTCAGGCCCGGAGAAGTTATCATCTACCCATGAGAAGCAGCGCCGTGATGATGCCCCGCTCGCGGGGCCGCTGACTGTTGCGCTGATCAAACGCCAGGCCCTACTCGGGGCCTGTTTCTTTTTGCGCACTCGGGCCCCATAACCGGAGGCTCCGATGACAAGCCGCGACCCGATCTACATCACCACGACTATCCCCTACGTCAACGCCAGGCCGCACATAGGCCACGCGCTCGAGTTGGTCCAGGCCGACGTGCTGGCCAGACACTACCGTCGGCGCGGCCACCCGGTCAGGTACCAGACGGGCACCGACGACAACTCGCTCAAGAACGTGCTCGCCGCCCATGCCCAGGGCATCGGCGTCCGGGAACTCGTCGCCCGCAACGCGGCCGCGTTCAGCGACCTGGCCGCGCACCTCTCGCTGTCGGTCGACGATGAGATCTCCACGAGCAGCGACGTGCGGCACAAGCCAGGGGTTCACCGGCTGTGGCGCGCGTGCGATGAGTCAGGCGACATCTATCGCAAGCATTACGCCGGTCTGTACTGCGTCGGCTGCGAGCAGTTTTACCACTCCGATGAGCTGATCGCCGGCCGTTGCGCCGAGCACGGCACGCAGCCAGAACTGATCAGCGAGGAGAATTGGTTCTTCCGGCTATCGGCCTACGCCGACCAGCTCAGGTCCGCGATTCTCACCGGCAAGCTGCGGATCGAGCCGGCTGGTCGCCGCAACGAGGTGCTCAGCTTCATCGAAGGCGGCCTGACCGACTTCTCGATCTCACGGTCGGCGACGAGGGCGCGTGGCTGGGGAGTTCCGGTGCCCGACGATCCCAGTCAGGTGATATACGTCTGGTTCGACGCGCTCGGCAACTACATCAGCGCGCTCGGCTACGGCTCCGACGAGGCCGAACTCAGCCGGTGGTGGACCAACGCCAGCCGTCAGATTCACCTGCTCGGCAAGGACGTGCTGCGATTTCATGCCGTCTACTGGCCGGCCATCCTGCTGTCCGCTGGACTGCCGCTGCCAAGCGACATCCTCGTGCACGACCACCTCACGGCCGACGGCGCGAAGATCAGCAAATCGGCGGGCAATACCGTGGATCCGGTCGCGCTCACCGCCACATACGGAACCGACGCCCTGCGCTGGTGGCTGCTCCGCGACGTACCGCGGGTCGGTGACACCGACTTCACCCTGGTCAGGCTGATCGCCAGGTCTAACGACGAACTCGCGAACGGAATCGGCAACCTGGTGAACCGGGTCGTGGCCCTGATCGGCAAGTACCGCGACGGCGTGGCCGACCGGCAGGAGTACGCACAGCAGTACGACACGCCGCGCAGGCAGGCGGACCAGTGGCGAGCGCTATCGGCCGCCCGGGCCAAGGCGACCGGGCTGATCGACGCGGCGCTGGCCGGCGGTGACTTTCGCAAGGCCACAGCCGCGGTCTGGGCGATCGTTGACCACGCCAACCGCTACGTCAGCCACTCCAGGCCGTGGGACCTGGCCAAGGCCGAACTCGCCGGCGATCGTGACGCGGGACGACAGTTCGACGCGGCGCTCGGCGCACTGATCGCCACCTGCCGCGAGGTAGCCGGGCACCTTGAGCCGTTCCTTCCCGACGCATCGGCCAGGATCGCCGCGCAGTGCGCCAGTGAACGACTGCCGGCGCCAGTCCCGTTGTTCCCGAGACTCTGCCTTCTAGATGGGTAAAGCGTTGCCTCTAAACTCGCGTGCGTGGGCGAAACACCGGCCGTCGAGATCTGTGGCCTGGTAAAGAATTACGGTCGCATCAAGGCGGTGGCCGGGTTGTCGATGCGGGCTGAGCGCGGTCGGATCACCGCAGTGCTCGGCCCCAACGGTGCCGGCAAGACGACGACGGTCGAGATTTGCGAAGGCTACCGGCGCGCCGACGCCGGTACGGTGCGGGCGCTTGGCCTGGACCCGATCCGCGACGCCAGGGCGCTGCGATGCAGAGTCGGGGTCATGCTGCAAGCTGGCGGCATCCCGACGACCGCAAGGGCGGCTGACTACCTGAAGGTGATGGCGAGCTTCTATTCCACGCCCCTGGCGCCGTGGATGCTGATCGACCGGCTCGGCCTGACCGAGTCCGCCCGCACGCCGTTCCGCCGGCTTTCCGGCGGCCAGCAACAGCGGCTGTCGCTGGCCGCGGCGATCATAGGGCGGCCCGAGTTGGTGTTCCTCGACGAGCCGACGGCGGGACTCGATCCGCAGGCCAGGCACGCGACCTGGGATCTCATCGCCAGCCTGCGCAGCTCAGGTGCGACGGTCATCTTGACTACGCACTACCTGGAGGAGGCTGAGCGGCTCGCTGACCACGTCGTGATCGTCGATCACGGAGCGCTCGTCGCCGAAGGCACCCCTGCGGAGCTGACCGGTGCCCAGGGCCAGCTCAGGTTCACAGCGGATCCCGCGCTTGACACATCAGGCCTGCTGGTCGCGCTGCCGCCGGGGACCCTGGCCAAGGAGTCACCAGCCGGCCAGTACCTCATCGAGCTGCCCTCAGGAACCGCGGTCGATCCGCGGACTCTCGCGACCGTGACGGCGTGGTGCGCTGAGCAGGGCGTGCTCGCCAGGAACCTGCGCATCGACTCAAGGACGCTAGAGGACGTCTTCCTAGAGATCACCGGACGGGAGCTGAGGTCGTGACCGGAGCTGACTGGCCGGCCCCCGCGCCCGGAGCCGCCAGATTGCCTAGCATGGTCGCCGCCCAAGCCGGCCTGGAACTGCGCACGCTGGCCAGGAACGGCGAGCAAGTGCTGCTGACGCTGATCATCCCGGTGCTGCTGCTCGTCGTGTTCAGCTCCGAGGCCCTGATCAGCGTCGGGCGCGGCAGCCGGATCGATTTCATCGCACCGGGAATACTCGCGCTCGCGGTGCTGTCCACTTCGTTCACCAGCCTGGCCATCGGCACAGCTTTCGAGCGCAGGTACGGGGTACTGAAGCGCCTCGGCGCGACCCCGCTGTCGCGATCGGGGCTGATCGCCGCCAAGGCGCTCACCGTGCTTGCCGTCGAGGCTGGGCAGGTCGTGCTGATCGTGGTGGCCAGCGTGCTGCTTGGGTGGCGGCCCGTCACCACGGCGGCGTCCTTGCTGTCGGCGGCGGCGGTGCTGATCGTCGGCAGCGTCGCCTTCTGCGGGCTGGCCATGCTGATGGCAGGGTCGCTGCGGGCCGAGGCAACGCTTGCCGCGGCCAACCTGGTGTACCTGGTGCTGCTCGGCATTGGCGGGATCGTGTTTCCGCTGACGAAGTTCCCGGCCTCGGTCCGGCCAGCGCTGCGGTTGCTCCCGTCCGGCGCGATGTCAGACGGCCTGCGCGGGGTGCTGCGTTACGGCGTCGGCCTGCCCGCGAGGGACCTGCTCGTGCTGGCCGCGTGGGCGGTCATCGGCGTCGCGATCGCCGCGCGCACGTTCCGCTGGGAGTGACCGGGTGGCCGCGCGACCACGTTCCCCCGAGATCAGAAAATCCGAAATCGGAAAATCGCACATAGGAGAGTCGGCACTCGGAGAGTCTAGGGATGGTTGGCTCGGCCGGATACCCGCGGCGATCCTGCTTGGGGCGGGAATCGTCAGCGTCCAGGTCGGCGCCGGGTTCGCGGCCAAGCTGTTCGGCACGGTGTCGGCCGCCGGGCTGACCGGCTTGCGGCTGTGGACCGCGAGCCTGGTACTCGCTGGGCTGGGAGCGAGGTCGGCGGGGCGGGCGATACGCGACACCATAGCCTCGCGGTCGTGGCATAACGCGGCCGTGGTGGCGGGATTCGGCCTGACGCTTGGGATCATGAACTTTTCTATATACCAGGCGTTCGCCAGGATCCCGCTCGGTATCGCGGTCACGATAGAGTTCCTCGGCCCACTGGGCGTGGCGGTCAGTTCGTCGCGGCGGCTGATCGACCTGCTATGGGTCGCACTGGCCGGCGCCGGCGTCGCGCTACTCGGCACCTCGGGCGTCGGCGAGGCTACCGGACTGCACGTACACGCCGGTTCTGTGGTCGCTGGCGTACTCTACGCGCTGATATCGGCCGCGTCATGGGCCAGCTACATCTTGCTGTCCAGGGCAACGGGAAGGCGGTTCAGCGGATCATCCGGACTGGTGATCGCCATGGTGATCGGGGCGATCGCGGTTACACCGGTGGCAGCCGCCAGCGCGGGCGCGGCGTTGTTTCGCCCGGCTGTTCTGGCTGCCGGCCTCGGGATCGGCCTGCTCTCGTCGGTTATCCCTTACCGGGTTGAGATGGAGACCCTTCGCCGCGTGCCAGCCCGAATCTTCGGTATATGCATGAGCTTGGAGCCGGCGATCGCCGCGCTCGTCGGCGTGGTGATGCTGAGCCAGGCCCTTTCCGCCGCCCAGTGGCTGGCGATCGGATGCGTCATGGCCGCCACTGCTGGTGCGGCGCTCGGCGCGGCTGCCTCGTCCGGCGTGCCTCAGGCCTAGGCACAATGCCGCGCGCCTGGCCGCAGATAACCGTGCGGTGAGATGCCGGTTTCATCGCGCCGGGCCGATCAGGTGCCGCGATGGATGCCCGAATTCACACCCGATTTCCTTGATGGATACCCGGATCCATCGCACCGAACCACGCAAGATCGGGCCCCGGGACGCGATGGATACCCGAATCCATCGCACCCAACCACGCAAGATCGGGCCCCGGGACGCGATGGATTCCCGGATCCATCGCACTGGACCGCCCGGATCCATCGCACTGGACCGCTTGGTGTGGGCGTCGGTGCCAGAAACCGAGCAAGTTACGGCATCGCCGGGCCGGCACGCAGCTTTGCGAACGAAGCCGCGCTGCCTGGCCCCGCCGCCAGCACAACCGCCCGCCAGACTTCTTCCGACCGGACCACCGCTTACGTTCACCAACATCTCCCGTGTCCCAGACGCCGGCATCCCAGACACTGGGGTGAATTCGGCAATCGACATGGCGTCGGCGTCCAGGCGGCGCGCTGGGTTGAGGCAGACCATACGATGGGTGCCGTGTCAGCCCAGCCATTGTCACAGCCGACCGCCCAGGCTTCACCGGCCCGGCGGCTGCGGTCGTGGGCCGACATCGTCATCAACCCCACGCCGCTTGTCATGAGCAGGATCGCGCTTGCTGGAGTGATCGCTTCGACGCTGATCATCTGGACCGGCGGCGCGGTCAGGCTGAGCGAGTCCGGGCTCGGCTGCACGACGTGGCCAAAGTGCACGTCAGCCAGTCTGGTGGCGGCGGGCGCGACCGGCGATCCGCTGATCCACAGATGGGTCGAGTTCGGCAATCGGCTGGCTACCGCGCTGATTTTCGCGATCGCGGTCGTGGTGCTCGTCGCCGCCTGGCGGTTCCGTGATCGGTCTGCCGGCAGGCGAAGGCGTGATCTCATCTGGCTCGCCTGCGCGCAGCCGGCTGGAATCGCGGCGCAAGCGCTCATCGGCGGGATCGTCGTGCTGACCAAGCTCGCGCCTTTCTGGGTCTCGCTGCACTTCATCGCGACCTTGCCGGTACTCGCCGCAGCGGTCGTGCTGCACGTGCGCTGCAGCGAAGGAACCGGCAAGCCGACCCGGCTAGTTCAGCCGATGGTCCTGGTCGTCGCGCGGGCTCTGCTCGTCGTGACGGGGGCGATGGTGCTCGCCGGGACGCTCGTGACCGGCGCTGGCCCGCTCGCCGGGGCCGCCGACGTGCAGCGGTATCACTTCATGTCGCTGACCGCGGTGACCCTGTTGCACGCGGACATCGGCTGGGTGCTCGGCACCGCCGCGGTGATGCTTGTGCTCTGCCTGCACCTGACGCAGGCGCCCCGTCGTGCCGTGCGAGTCGGCTGGATCGTGCTCGGGCTGATCGCGGCGCAGGGCGCGATCGGATACGCGCAATATTTCTCCGGCCTGCCAGCCGGGCTGGTCTGGATTCACGTTGCCATCAGCGCCCTGATCTGGATCGCGGTGATCAGGCTGAACCTGGCGCTCAGGGACAGGGGCACGATCGCCGACGCGACGCGTCTTCCGGAGAGCAGCGCGGTGCGATAACGTCCGGCACATGCCGACAGCAGCCGTAAACGGTATCCAAATCCACTACACCGACACAGGGGGCGACGGGCCGGTCGTCGTGCTCAGCCACGGTCTCCTGATGGACCACTCAATGTTCGACCGGCAGGTCGAGGCCCTTTCTGGCCAGTATCGCGTGATCACCTGGGATGAGCGCGGCCACGGCGCGACAGCAACGCCGGGGCCATTCACCTACTGGGATTCGGCCAAGGACGTGCTCGCCCTGCTCGATCATGTCGGCGTGGACGTGGCTGTGCTCGGCGGCATGTCCCAAGGCGGCTTCCTCAGCCTGCGGGCGGCGCTGCTCGAACCCCGCCGGGTGCGCGCGCTGATACTGATCGACACGCAGGCGGGTCTCGAGGACCCCGCGAATGCCGAGAGCTACCAGCAACTGCACGAGATCTGGATCACTCAGGGGCCAGCGCCGGTACAAGAGATCGTGTCGGCGATCATCCTGGGGCCTGGTAATTGGGATGACTGGTACGCCAAGTGGGCCGCCGCCGACCGCGAGCAGTTCACCCACGCCTTCAACGCGCTGATGGAGCGCGATGACATCACGTCCATGCTCGGCGCGATCGAGTGCCCGGCCCTGATCATCCACGGCACTGCCGACGCGGCGATCCCGATGGCTAAGGCGGAGGAACTGGGCGACGGGCTTGGCGGCCGGACGACGCTGACAGTCATCGATGAGGGCACTCACGCCGCCAACGTGAGCCACCCCGACGACGTCAACGCCGCGATGCTGAAGTTCCTGCGAACGCTGGAGAAATAACCACGACGTAGTTGTGGTATGCGGGTTGTCGCGAGGATCTGTCCGCAGGCCAGCGATCTGGTGGCGATAGGGTCGGGTATGGCGATTTGGACGCGGAAAGGCCCGGTGTGACCTTGACCACTCACATGAACGCAGTCAATAGCGCGGCACTCGAGTGGACGGCCGCTGACGCCAGGGCGGTCGACCTGATCCGAGTGCTGGCGATGGACGCGGTTCAGCAGGCTGGCTCAGGGCACCCGGGAACCGCGATGAGCCTGGCTCCCGCCGCCTACCTGCTCTATCAGCGGATCCTGCGGCACGATCCTGGCGACCCGCGATGGCTAGGCCGGGATAGGTTCGTACTTTCCTGCGGCCACTCAAGCCTGACCCTGTATATACAGCTCTACCTGTCCGGTTACGGGCTGACCCTCGATGACCTGCGCAAGCTAAGAACCTGGGGCAGCATCACGCCCGGTCACCCCGAGCATCTGCTGACGCCTGGGGTCGAGACCACAACAGGCCCGCTCGGCCAGGGATTCGCCAACGCGGTCGGCATGGCGATGGCGGCGCGCAGGACGCGCGGACTGCTCGATCCCGGCACGCCAGCAGGCCAGAGCCCGTTCGATCACCACATTTACGTGTTCGCGTCCGATGGTGACATCGAGGAGGGCGTCAGCCACGAGGTCAGCTCGCTGGCGGCGCACCAGCAGCTAGGCAATCTCGTGGTGATCTACGACGACAACCAGATTTCGATTGAAGACGATACGGCCATCGCCAAATCTGAGGACGTGCTCGCGAGATACGCCGCCTACGGCTGGCACACTCAGCGGATCCGCTGGCGCACCGCTGACGGCTACCACGAGGACGTTCCCGCCTTGTACGAGGCGCTTGCCGCCGCGAGGGACCACACCGCCGCGCCGTCGATCATCGGGCTGTCCACGATCATCGGCTGGCCGGCGCCGCACAAGCAGAACACCGGCGAGGCGCATGGCGCGGCGCTCGGCGTTCCCGAGGTGCGGGCAACCAAGGAGATCCTGCACTTCGACCCAGACGTCGCCTTCCCTGCCGAAGACGAGGCTGTCGCGCGGGCCAGGCAGGTCGCTGACCGCGGCAAGCTGGCCCGCGCGCGGTGGGACGAGCGCTTCGCCGCCTGGTCGGCGAGCCATCCGCAGCAGCGCGAGCTGCTCGACCGGCTCACCGCGCGAGCGCTGCCGGCCGGCTGGGCGGACGCGATACCGCGATTCGCGCCCGACGCCGGTCCAGTGGCCACCAGAGCCGCCTCAGGCAAGGTTCTCGGCGCGCTCGCCCCCGTACTGCCAGAGCTCTGGGGCGGGTCCGCCGACCTGGCCGGCAGCAACGACACCACGATGCCTGGCGAGCCGTCGTTCATCCCGCTCGAGCACCAGACAAAGGTCTTTCCCGGCAATCCGTTCGGCCGGACCCTGCACTTCGGCATCAGGGAATTCGGCATGGGCGGCATCTGCAATGGCATCGCCCTGCACGGGCTCACCAGGCCGTACGGCGGCACGTTCCTGGTCTTCAGCGACTACATGCGCCCATCGGTGCGGATGGCGGCGCTGATGGAACTGCCCGTCACGTTCGTCTGGACGCACGACTCGATCGGCCTCGGCGAGGACGGCCCGACCCATCAACCGGTCGAGCATTTCTGGGCGCTTCGCGCCATCCCCGGACTTGCCGTGGTGCGGCCGGCCGACGCGAATGAGACGGCCGTGGCCTGGCGCACCATCATCGAGGACACGGACCGGCCGTCGGGCCTGCTGCTGAGCAGGCAGAAGCTGCCCGTCGTCGATCGCGGCGCCGAGGGCATCGGCAGCGAGGAAGGCACCGCCCGCGGCGGATACGTCATAGCGGAGGCGGCGGGCGGCCCGCCGCAGGTGATCCTGATCGGCACCGGCAGCGAGGTGCACATCGCGCTCGCGGCGCGCCAGGTGCTAGAGCGTGAAGGCATCGCGGCGAGAGTGGTATCAATGCCGTGCATCGAGTGGTTCTGCGAGCAGGACCGGGCATACCGAGATGAGGTGCTACCCCCGCAGGTAACGGCTCGGGTCAGCATTGAAGCTGGAGTCGGGTTCGGCTGGCGGCAGATCGTGGGTGATTTGGGAGAGATCATCAGCCTGGAGCACTACGGCGCGTCGGCGGCCTACGAGAAGCTCTACGAGGAATTCGGCCTGACCCCTGAGCGAGTGGTTGAGGCCGCCCGGCTGAGTATGAGCCGGGTAGCCGGAGAGGAAGCGCAATGACCGCAGAGCCGAAGCAGGACATACTTGGCAAGCTGACAGCTGCCGGCGTGTCGATCTGGCTTGACGACATCAGCAGAGAGCGCCTGGATTCTGGCAACCTGGCCGCCCTCGTGAAGGAAAGTCACGTCCGGGGCGTGACATCGAATCCGACGATCTTCGCGCACGCGATGGAGCATGGGTCAGCCTACGACGGCCAGCTGGCCGACCTCGCGCTCCGCGGAATCGGCGTCGCAGAGGCCTCGCGGGCGCTGACCACGTTCGATATCCGCTGGGCCTGCGACGTGCTGCGACCGGTGTACGAAGAGTCCGGAGGCGTCGATGGCCGGGTTTCCATCGAGGTCGATCCGCGCCTGGCCGGCGACACAGGCAAGACCGTGGCCGAGGCCAGGGCGCTCTGGTGGCTGGTAGACCGGCCGAACATGTTCGTCAAGATCCCGGCGACGCTGGCGGGCCTGCCAGCGATCACGGCCTGCCTGGCCGAAGGCATCAGCATCAATGTCACGCTGATCTTCTCGCTCAAGCGTTACGACCAGGTCATCGACGCTTTCATGGCCGGTCTTGAGGCGGCGTCGGATTCGGACGTGAAGTCGCTGGCCTCGGTGGCCTCGTTCTTCGTCAGCCGGGTGGACACCGAGGTCGACAAGCGGCTCGACGCGCTCGGTACGCCCGAGGCGAAGGCCATGCGCGGCAAGGCCGCGGTCGCCAACGCCAGGCTCGCCTATGAGTTGTTCGAGAAGCGGCTCGACACCGACAGGTGGCGTGCTCTGGCGGCCCGCGGTGCGCGGGTACAGCGGCCGCTGTGGGCATCGACGAGCACCAAGAATCCGGCATACAGCGACACCATGTACGTGGATGACCTGGTGGCGCCCAACACGGTGAACACGATGCCAGAACCGACGATCCACGCCGCGGCGGACCACGCCACGGTGAACGGCAATGCGATCGCGGGCACCTACGAGGAATCCAGGGCCGTGTTCGCCGATCTCGAGAAGCTTGGCATCAGGTACGACGACGTGACCGATGTGCTCGAGAAGGAGGGCGTGAGCAAGTTCTCCGACTCGTGGGCCGGCCTGCTCGCGACTATCGAAGCCCAGCTCCAAGGCGGCAAGTGAACGCCCCAGGCGATCGCCGACTGGCCGTGAACCCGCTCCGCGACCCAAGGGACAGGAGAATCCCCAGGGTCGCGGAGCCGAGTGTGCTAGTGATGTTCGGAGTCACCGGCGACCTGGCGCAGAAAAAGCTGCTTCCGGCGATCTATGACCTCGCCAATCGAGGCCTGCTGCCTCCCGGGTTCTCTCTCGTCGGGTATGCCCGCAGGGACTGGGGTGACCAGGATTTCGCGAAGCTCACCAATGAGGCGATCCGCGAGCACGCGCGGACCAGGTTCCGTGACGAGGTGTGGGAGCAGGTTCGCGAGGGCATCAGGTTCTGCTCTGGCGACTTCTCCGACGACAACGCGTTCGATCAGCTTGCTGACACCGTCAGCAGGCTCGACGCCGAGCGCGGCACCGGCGGCAACCGGGCCTTTTACCTGTCGATACCGCCGGGCCAGTTCCCCGTCGTGGTCAAGCAGCTTGAACGGTCGGGGCTGAGCGGCGACTCGGTGTCGCCAGGCTGGCGGCGGGTCGTCATTGAGAAGCCGTTCGGACACGACCTGGTGAGCGCGCGGGAACTCAATGACCTGCTCGCCTCGGTCTTCCCGCCGTACTCGGTCTTCCGCATCGACCACTATCTGGGCAAGGAGACGGTGCAGAACCTGCTTGCCCTGCGATTCGCCAACACTTTGTTCGAGCCGATCTGGAACCGGGGTTACGTCGATCATGTCCAGATCACGATGTCGGAGGACATCGGGATAGGCAGCAGAGCGGGCTACTACGACGGCATCGGCGCGGCTAGGGACGTCATACAGAACCACCTGCTGCAACTGCTAGCGCTCACCGTGATGGAAGAACCTGTGTCTTTCCACCCGGCCGCGCTCCGCGCCGAGAAGCAGAAGGCACTGTCCGCGGTGCAGCTACCCGAGGACATGGCGACGGGCACCGCGCGGGGTCAGTACGCGGCCGGATGGCAGGGTGGCATACCTGTGCGCGGCTTCCTGGCGGAAGACGGGATCGCGCCTGACTCGGTCACCGAGACCTACGCGGCGGTCAAGCTCGGCGTCGATACAAGGCGGTGGGCCGGGGTGCCGTTCTATCTGCGGACCGGCAAACGCCTGGCGACTAGGATGACCGAGATCGCGGTGATCTTCCAGCGCGCACCGCACCTGCCGTTCAACGCCACCGACGCCAGGGAGCTAGGTGAGAACGCCCTGGTGATCAGGGTGCAGCCAGACGAGGGTGTGACGCTCAGGTTCGGCTCGAAAGTTCCTGGGTCGGCGATGGAGGTCAGGGACGTGAACATGGACTTCGCCTACGGCGAGTCGTTCACAGAGTCAAGCCCAGAGGCGTATGAGCGGTTGCTGCTTGACGTGCTAATCGGCGATCCTCCGCTGTTCCCAGGGCACGAGGAAGTAGAGCTTTCCTGGCAGATACTCGACCCGATCGAGCAGTTCTGGGCCAGTGGCGGGCACCCTGAGGCGTACCCGGCCGGATCGGCAGGACCTGCCAGTGCGGACGCCTTGATGGCCCGCGATGGCCGTGCCTGGCGCCGGCTGTAGCGGCGGAGGTGACGGATGCGGACTGAACTGACCGACACCACGGCGAGCGCGGTACGGACCGCGCTGATGCGCTGCTGCCAGCAGATGGGCGGCCTGACCACCGGCGTGGTTCTCAACCTCGTGGTCATGACCGACGAGGCCGGCCAGTACGACGCGATGAAGGCCGCCAGCCAGGCCGGCCGAGAGCACCCGTGTCAGGTCATCGGCGTGATCGCCAGGAAGGCCGGAGGTCAGCGACGGCTGGATGCAGAGATCGCCGTTGGCGAGAACGCTCCTGGCCAGCAGGTGCTGCTGCGGACCTACGGCGAGCTCAACGAGCACGTGGACTCCGTGGTCACACCGCTGCTCGTGCCTGACACCCCGGTCGTCATCTGGTGGCCTGGCTACGCGCCGCAGGCTCCGGCCGCCGATCCGCTCGGGCTGCTCGGGCAGCGTCGCATCACCGACGTCGTCACCACCGAGGCTCCCAGAGAACGGCTGCTTCAGCTCGCGGCCGGGTATCGGCCGGGCGACACCGACCTGGCCTGGGCCAGAACGACCACGTGGCGGTCATTGCTCGCCGCCACCCTCGACCGGCCTCCCGGCGTGATATTCGAAGCCACGGTCGCGGCGGAGCCGGACAATCCCAGCGCCGACCTGATGGTCGCCTGGCTGGCTGGTCGGCTTGGCGTGCCGGTGAAGAGCGAGATCTCCGGCGGCCCGGGCATCACCGAAGTCAACTTCGATACCGACGGCGGCAGGATCGGGATCAGCAGGCTGGATGGCAGGAACGCTACGTTGTCACGGCCGGGCGAGCCAGACAGGTACGTGGCGCTGCATCGTCGCGATATCGCAGAGTTGCTCGCGGAAGAACTGCGCAGACTCGATCCTGACGAGGTCTACGGAGAAGCGCTCGCAACCCTCCAGGCCACCGCCGGAGGAACCTGACGGCTAACAAAGGAGTAGGCGATCACTGTTCCGCAGATCCTTATCCACCGAGACGGCGAACTGCTCGCGAAGGCGGTGGCGGCCAGGCTGGTCACCAGGCTCGTCGACGCGGTTGCGGCGAAGGGCACGGCGAGCCTTGTGCTGACCGGCGGCGGCATCGGCACGCGGGTGCTCGCCGAACTTGCCGCCGCGCCCGCCAGGGACGCGGTCGACTGGCGGAGGGTCGAAATCTGGTGGGGTGACGAGCGCTTCTTGCCCACTGGAGATCCAGAGCGAAACGAAACCGGGGCGCGCAGCGCGCTGCTCGATCACGTTGGCGTCATGCCCGAGCTTGTCCATCCTGTGCCCGGCCCGGACGGACCCGACGGCGCCAGTCCGGAGGCGGCGGCCGATCGGTACGCTCGCGCCCTCCGTGCCGCCGCCCAGCCGCAAGATCGCGATCGCAGCGGCGTGCCGAGGTTCGACGCGCTACTGCTCGGCATAGGTCCTGATGCGCACGTCGCGTCGCTTTTCCCGGGATTGCCCGCGCTGTACGAAGAGGACAGAACCGTAGTCGCCGTACGCGGGGCGCCTAAGCCGCCCCCAGTCAGGCTGTCGCTGACGCTGCCCGCGATCAGAGCCGCCTCCGATGTGTGGATTCTCGCGTCAGGTGCCGAGAAGGCGCGGGCTGTCCGGCTTGCCCTTTCCGGCGCTGGCTCGATCCAGGTGCCCGCCGCAGGGGCTCGCGGCAGTCAGCAGACCCTGTTCCTGCTCGACCGGGACGCCGCCGCCGAGCTTCCCGCGCAGCTGAGCCGGTTCGCCTCATCCTGAGGTCGAAACAACTTTCATATTGCGGGAAATTGTGGGGTCTCCCCTAAAGACGCGACCAGAGTTACGCTCAGTGCAGATCTTCCATATGAGTCTGGTGAGCAAGCCGACATGGAAGTCTGAAAGGCTGGATCATGAGCCTTTGGGCAGATGTACTTGATAAGTCGTATTTCGTGCGCACTAGCCGTTGTGCCCGATATGTGCCTAATGGCGCTTTCATCGGGCAACGGCGAACTGGTACGTCGCCTGTTCGTCTTTCCGGTAAGTTCCACCCCGCCGTCCCAGCTAGTCACGTCCTGGGCGGCACCGACCTCCGAGGGAGGACCATGTGAGTACTCCAACCGAAACCGTCGCACCTGAGACGGTCGCGACCCTGCCGGCGGCCGATCCGGCTCCGCTGGGACTAGCCGCATTCGCCCTGACAACATTCTTGCTCTCAGCGGCCAATGCCCACTGGATGTCGAGTGCGACTGGCAATGCCTGGCTCGGCTATGCGTTCGCCTACGGCGGCCTGTGCCAGCTGCTGGCCGGAATGTGGGAGTTCAGGAACAGGAACGTCTTCGGCGCGACCGCGTTCTCGACCTACGGCGGCTTCTGGATCGGGCTCGGGCTCTGGGTTCTGCTCGTGGCAGAGCACGCACCGCCGGCCGGCATGACCGCGACCGCCTACGCCGCGGCCACTGGCAAGGACATCGCGTGGATCCTGCTGGCGTTCGCCATCTTCAACACCTACATGCTGCTGTGGAGCACCCAGGTCAACATGGCGGTGTTCCTTGTGTTCCTGACCCTGGAGCTCACCGAGATCGTGCTGTTCATCGGCGGCTTCGCTGGCAACGCGAGCATCGGGAAGGTCGGCGGCTACATCGGCATCATCACCGCGCTGGTGGCCTGGTACACGTCGGCCGCTGGAGTTGGCGCCGGAGTGATCGGCAAGCCGTTCTTGCCGGTCGGCAAGCCGCTCCTGTCCCTTGGCGGCAGCTCGTCTTAGTCCGCGTTACCACGATCACCCTGGAGCTACCTGGTCAGGCCCACGCTCCAGGGTGATCGTTTTCTCGGTACGGTTGAGGCCGTGAATCGGCTAATAGGACAACCTGACGTCGGCGAAGACAGACCGCGACGACCGCGTAACCGACCCCTTCAAGCAATCATCAGCCTGGTGCTCGCGTGCGCGGCCGCCGCCGCTGTTAACTTGTACGGAGTGCCACTCGGCATCAAGACGATCAAAGGAGCCCGGCAAGCGGGCATCGATACAGCCGTCTCGATCGTGACCGGTCATCTGATCACACTCGGCGGATCGGCCGCTTTCGTGATACTCGGCTTGCTCTCTACCTTTGCCTGGGCTCGGTGGGCGAGGAAGGTGTTCACCCATCTGATCGGCGGAGCTTATGGTTCTATTATACGATTCATACTGATTATTTTTGGTATGTGCGTCATTGTGGTAGTCGCACTGAGCATGCTCGGCTTCCGGGTCGCTCAGCTCGTCGTCGGCGGAGCTGTCACTGGCGTGCTGCTGACTATTGCCGCCCAGCAGGCGCTCTCGAACCTATTCGCCGGCATGATGCTGCAGTTCGCGCAGCCGTTCAAGGTCGGCGACTTGATCTGGGTGCGCGCTGGCAGCTTCTCGGGGACGATCGAGGGCGTAGTCAAGGAGGTCAGCATCACTTACGTGACGCTGGAAACCGACGAAGGACGGGTTTTGCTGCCCAACTCGCAGGTGCTCGCGGCAGCTGTCAGCGCGGTGCGATCGGCTCCCAGAGATGGCGTACTGACCATCCACCGATACGGCAGATTTGGCCGGTCGTCGGCACCACGGCCGCCGGTGGACGGGGGCGCGTCGCCGGCAGGCGGCCAGGCCGGCGATCCGCCGCTCGATGGCGGCTAGGCACGCAAAGGCGGGGCCGGCCCATTCGGCCGGTCCCGCCGTGATCGCGCGAGGCTTGCTTAGTGATTCGCCTCGTACTTCGAAATAACCTGCGACGGAATCCGGCCACGATCGCTGACCTCCATGCCTGAGCGCTTGGCCCAGGCCCTGATCTCGGCGCTGCGCCTGCGATGCGCGGTCGTACGCCGCTTGGTGCGACTCACTCTCGACGACACCCGGCGGCCATGGTCGGCGAACCGCTTGACCGCCTCATCGAACTTCTGGCTGTGCTTCATGCAGAGATCGATCTCGTAGTCCCTGCCGTCCAGGCTGAACGAGCGAGTCAGGTGCTCGCCGTTGGGAATTTCCTTTGAGTCGTAGTCGCAAGCGAATGTGACTTGAACCTTCTGTGCCACGTCTGTCCCCCCTTCCCCGACCGCGACAATATTCCCCGTTCCGCAGGCTCATAACAGATGGTGATCAGTTGATCTCGCAGAGTACGCATAGCGGGATGGGCTCGCGTCACATTGAGCAGGGATCGGCTCAGCGCCGGCGGCGCGGAGTGACCGCTATCTGTAGCCGGACGGACCGTTCCTTGCCGGGACAGAGGGGAAGCTCATCATCGCGGTATCGGGAACCGATTCCGAATCCCCGCCGCGATTTGGCGGCGCGGGCACAGCGGGCGGCAGCCAATCATCGAGCCCCCGAGCAGCCGAAGGTCCGCTCGCGCGGGTGCGATCCTCGCGATAGGGCGGCACGTCACCGTAATTCGGCGGCGCATAGTCGGTCAGGCCATGCCCTGACTGGTCGGCGTGCCTGAGCGGTCGGTAAGGCTCACTCTGGATGTGCTGCTCAGTGGCGTGATATGGCTCGGTGGCGCGATATTGCTCGCCGCCACGGTACTGCTCGCTCGGGTGGTACGGCTCGCTGCCGCCATAGGACTCGCTGCCGCGGTACGGCTCGCTCGCGTCGTAAGAGTCATAACCCTGATCTGCGCCATAGCCGTCGCCGGGGCCGTAGCCCTGGCCGGTGCCGTAGTCCTGAGCTTCGCCATAACCGAGGCCGGCGCCGTAGCCCGGGGACGCGACCGCGGCGCCATAGTCGTATCGCCGATCTTGCCCGTAGTGAATCATCGGATCGGCACCGTAGTCCTCGGGCTGCGGCCGGGGCTGATGCGCAGGAACTGGCGGGCCGGATTGCAGCGTCTGTACCATCCTGGCCAGGTCAGCGAAGGGCAGCCGGAAGGTGCCAGTGCAGCGGTTGCCCTGCCAGATGCTGAACACCGCGACCTTGCTGTTGGCGTACCAGCTCAGGCGCATGCTCCTGGCCTCTCCGCGCACATCGAAGAAGACCTCGCCCTCTCTGGGCAACGGAACGGCATCCGGCTCGGACATGTTGCCTATCGTCGCTCGGTCTTGACCGGGTTGTCCAGCCAATGCCGGTATTGAGGGCTGAGCGGGCGCCCTCTGGGATTGACCGGCGGCGGCGCGAATTCGGGCGAGAATTGTCATCTCGGCTGTGCGGCAGCGCGCGTGATGGCATGATTGTCCGGCGGTGCGCTGTCGTCGCGGTGTGAGAGCTCAGCAGCCGGCCGGGGATTACTGGCGCTAGGCGCGGGCAGTCACTGCGGATGCGTTCGGACCGGCCGTCAGCAAGGGAACAGTTTAGCGCTGCAAAGCGTTGCATGGTGCGACGGGGCGGATGCCGTATCGCGCGATTTCCTAGTGTTTGCGTCTAGCGAGCCCGGTGCTCCGCTAGCGGGTGGTTACGGCAAGTTGGTTGAGGAGAGCTCTTAATGTCTGAGGTACGCCGTCAGGCCGTGCTGCTGCCGCGGCCTAACTGGGGCTGGCAGGACCGTGCCGCCTGCCGTGGCACGGACGTCGTGCTGTTCTTTGGCCCCGATGGCGAGCGGCAGCCTGACCGTGATAATCGCGAGCGTAAGGCCAAGGAGCTTTGCGCCTCTTGCCCAGTCCGGATGGAATGCCTTGGTTACGCGGTCAGCAGGCCGGAGAAGTACGGAACGTGGGGGGGCCTGAACGAGGACGAGCGCTCGGCCGAGCGGCGCCGCAGGATGCGCCGTGCCAACGCCAACGCCGCGTGAGTTTGCTCACATAGACGTCTTTGCCGGGTAGATGATCTGCAGGAGCTGCCGCCAACGAGATCACGAGTCGTGCAAGGGCGGCACGTGGTGCGACTGTCAGCACAAGCCTGAGCTGGCAGTCGAGCCGAAGCTTGGCTGGATCCGCCAGGGGTAGCCACGGAATAGGGCCTGTGGTGCCGCGGTTCGGTACGTGCGAGGCCTGAAGTGATCGCTGACCGACAGGCAGGAGATAAGCAGTGAACCATCGAGGTTCGCGTGCCCCTCGCTGTTTGCGTGCACTGTGTGCCTTTTTGGCCTACTGTGATGCCAGGGATCCAGCATGACCGCCGATAAGGAGGCACGCACTATGGAGCAGTTGGCCGCCGAAGCTGCCGAGGCTCTTGAGGGTGCGTCAGCCGCCGAGGTGATCATGTGGGCGTCGCGGACATTCGGCGACAAGCTCTGCATCACCTCGTCGATGACGGACGCGGTCATTGTCGACCTCGTATCCCGCGAGGTGCCAGGCATCGACGTGCTCTTCCTCGACACCGGCTACCACTTCGCCGAGACGATCGGGACTAGGGATGCCGTCTCCGTGGTCTATCCGGTCAACGTGATCAACGTCACACCGTCGACCACGGTGCAAGAGCAGGACGCCGAACTCGGGCCGAAGCTCTATGCGCGCAACCCCGACTTGTGCTGCTACTTGCGCAAGGTCGTGCCGCTCGAGCAATCTCTTGAGCCCTACGACGCCTGGATCACGGGCGTCCGCAGGGAGGAGACCGGCGCGCGCACCGACACCAAGGTCGTGCAGTGGGATGCCAGGCGCCAGATGGTCAAGGTCAACCCGATCGTGGACTGGACACAGCAAGACGTCGATGATTACATCGCCAAGAACGGCGTCTTGGTGAACCCGCTGGTTTATGACGGCTACCCGTCGATCGGCTGCCGCACCTGCACCGCGCGGGTGAATCCCGGTGACGACCCGCGCAGCGGACGCTGGGTAGGCACCGCCAAGACCGAGTGCGGCATCCACACCTGACATGGCGCCTGTGTTGACGTCCAGGCCGACGCACGAAGTCGTCAATCAGGCACCACCGCTCGTTGGCCACGACGTCGCTGGCGATGACGCGCTGCTGACCGCGGTGACCGAGCACGGCGCTGACTGGGTGCTTCCTGAGCTGCACGAGCTTGGCCTGCTGGCCGGCTCGGCGCAGACGGCAGAACTGGCCAGGCTGGCCAACGTCCACTCGCCCGTGCTGCGCACCCATGACAGGTACGGGCACAGGATCGACGAGGTCGAGTTTCACCCCGCCTGGCATCAGCTCATGCATACAGCGGTCGGCCACGGCCTGCACGCCGCGCCGTGGGCGAGTTCGCTCGCCGGTGCGCACGTAGCCCGCGCGGCCAAGTTCTTCGTGTGGACTCAGGCCGAAGCCGGTCACGGCTGCCCGATCTCGATGACCTACGCGGTCGTGCCAGCACTCAGGCACGCACCTTTGCTGGCTGCCAGCTACGAGCCGCTGCTGACCAGCCCGCGCTATGAGCCAGGCCTGCGGCTCGGCAAGGCCGGACTGCTCGCTGGCATGGCGATGACGGAGAAGCAGGGCGGCTCCGACGTCCGCGCGAACACGACGATGGCTGAGCCTTCCGGTGACGGCAGCTATCTCGTAACCGGCCACAAGTGGTTCTGCTCCGCGCCAATGTGCGACTTGTTCCTGATACTGGCCCAGACCAGCGACGGCCTGAGCTGCTTCCTGCTCCCCCGTGTGCTGCCTGACGGGTCACTGAACGCCATGCGGCTGCAGCGGCTCAAGGACAAGCTCGGCAATCGTTCGAACGCGTCGTCCGAGGTCGAGTACGACCGGGCGGTTGCCTGGCCAGTCGGCGAACCAGGCAGAGGCGTGCCGACGATCATCGAGATGGTCAGCTCGACCAGGCTCGACTGCGTGCTTGGCAGCGCGGCGACCATCAGGCAGGCCTGCGTCGAGGCAGCACACCACGCATCGCACAGGAAGGCCTTCGGCACGCTGCTGGCCGACCAGCCCGCGATGACAGCCGTGCTCGCGGACCTCGCGCTCGAGTCGGAAGCCGCTACGACGCTGGCGATCCGGCTGGCCAGCGCCGCGGACCTCGCGGCCAGAGGTGACGCGGACCAGGCCGCGCTCCTGCGCATCATGCTGCCCGCCGCCAAGCACTGGATCTGCAAGCGAACCCCGGCGGTGATCAGCGAGGCGCTCGAGTGCCTCGGCGGCAACGGCTTCGTCGAGGAGTCGGTGATGCCGCGGCTCTACCGGGACGCACCGCTGAACTCCATCTGGGAGGGCTCGGGTAACGTGACAGCGCTCGACCTGCTGCGGGCGATCGCGAGGTCACCGGGCAGCCTGGACGCGCTGCGGACTGAGTTCAGCCTCTGCGCCGGTGTCGATCGCCGCCTCGATCAGGCGATGAAGCGCCTGTGGTCCGATCTGGCCGAGATCGCCGCGGGTGGCCAGGTCGACGCTCAATTCCAGGCGCGCAGGCTGGCCGGGCTGCTGACGATCGTGACCCAGGCCGCGTTGCTGGTCAGGTACGCGCCGTCCGCGGTGAGCGACGCGTTCTGCGCGTCGAGATTGGATGACTTCGGTGGGTTTGGTGGTCCTGCTGTGTCCTTCGGCATGCTGCCGCGCGGTCTTGATCTTGCCCGGGTACTCGACAGAACGAGGCCGGTTGGCACCAGGTAAGGTCGGCTGAATGCGCGTCTGGCCTGGCACCGCTTACCCGCTCGGGGCGATCTGGGATGGTTCGGGCACCAACTTCGCGATCTTTTCCGAGGTCGCCGACTTCGTGGAACTCTGCCTGTTCGACGACGGCGGCGCCGAAGAGCGGATCGGCCTGAGCGAGGTCGACGGCTTCGTCTGGCATTGCTATTTGCCTGACGTAGGGCCAGGCCAGCGGTATGGATTTCGTGTCCATGGACCGTATGACCCGCGTCGCGGGCACCGTTGCAATCCATCGAAGCTGCTGCTCGACCCCTACGGCAAGGCAGTCGACGGGCACGTCACCTGGAACGCCGCGTTGTATTCCTACGTGCGGGGAAGCCATGACAGTCAGGCAAGCGCTGACCGGCCTGCGCTGAACACAGACGACAGCGCTCCTTTCATGCCAAGAAATGTCGTGATCAACCCGTACTTCGACTGGGCTGGGGATAAGCAGCTCCGCACGCCCTACCAGGAGACGCTGATCTACGAAGCGCATGTGCGCGGCCTGACGCTGCGCCATCGGGGAGTTCCCGAGGAATTGCGCGGCAGTTATGCCGGGCTGGCGTCGCCTGCCATCATCGAGCACCTGCAGCGACTCGGCGTTACGGCGATCGAGCTAATGCCCGTGCATCAGGCAGTACCTGAGCCGTTTCTGGTCGAGCGCGGGCTCACGAATTACTGGGGCTACAACACGATCGGGTTTTTCGCTCCGCACAACGGCTACGCCTGCGCTGGCGCGCCGCACGGCCAGGTCGCCGAGTTCAAGTCGATGGTCAAGGCGCTGCACCAGGCGAGCATCGAGGTGATACTCGACGTGGTCTACAACCACACCGCCGAGTCAGGCGCACTCGGGCCTACGCTCTCTTTCCGCGGCATCGACAACGCGGCCTACTATCGCCTGCGCGACGACGATCCGTCTGCCTACCTCGACTACACCGGATGCGGCAACAGCCTCAATGTGCGGCATCCGCACGCGCTGCAGTTGATCATGGACTCGCTGCGGTACTGGATCGATGAGATGCACGTCGACGGGTTCAGGTTCGACCTGGCCTCCGCTCTAGCGCGTGAACTGCACGATGTGGACCGGCTGTCAACGTTCTTCGACCTGGTGCAGCAGGATCCGCTGGTCTCTCAGGTCAAGCTCATCGCCGAGCCGTGGGATGTCGGCGAGGGCGGCTACCAGGTCGGCAAGTTCCCCCCGCTGTGGACAGAATGGAACGGGAAATACCGCGACACCGTGCGCGACTACTGGAGAGGCGAGCCCGGACGGCTGCCAGAACTGGCATCAAGGCTCACCGGCTCAAGTGACCTGTACGAGACGAGCGCGCGCCGACCAGTCGCCTCAGTCAACTTCGTGACCTGCCACGACGGGTTCACGCTCGCCGACCTAGTGAGCTACAACAGCAAGCACAACGAAGCCAACGGCGAGCAGAACAGAGACGGCTCCGACGACAACAGGTCGTGGAATTGCGGCACTGAGGGCCCGTCGGAGGATGCGGGGATCGCGGCCCTGCGCGACCGGCAGGTGCGGAACTTCTTCGTCACGCTCTTTTTCAGCCAGGGCATTCCTATGCTGCTCGCCGGCGACGAACTCGGGCGCACCCAGCGCGGCAACAACAACAGTTACTGCCAGGACAACGAGATCTCCTGGGTCGACTGGGACGCCGCAGTCCAGCATTCCAGCCTTTTCGAGTTCGTCGCCGCTCTGTCGGCGCTGCGCAAGGCGCATCCTGTGTTCCGGCGACGGCGGTTCTTCAGCGGGCGGACGGGCGGCTCGATGGACGGGCAGCGCGACATAGTGTGGCTCACCCCGGCCGGCGCGGAGATGACAGGTGCCGACTGGAACGCTGGCTACGCGAAATCCCTGGCCGTCTGCGTAAACGGGGACGCGATCACCGAGCCTGGCCCGCGCGGCGAGCGAATCACCGACGCTGACTTCATCCTGCTGCTGAACGGGCATTCCGATACGGTGACGTTCCGAATCCCGACCGAGATCGGCTCGGCTGGCGTGTCCTGGCAGGTCGTCGTGAACACCGGCATGCCCTCTGCGCTCGCGCTGCCGCCAGGGAACGGCGGCCCAGGCGTGGTCGCCGCCGGGGTGACGGCCGACGTCGTCGGAGCTGCCGGTGCCGGCGGGAATGGCGTCTCCGTCGCGACCATGGGCACCGCGCCCCCGGCTGTCGGCAGCGGTGCAGCCGGGAGCCTGGTGGCTGGCGACTCCGAGACCGGATACGTCGTGGAGGTCGCCTCGCGCGCCATGGTTGTGCTGCGCGGCGCCAGGCCGTGAGGAGGCCAAGATCGTGCGCCAGATTTTCCCCGGTAAAAGTGACGAGCAGTCGTATATCGAACCAGCGGGACCGCTTACCGAGCCGGTGGCAGCGGGCGCTCCAGGCACGGCCGAAATGATCGAGGACCTTGCCGCCTGTTACCCCTACCCTGACGGCCTCTGGGTGCGGGCCAACATGGTGACCAGCCTGGACGGCGCGATCGCCGTCGACGGCCGCTCAGGCGGGCTGTCGGGTGCCGCCGATCGGGCGCTGTTCCATGTGCTGCGGAGTCTCGCCGACGTCATTCTCGTCGGCGCCGGCACCGCGCGGGCCGAGCGGTACGGGCTCGCCAAGCCGGGTAGCATCTGGTCGCAGCTGCGCCAGGGCCGCCAGGCTACGCCGCCGATCGCGGTGGTGACCAGGGACATCAGCCTTGACCTTGACAGCCAGCTGATCCGTGGCGACGACTCGCTGCCAAGGACCATCGTGCTCACCACGAGCCGAGCACCGGCCGACCGGGTCGCGGCCGCGGCGAAGACCGCGCATGTCATCGTCGCCGGAGATGACGAGGTGTCTGCCAGGGCGGCGATCGACACGCTGGCTGAGCTTGGCCACCGCAGGATCCTCGTCGAAGGCGGCCCCACGCTGCTCGGCCAGCTCGTCTCAGCGAACCTCGTCGACGAACTCTGCGTGACGATCAGCCCGCTCATCGCGGATGGCCACGGCCCCCGAATGATCGTCCAGCACGGGCCGGTCGAGGTGACCCGCCTGAGCCTGGCGAGCCTGATCGAGGACGACGGGTTCTTGCTTGGCAGGTACGTACGCCGTGCTGTCCCGCTCACTCACCCCCAGGCGGCGCCGCGAGCGGCCGACCAGCCCGGTTAGTACGCCCTGCTGCCCTGACGCAACCGGTCGAGTGCCTCGGCCAGGATCGCTGCTCCGTCTCCGGCCGAGCGGCGTTCCTTCACGTAGGCCAGGTGAGTCTTGTATGGCTCCGCGTGCGGCGGCGATGGCGGGCTCGTCGCGTCGCGTCCAGCAGGAACGCCGCAGCGCGGGCAGTCCCAGGTCTCAGGAACCTGGGCGTCGCCTGCGAAGCTTGGCACCGTCTCGTGCCCGTTGCAGCAGTAGAACGACACCCGAACTCTGGGCGCCGCCTCTCCACGTTCTGCCTCGCCCATCGGCCCGGCACCCACCCGGCTGCCGCGAATGGCGTTACCACTGCTCACTACAAGCCTCTTTCTAGATCAGTCCACGCCCGGTTGCCGCTTACCGACGCTGCCACCGTGGTCCCCCGAACCCGCTATCGATTAAGCAGCAGACCTAGCACGACAATACAGATGAACCACAGGACACCAGTGAATATCGTGATCCGGTCAAGATTTCGCTCGACGACGGACGACGATCCCAGCGTGGACGACATGCCGCCGCCGAACAGGTCGGACAGGCCCCCGCCCTTGCCCT
The DNA here is from genome assembly GCA_035553055.1 of Streptosporangiaceae bacterium. Lineage (GTDB taxonomy): Bacteria > Actinomycetota > Actinomycetes > Streptosporangiales > Streptosporangiaceae > Chersky-822. Next base: position 2,950 of record DATNEK010000042.1, on the reverse strand, counting down.
TGTGCAGCAGCACAAGCACGACCATCAGCAGGCTGGTGATTATGAGGACGATAGAGAATGCGATTACCAATGCTGTCGTCGTCCCTCCGGGTCGCGCCGATCAGGCGTACGCCTATGCTTCACGATACCGGCAGATCCTTACGAATCCGTCGTAATCGAGACTGGCGCCGCCAACGAGCGCACCGTCAATATCTGGCTGCGCCATGATGGCAGGCATGTTGTCGGGTTTCACTGATCCCCCGTATAGGATACGCACTGCCGCCGCGTCTTCGGGACGATGGATGGCTGAAACCCGCTGCCTGATTGCCGAGCAGACTTCCTGCGCGTCCTGCGGACTGGCCACCTCGCCGGTCCCGATCGCCCAGATCGGCTCATAGGCGATCACCATCGCCGCCACCTGCTGCCCGGTCAGGCCAGCAAGACCGGCTTCGAGCTGGGTGGTGCAGTGAGCGATCTGCTGGCCTTCATGCCTTATCGCCAGCGGTTCCCCGATGCAAAGCACCGGTGTCATCTCGTGCTTGATCGTCGCCTTGATCTTGGCGTTGACGAGTGCGTCGTCTTCGTGGTGGTACTGACGGCGTTCAGAGTGCCCGGCCAGCACGAAGCCGCAGCCGAGCTTGGCCAGCATCCGGGCGCTGACGTCGCCGGTGTAGGCACCGTCGGTGTGCGGCGAGACGTCCTGGGCGCCGTATTTCAGCCTGAGCTTGTCGCCCTGGACGAGCGTCTGCACGCTGCGCAGCGCCGTGAACGGTGGCAGCACCACGATGTCGGCCGCGTCGAAATCCTTGTTCGTCAGCCGGAACGCGAGTTGCTGGGTCAGCGCCAGCGCCTCCAGGTGGTTGTTGTGCATCTTCCAGTTGCCGGCCACCAGCGGCATCCGCTTGGAGGTGCTCATTGGCGCGGCTCCGCCACGATGCCCATTTGGCGCGGCTCCGCCACGACGCTCATTGGCGCGGCTCCGCCACGACTGAGGCTTCCAGCGCGGCCAGGCCCGGCAGGGTCTTGCCCTCCAGGTATTCCAGGCTGGCCCCGCCGCCAGTGGAAATGTGGCTGAAGGCAGTGTCAGGGAAATCCAGCTGCCGAACGGCCGCGGCTGAGTCACCGCCGCCCACGACGGTCAGCCCGTGCACCTGGCTGATCGCCTCGGCCACCGCACGGGTGCCCGCAGCGAAGGCGGGGAACTCGAACACTCCGACCGGGCCGTTCCAGAACACGGTCCGCGCGTCGGCCAGCTTGGCGGCGAAAAGCTCCCTAGTGCGCGGGCCCATGTCCAGGCTCTCCCGGTCGGCGGGGAAGGATTCCACCGGGTAGACGTCGTGCTCGGCGTCGGCGGAAAAGCCGGTCGCGCCGACCAGGTCGACGGGCAGCACGATCTCGACGTCCCGCTTGGCCGCCTCGGCGATCACCGCCTTGACGCTCGCGATCTGGTCGCGTTCGAGCAGCGAGCGGCCGACCTCGAAGTCCTTGGCCGCAAGGAACGTGTAGGACATGCCGCCGCCGATGATCAGCCGGTCGGCTTTGTCGAGCAGGTTCGTGATCACCGCAAGCTTGTCGGATGGCTTCGCGCCGCCAAGGACCACGACATAAGGTCGTTTCGGGTTCTCGGTCAGGCTGCGTAGTACGCCGATCTCTTTCTGTACCAGCTCCCCGGCCGCGTGCGGCAGCAGCCTGGGCACGTCGAACACGCTCGCGTGCTTTCTGTGCAGCGCGCCGAACCCGTCTCCCACGTACCTGGTCGCCAGCGCGGCCAGCCTGGTCGCGAATTCAGCGCGCTCGGCGTCGTCCTTGGCGGTCTCGGCTGGGGAGAACCTGACGTTCTCAAGCAAGGCGATGGCGCCGTCGGCGAGCCCGGCCGCGATCCGCGCCGCCGAGGGCCCGGCCACGTCGGCCGCCAGAGCAACATCCTGCCCGGTCAGCTCGGCTAGCCGGTCGGCCACGGGGCGCAGAGATGGGCCGCCAGCCGCTCTGGTCGCGTAGTCATCGCCTTCCGGACGGCCGAGGTGGGCGCAGACAAGCACACGGGCGCCCCTGCCGGTCAGCTCGCCGATCGTGGGCAGGCTGGCCCTGATCCGGCCGTCGTCGGTGATCCTGGCGCCGTCCAGCGGCACGTTGAGGTCGGCGCGGAGCAGTACGGTTTGGCCGCTGACGTCTAGGTCGGCGACTGCTCGCATCAGCTATCCATCCGTGCGGGCTCCAGCCGTGCGACGACCATGGCGGTGAGGTCGGCGAGCCGGCTTGAGTAGCCCCACTCGTTGTCGTACCAGCCGATCACCTTGACCTGGTCACCGTTCGTCATCGTCAGCAGCGAGTCGAAGGTGCACGACCACGGGGTGCCGACGATGTCCGTTGAGACGATCTCGTCCTTGGTGTAGTGAAGGTAAGGCCGCAGCGGGCCGTCGGTCGCGGCGGCGAGGTAGGCGGCGTTGACCTCTTCGACCGTGACCTCGCGCTCAAGCTGGCAGACCAGGTCGGTCACCGAGCCGTCCATCACGGGGACCCGCATCGAGATCCCGTCCATCTTGCCTTTGAGCTCAGGCAGGACGAGCGAGGTCGCCTTGGCAGCGCCGGTGCTTGTCGGGATGATGTTCTGCGCGGCCGCCCTCGCGCGGCGCAGGTCCTTGTGCGCGAAGTCAAGTATCACCTGGTCGTTGGTGTACGCGTGAATCGTCGTCATCAGGCCCTTGACGATACCGAAGCTGTCGAGCAGCACCTTGGCCATCGGCGCCACGCAGTTCGTCGTGCACGAGGCGTTGGAGATGATGTGGTGCGCCGCCGGATCGTACTTGTCGTCGTTGACGCCGAGCACGATCGTGATGTCCTCGCCTTTCGCCGGGGCGGAGATGATCACTTTCTTGGCGCCCGCCTCCAGGTGCTTGCTCGCGCCAGCCCGGTCGGTGAACCTGCCGGTCGACTCGATGACGACCTCGACTCCCAGGTCAGCCCAGGGCAA
>DATNEK010000041.1:0-47388 GCA_035553055.1 Streptosporangiaceae bacterium | reverse complement strand
TGGAACTCGGCTTGCACGTCGCTGACTTCACTTGGCCGAACGGCCCGGAAAACCTGGCGAAGGACCTCGGCCGGATCGCCGTCGCCGCGGAGGACGCCGGCCTGACCATGCTCAGCGTGATGGACCACGTCTGGCAGATCGGCGTGGTGGGCCCGCCGGAGCAGGAGATGCTCGAGGCCTACACCGCGCTCGGCTTCCTGGCCGGGCGCACCAGCCGGATCAAGCTGCTGGCCTGGGTGACCGCCGTGGTCTACCGCGAGCCAGGGTTGCTGGCCAAGTGCGTGACCACGCTCGACGTTCTGTCCGACGGCCGGGCCTGGCTCGGGATCGGCGCGGCGTGGAACGAGGACGAGTCGAAGGGGCTAGGGTTGCCTTTCCCGCCGACTGGCGAGCGGTTCGAGCGGCTTGAGGAGGCTCTGCAGATCTGCCTGCAGATGTGGAGCGACGACGAAGGCCCGTACCAGGGCAAGCATTACACGCTGGCGCGCACGCTCAACTCGCCGCAGTCACTGCGTCGGCCGCACCCGCCGATCCTGATCGGTGGCGGCGGTGAGAAGAAGACGCTGCGTATGGTCGCGCAGTACGCCCAGGCTTGCAACCTGTTCGCCGGACCTGACCTTGAGCACAAGCTCGACGTGCTTCGCGGGCACTGCGAGGCGCTCGGCCGCGACTACGACGAGATCGAGAAGACCGTGATGTACCCGATGGACCCGGGTCGCGACGGTGAGAACGTGGACTCGACACTTGAGCGGCTGCGCGAGCTGGCCGCGCTCGGCATCTCGCACGCGCATTCCCGGTGTCCAGCTCGCGACACGATCCCGATGATCGAGCTGATCGGGACGCGCATAATTCCCGAGGCAGCCAAGTTCTAGCGATCAGGCAAATTCGGTCGAACCAAAATCGATCGAACGCAGCGCAAACGCCCGAAGGGACTGGTCCGATGTCCGAGGCAGCGACGGTGGACGACATGATCACGACGTCCGAGGCGACCTCCAAGTCCGACGCGCGCAGCCTAGCGGTCGAGCACGCGCGGACTCGCTATGCGATCGCCAGGCCGCGAACGAGAGAACTACACGAGCGGGCCAAGGACTTCCTGCCCGGTGGCAACACGAGGACCGTGCTTTATCACCCGCCGTTCCCGATCAGGATCGCTCGCTGCTGGGACGCTGTGCTGGCCGACGTCGACGGGCATGAATACATTGACTTGCTCGGCGAGTACTCGGCCGGACTGTACGGCCACTCGCATCCGGTGATCGTCAAGGCGATGACGGACGCCTTGGCCGAAGGGATCAGCAGGGGAGCGCACACCAGGTACGAGGTCGATCTCGCTGAGGCCGTCTGCGCGCGGTTCGCATCGATCGAGCGGGTCAGGTTCACGAATTCGGGCACCGAGGCCAACCTGATGGCTCTTTCCGCTGCCCGTGCCTTCACCGGCCGCGACCAGATAATGGTCTTCCGCGGCGGTTACCACGGCGGCTTGCTGACATTCAAGGCGGGGCCGTCGCCCGTCAACGCACCTTACGACGTGCTGCTGGCCGACTATAACGACACCGAGCAAGCTATCGGCCTCATCGGCGACAACGCTGGGACGGTCGCCTGCGTTCTCGTTGAGCCGATGATGGGCTCTCTTGGGTGCATTCCCGGCGATCCAGCATTCCTCGCCGGCTTGCGAGAGGCGACCAGGAAGACCGGCGCCCTGCTCATCTTCGACGAGGTGATGACGTCCCGCACCGACGCCGGCGGACTGCAGGGGAGGCTGGGGATCACGCCCGACCTGACCACGCTAGGGAAGTACATCGGCGGTGGGTCATCTTTCGGAGCCTTCGGCGGCCGGGCCGATGTGATGGAGCTGTTCGATCCTGGCCGTCCTGGTGCACTGCCGCACGCCGGCACCTTCAACAACAACGTGCTCTCGATGGCGGCCGGCTACGCCGGCCTGACCCAGGTCTATTCGCCGGAAGTCGCGCGCAGCCATACCGCCAAGGGTGACCAGCTTCGAGAGCAGCTTGCTGAGAGCTTCCGCAAGGCCGGCGCGCCATTCCAGGTCACCGGTGTGGGAAGCCTGCTGACCATCCATCCGACGGCGACGCCTGTGCGCAGCCCAAGTGACCTAATCGGCGCCGATGCTCGGCTGCTTGAAGTGCTTTTCCTCGATCTGCTCGAGCTCGGCTACTACATGGCGCCGCGCGGCTACATGGCACTCAGCCTGGCGCTCACCACCGGTCAGCTCGTCGGCTTCCTGCGAGCGGTCGACCAGGTGCTCAGCGCCAGGGCAGCGCTGTTCTAAAGGCTTGTTTCCCGTGCGTTTGGTTAGCCGGCGTCGAGTGCGAGCAGGTCGGACTCGGTTTCTCGGCGGACGATCGGCCGCGCCGAGCCCGCGGCGACGGCTATCACCGGGGGACGCGGGGTGTGGTTGTACTGGCTGGCCATACTCCGGCAGTAGGCCCCGGTGCCCGGCACGGCCAGCAGATCGCCTGCCGCGATGTCGGAGGGCAAGAACTCGTCCTTGACCACGATGTCGCCGGCTTCGCAATGCTTGCCGACGACCCTGGTCAGCATCGGCTGCGCCGCCGAGCGGCGCGAGGCCAGCGTGCAGGAATAGTCGGCGTCATACAGAGCGGTCCTTATGTTGTCGCTCATTCCGCCGTCGACGGAGATGTAGCGGCGGGTAACGCCGTGCTCGAGTGCGACGTCCTTGACCGTGCCCGCCCTGTACAGCGTGAACGTGCTCGGGCCGGCGATCACGCGACCCGGTTCGACCGAGATCTTCGGCACGGCTACCCCGAGTGCTCCGCATTCCCTGGCGATGACGTCAGCCAGCGCTTCGGCCAGGTCCTTGGGCGGCATCGGGTCATGCTGGCTGGTGTAGGCGACCCCGAAGCCGCCGCCGAGGTCGGCCTCGGGCAGTTCGACCCCGTGCTCGCGAGCGACCTTGGCGTGCAGGCCAAGCAGGCGGTGTGCGGCCACCTCGAAGCCACCGGTGTCGAAGATCTGCGAGCCGATGTGCGAGTGCAGGCCTCGCAGCTCGAGTTCCGGCCTGGCCAGCGTTCGCGCCACGGCGTCAGCCGCCGCGCCGGTCGCGAGCGATACGCCGAACTTCTGGTCTTCGTGAGCGGTGGCGATGTATTCGTGGGTATGCGCCTCGACGCCAACGGTGACCCGCAGCATCACCCGTGCTCTGACTCCCATGCGCCCGGCGGCGTCTGCGACACGGTCGATCTCGTCGGTCGAGTCGATCACGATGCGGCCGATGCCAGCGCTGAGCGCTCGGTCGAGTTCGGCATCTGACTTGTTGTTGCCGTGCATGGCGACCCGCTCCGGCGGGACGCCGCCGCGTAGTGCGACGGCGAGTTCGCCGCCCGAGCAGGTATCGAGCCCGAGGCCGTCGGCGGCGATCCAGCGCGCGACTTCAGTGCACAGGAACGCCTTACCCGCGTAGTACACGTCGGCGCCATCGCACAGACTCGCGAACGCATCGCTGAAGGCATCGCGGAACGCCACCGCCCTAGCCCGGAAGTCGGCCTGGTCAAGCACGTAGGCCGGGGTGCCGAACCGCGCGGCCAGGTCACGCACGTCGACGCCGCCGACCTCGATGGCGCCGTCGGCGTTGCGCTTGACTGACTGCGCCCACAGCTCAGTCATCAGGTCGTTGACGTCGGCGGGCGGTCGCAGCCAGGCCGGGACGATCGCCACGTCACCGTAGCTCGAGGCGTGCAGGGCCCCAGCTTCATGGGAAGGCATGCCAGCCAGCCTACGGAGCGGGCCGCGCTTGCTACCGTGCGGCCATGCCAATCTCGCTAAGCGCTGACACGCTCCGGCTGCTCGACGGGAAGGATCCCGGCGAGGATCGGCCAGGTGCCGTTCGAGTTGTGGTGCGAATCGCCGTGCACAAAGCCACTGGCCCCGCCGCATAGATCAGCGCCAACCGGGCACCGACCCCTGGCTCAGCTGGGGGCTGGCTACCGTCGCAGCGCGCCCGCGAGACAGCTGTTTGGGACTAGATGTGCAGGGGTGTGTGGGTGTCCAGGGTCCAGTGGCGGGCCACTGAGGCGATCCAGCGGTCTTCCTGCGCAGGTTGGATCGCTAGACGGGTGATCGTGCGCTGGCCTCCGTTCATGTCCGAGTACAGCAGCTCGATGGTAACCGGGTCGCGGTTCTTGAGCGCGTCGGCGAACGCGTCGTAGATCGGATCCGCTGGGTCTCGCAGCGCGCCCTGCCAGAATCCGAGACCGCCAGGCGGGACGTAGAGCGAACGAGTCTGGGCTCTGAACCGCTCCACCGGCCCATGCGGGATGTCACCAAGTATCCGGTCGGCGATCGGGTGCCAAGCTTGCAAGATGGCCAGTCCGCTGCCGAAATTGCGCAGGCCGAAGGCCAGGTAGATGGCGTCTTCGCCTTGCTCGAAAACCGCGCGGGGGCCTTCGATACGGGTCCAGTGCTGGTCGACGAAGCCGACCTTCTGCATCGGGTCACTGAGTTGCGCGTTCATCAGCACCGGCCTGAGCGTGGCGAGAAGCGAGCGTTCGGCGATCCTTGAGGCTCTGTTAGCCGATCGGGTCGCGCTGAAGGTCGCCACCGCGAGGACAAGAGTGCCGGCGGCCGTGGTCAGCGAGGCAATGACCTCAGCATTCATTTTGAGCAGCCGAGTTCATTCAGCAGCCGGCACGATCGGAGACGGGTGCTTTGGTTCGTAGATGCCGAACTCGGCGCCGTCGGGCAGCCGAAGGGATGCGACCAGCCCCCAGCGTTCATCGGAAACCTCGCTTGCGACTTCGACGCCTTTGGCGGCTAGTTCGGCGAGCGTGGCGTGGATGTCGTCGCACATCAGGTATAGCTCGTGGCGGGATGCCTGCGCTGGATGCACGGCGAGTTCGGCTGGCGGTAGCGCGAGAATCGTCCAGCCGCCGCCGGCATCCACCGACGACGTGCGCAGGACGTCGGCGAAGAACGTCCTGACCCGCTCGGCCTGAGTCGAGTACACGATCGCGTGCATTCCCGTGATCATGCGAGCAATCCTAACCCGCGCCTGTCAGTCAAGATACGACCCTTGACCTGCGCGTTCTCGATCGCACGGGATCCCAAGATCGACTGCGGCTCGCGGGCGCGCCTCCGGGAATAAGCGCTAGGGCGGGAAGGCACTTGATACATTCCTATATGGGAATACGATGTTGGCATGGCTAGGGCGGCGACGACGGCGGACGCGTTCAACGCGGTGGCTGAGCCTCGGCGCAGGCAGATCCTGGATCTGCTCGCGGCGGGGGAGCGCCCGGTCAATGACCTGGTCGCGCTGCTCGGGCTGGCGCAGCCGCAGGTGTCCAAGCATCTGCGTGTGCTCAGGCAGGTGGGGCTTGTGGACGTGCGCGATGAGGGGCGACAGCGGATGTACCGGCTCAACGGGTATCCGCTCAAGCCGATCTGTGACTGGGTGAAGAAGTACGAGCAGTTGTGGTCTGAGCGCCTCGATCGGCTCGACGAGGTGCTGGCCGACCTCAAGGACGCCGAGATGAAAGATACGGAGGACGGAGCTGATGGCGATGACGAATAGCGGTACCGCGGTGGTGACGCTTCCGGCCGACACCCAGATCCTGATCACACGCGAGTTCGACGCGCCCAGGCATCTGGTCTACCGGGCATGGACCACGCCGGAGCTGATCAGACGTTGGTGGAGCGGCGAGCGCGGCGAGGTCACGGTCGCGGAGGTCGACTTGCGAGTCGGCGGTAAGTGGCGCTACGTGATGGTCGCCCATGGCGGGTTCGAGGTCGCGTTCCACGGCGAGTACATCGAGATCGTTCCGAACGAGCGGATCGTGTCGACCGAAGTCTTCGATGGCGCGCCTGGCGCGGCGGCGGTCAGCACGTTCACGCTCACCGAGGTCGCCGGGCGTACCACGATGACGCTGCTCGTGGAACACAAGGACGTGGCCGACCGCGACGCGCACATCAACTCGGGCATGGAAGGCGGCATGCAAGAGGGCATGGACAAGCTCGAGCAAGTGGCGAGGTCGCTGCTATGACCGATGCCGTCGGCACCTTTTCGACAAAATGGTGGCTATGGCCCTTCCTGATCTCGCTGAGCTTGATCTGACTGAGACGGAGCAGCGGCTGTGGGACGCCTTCCCGGCCGGTGCGTGGGTCGACTTGCGGGTCGGCGACCCCGCCGTTGACGATCCGAAGAGGGCGGGCAAGTGGGGACCCGAGCGCTACGTCAGGGCTGAGGTGCTGAGAGCGCTGCTGCTCGGAGCGCGCCAGCCCGAGCCAGGATGCGCGCCCGGGATCAGGCTGCGCGGCGCGCGGGTGAGCGGTCGGCTCGACCTCATGGGCGCCACGACGGACTGGCCGCTCGTGTGCGAGTACTGCGCATTTGACAGGGAAATCCGCTTGGTCGAGTCCGTCACCAAGACGATCAGAATCGTGCACTGCAAGCTGCCTGGCTTCAATGGCACCAGGATGCGCCTCGACGGGATCCTGACGTTCTGGGCCAGCGTCGTCGACGGAGTGCTGAGGCTTGACCAGGCCAAGATCACTGGCCAGGTCAGCCTCCGGGAGACCAGAGTCGGAGCGGCCAGCATTTTCGTCGACGCGGTACCCGCGTTCGGGCTCAGCGTCGATGGCGGCGTCGAGTTCGCCGGGATGACGGCGCACGGCATGGTCTCCATCCAGGTCGCCAAGGTCACCGGCTCGGTCGACTTGAGCCGTGCGCGGTTCATAAACCCAGATGGGCGCGCGTTCTCCGCCGACTCGGCGGAGATAGGAGGTCGCTTCGACTGCCGCGAGATAGTCGCAGAAGGCGAAGTCGCGCTGCACAACGCAAGGATCGCGGCCAGCGTCTCGTTCGACGGGGCCCGGTTGACTAATCCGGGCGGTCAGGCACTGAGCGCGGGAGGCCTGGTGGTCGGCGGAGGCGTGCACCTGGCCGACGGGCTCGAATCTGTCGGTGAGATCAGGCTTATCGGCGCGCAGTTGGCTGCGAACCTGACCCTAACCGGCGCGACGCTGAGCAATCCCGGTGCCGTCGCGATCAATCTCGACCGCGCCACGATCGGCGTGTGCCATGGCGCTGGCCTGACCTGTAAGGGGCGGTTCAGTTTCATCGGCGCCCACATCGCCAGCGGACTCGACCTTGTCGGTGCGAGTATTGACGGACAGGGAGAGCGGTCGGTCGCCGGGGATGGCGCGGCGGTTGACGGCATGCTGGCGCTTAGCGAACTCCGCGCACGGGGGGAAGTGAGCCTGCGGTCCATCAGGGTCGGCAGGGCTCTTATGATGATCGGCGCTGAGTTGCGGAACGATGGCGACATCGCCTGCAGGCTTTCCGGGGCTGAGATCGCCGGGGACGTTATCTGCCTGCGGACATCGGTGGTCGGCGGGCTAAGGATGACCGGGGGAAGGATCGCCGGCCGACTGAACCTTGAGCAGATACGCATCGCGGGCGAGGGCGGCCCCGCTATCAGCGCGCGAGCGCTCGCGGCCGGACAGCTGTCGCTCGCGCCAGCTGAACCGATCGCGGGACTAGTCGACTTCGGCCACGCTCGCATCGAGGTGTACCGGGACGACCCAGCGACGTGGCCGGAAAAGATGAGCATCGACGGGATGACGTACCAGGCTCTTGAGCCTCGGCTGCCAGCCAGGGACAGGCTGCGCTGGCTGGCCAGGGACCCTAACGGACCGCAGTCCCAGCCGTATGAGCACCTGGCCGCTCACTACGTTCAGATCGGCCAGCCCGAGGATGCGAGGACCGTCTGGTACATCAGGGAGCGGGAACAGCGGCGGGAAGCAGCGCCACTCGCCAAGTTCTGGGGCGTGGTGCAGGACATCGTGCTCGGCTACGGCTACCGGCCATGGCGTGCGCTGGCCTGGCTGGGACTGCTCTTGATTATCGGCAGCATCACTTTTCACATGCAGCGGCCGTTGGTCATTCAGCCGAACGCCGCACCGCATTTCAATTCAGTGATCTATACCCTCGACTTGCTGCTGCCGCTGGTTGACCTGGGCCAAAAGCATGCTTTCAATCCCTATGGCCTCGGGCAATGGCTGTCCTATGTCTTGACTGCGGCGGGATGGGTGCTTGTGACGACAGTGGCGGCTGCGGCGGCGCGGGTCCTTCAGCGCAGCTAGCTGCCTTTATCGCGGCGGTCGTCCCGCATATGAAGCTGTGGGTCATCATGTGGGCATCCTTCATGGAGGTTAGCGGGCCGCTTGCCTAGCGTGAATGACAGCCGCTCTCAGCAGAGGCGGCAAGAAATCCCGCTAGGAGTTGGACGATGTTTGTCGCGCTATTCATAGCTATCGCCGTCGTGAGCATGCCGATCGTGGCCATTGTGGTCGTAAGCCTGGCCAGTCGCCGCGAGGAGGCGGAGTGGAGCCTGGGCGAACCCGCGCAGGGCAGGGTTCAAGCGGCTGCCAGGCGGCTGCTTGACTTCCACTCAGACGACCCGGCCTGGCCGCTGCCGAAGAACGGCGGCCAGGTCAGGCCAACCGCGCTGTATTCGCCAGCACAGAGCCCGGTAGCCCACCCCCGCGGTCGCACCGTGATCGATACGCGCAGGCCAGCTGCGACGTCCAAGGTCAGAGTCGGGACCGCCGCGTAGCGCATCGCGGCGGTTCCCTCGCCTCGCAGAAGCAATTGGGCGCGCCTGACATTCATGGATGTAACAGGCCAGGCGCTTTTCGTGGGGAGCGATAATGGCGTCGTTCGGACAGCAGCTCAGGAAGTCGCACGGCAACACGGGGATGACCAAGGAAGACCTCGCTCAGGTGAACAAGTCCAAGCACGTCAAACCCGAGCGGGTTCCCGACATTGCTTGGCATTCGCAGACTCTGGACTGGCAGTCGGCTGAGCGACTCAACCTCCACGCCGTCGCCTGGAGCGCTGTCGCTCACGGCAAGCCTGCGACCGCGATCCCCGCTACCATCCGCGCGTTCTTGCGCAGCCAGGCCGACGCGCTCAGTGACATCGGCACTGTCCGGCTGGCCTGCGGTGACTACGAAAGCGCCGCACGCAGCCAGCAGGAGGCGCTCGAGCTGTACGAGGTGCTCGGAGACCGGCTCGGCGAGGCCAACGCGCTGACCCACCTTGGCACGGTGCAGCAGATGAGCGGCGCTCATGACGAGGCCAAGGCCAGCCTGGATCGGGCGGTCGTGCTGTACAAGGGGCTGGGAGACGCCTCAGGTGAGGCCGAAGCGCTGAATAACCTCGGCGAGCTTGCGCTGCGGACCGCCGAGCATTCCCGCGCCCGCGAGCTGCACGAGCGGGCCCTGGCGATCGCGACAAGGATCGCCGCTGCGCGCGAGCAAGCCCGCGCGCACGAAGGCATCGGCCGCAGCTACCTCGCCGAGGGCCAGGCTGAACTGGGCGAGACGTCGGTTTGCCTGGCGGTGCAGATCTACCAGCAGATGGGATCTCCGCACGCAACGCGGGCAGCCAAACTGCTGCGCTGCCGCGGAAGGTGATCAGCGGGCGCAGGCCCCTGCGATAGCCGCTGGTCAGAATGCTCATCCGCGGTCATCAGCGCCTCGGCGGTCGAATTGGTGTCAGTAGTATGGTGCGCCTGCATTCATCCTGATACGGTGCCCCTGCCGGGCCGGGTTATGACTGCGCTCGGTTAGCGCCGGGCTGAACGACTGCTAGGGGGACACATGGCCGAGATGGTCTTCTTCACCGACAACTACCAGGACAACAGCACCCGCGAGGGCTGGCAGTTCGAGTTCTTCTGCCGTCGGTGCGGGAATGGTTACGCCTCGTCGTTCCAGCGCTCGGCGAGCGGGTTTGGCGGCAATCTGCTCAGAATGGGCGGCGACCTTCTTGGCGGGACCGTTGGCGAGAAGGCGTCGCAACTCGGCTGGGATGCGCAGTGGATGCAGGATGGGCTTCGCAGTCCGGCCAGGGACAAGGCGCTGGCTAAAGCCGTCGACGAAATGAAGCCGTATTTCAAGCAGTGCCACAGGTGCGGGCAGTGGGTCTGTGGTCAGATCTGCTGGAACAACGAACGCGGGCTGTGCGTGACCTGCGCACCCAAGCTCGACCAGGAAATCGCCGGCATGCAGGCGTCCGCCCAGATCAATCAGCTCAACGAGAAGATCCAGCAGCAGGACTGGACCGGCAACATCAACTACCGCGACCAGGGCACCGGGCTGTGCGCGAACTGCGGCCAGGAGACCGGTGGTGGCAAGTTCTGCAAGAACTGCGGGCAGCCGCAGGCCTCAGCCCAGTCAGCGCAACAGTTCTGCGGCAACTGCGGCAGCCAGCTCAGCGGTGCTAAGTTCTGCGGCGAGTGCGGCACGTCGGCGAGCTGACCGGGTGGCCGCCACGCATTACCGGTTGCTCACCCCGACCGGTGAGGCGACCGAGGAAGGCACAGCCGACGCCAAGGTGGCCGACGGCATGTTCGTGCTCACGCCTGATGGGGGCGAAGTGCTGCGCGTCCCCTTCGGTCAGATCGCGTCTGTCGCCGAGGCCGAGCAGTTCACGCTGCGGGTAGCGCTGGCGCAAGGCACCGTGGTCGAGTTGTCCAGGCTGGGCGTGATGCGGACCCAGCTGCTCGCGGAGATGAAGGACGCGCACGCCGACGCGGCGGCCAAGACGGCGGCCACGGTTGGTGAAGCCGACATCTTCTCCGGTTTCGCCGCAGGGGAGCAAGTCGAGATCCGGGTCTACGATGACGCGTTGCTTGTTATCGGACCTGGCAGCCCGCTGCGGGTCAGCTTCGCCTTCGTTAAGGCGGTGACAAACGACAACTACGTGATCACGGTTGAGGTGACCGGCAGCGACCCGGTCGTGTTGACCAGGCTCGGCAACCGCAGCGGAGAGTTCGCCAAGGCGCTGTCCCGCCGTATCGGTGAGGCCAGAAGCCGGACTTCGGCGTTTCTCGGCGCGCTGCTGCCTGGTCTCGACCCTATGGCTTTGCGCCAGGCGGCCGGTCTGCTCCGCGATGGCGTCGCCGTGCCGGCAGGCACACTCAACGGCGTTCACCCCGACTTGGCTGGCACGCTGATCGAGGTCGCGGCGCTGCCCGGACGGCGGGCGGCGATCGATGAACTGGCGCGCCACGCCGAAGTCGCGATCGGCTTGCGACAGGTCACTTCCGTGCGCAAGCAGGCCGAGGGCGTGAGTCCTTGGCAGGACCACGCGGTGTCGCCGCATATCGGTGACCACGACGGGCGCGCGGGCTCGTTCGCCCCTGGCTTCGCCGGAATGCTTGCCGCCGGGGTCATGGCGGGCGGCCCTGGCGCGTTCGGTCCTGCTCCGTTTGGCGGTGCCGGTCCGTTCGGTGCCGGTCCGTTCGGTGCCGGTCCGTTCGGCGCAGGCCTCGGAGGCGGCTTCGGGCCGTTCGGCTTCCGCGAAGGCTACGGTGACTTCGGCGACTACTGGGCTTACCGCGCGCTCGGCGCGGGGATGCGGACGCCCGCCCAGCATCAGATGACTAAGCGCCCCGACGTGACGAGGGGCCGGCTGATCCCGGCTGGTGACGACTTGTCGGCGCTGACGGCAGCGGGCGATGATCCCACGGTGCTCGGCTTTGTCCTGGCGAGCACCGCGAACCGGGTGGTCTTCGAGGTGCTTAACCTGGCCGCGCCGCCGACACTGGTGTTCCGGTCTCCCGGACAGGACGGGCTCGGCACCATCAACCGGGCGCTGGTCGATTCGGGATTCACGCCGCCGGTGCCGGCAGGCGGCGGTCTCACCGCGCCGGCCAGGCGGGTCGGCGAGCCGGCCGTGCTGACCGACCTGTTCGTCGGCCAGGTCGCTCACGACGAGAACTGGTCCAGGCAGCTCGCGGCGCTGCTGGCTGGCTAGCCAGAGAGGATGCGTCAATGACAGAGCCATCAGGTGCGGTCCGCGCGTCGGACGCCAACAGGGACGCGGCCGCCGAGGCGCTCGCCGAGGCCGTCGCTTCCGGCAGGTTGTCCCTCGCCGAGCACAGCAGCAGGCTGGACGCCATGTACAGCGCGGTCACCGCGAGCCAGGTGGCCGCGGTCGTGGCCGACCTGCCGTCGCTGCCTGCTCAGCGCAGTGGGGTGTACCGCGCCGTGGATCCGCACAAGGTCGTGGTTGTCGGCGGCCGGGCGCAGCGGGCTGGTCGGTTTAGGATCGGCCGCTTCTGCTCGATCACGGCACTGTTCGGGCGCGTGGACATGGACCTGCGTAATGTCGTTCTGAGCCACGATCCCGACCAGGTCACCATCATCGTGCGGAGCCTTGCCTCCGCGGTCTCGATCATCGTGCCCAAGGGATGGCGGATTCAGGAGCAGGTTTTGGTGCTCGGCACCAAGCAGGCGATCGACAGCCGGGACGACAACTCGCGAGCGGTGATGTTCCGTGTGCGCGGCACGATGCTGGGCGGGACGTTGAAGCTCACCGACGGCTAGCGCAGCAAGACCATCTCGGCCGGCGCGCGGCAGCAACTTCAGCCCGCCGCCCGCCGGCCAACGACAGCAATGGTCCAACGCCGCTGTTAGCCGCCGCGGGCCAACGACAGCAAGGTCCAGTGCGGTTGTCCCCACGACAGGAACGGTCCGGCGCTGTCGTTGCCGTCCGCCTGCCAACAGCAGCAATGGTCCGAATGACAGCGACGTGCCGCACTGTCTATCCGGAGTGTAGCCTCCGGAAATGTGCTGGATGGGTTAGGGTCGGTGCGAAGGGGGGACAACTGACGGACTCGTGGGCGGGCCAGTAACCGAGCCGCGAGTCAAGGCTTAGGGAGGTACTTAGTGGGCAAATGGCAGCTTGATCCGTACCACACGCAGGTCGAGTTCTCGGCGAGACACCTAGGCATGATGACGGTTCGTGGCTACTTTGACGAAGTCAGCACCACAGCGGAAATCGATCCGGCCCACCCGGAGTCGGCGTCGGTTGAGGCCACGATCTCCACCGCCAGCATCCGTACCAACAACGGGATGAGGGACAACGACATCAGGTCGTCGAACTTCCTCGAAGTCGAGAAGTACCCGGTGATGACGTTCAAGAGCACAAGCATTGTGGCGACCGGCAGTGACCAGTACGCGTTGACTGGTGATCTGACGATCAAGGACAATACCCGCCCGGTCACGCTGCAGGTGATCAGGTATGGCGAGTTCAGCGACCCCGGCATGATGGGCCACAGGATCGCTTACGGTGCCCAGACTCAGATAAACCGCAAGGACTTCGGCTTGACCTTCAACGCGGTTCTCGACGGCAGGTTCGTCGTCAGCGACGAGATCCAGATCACTATAGAAGGCGAGATCGTCGAGGTACCGGAGACCTCGGAGGCGGCAAGCGACTGACCGCTGCTCAGACTCGAAAATCCATCGCAGCGGCTCGAGTCGCTGAGCTGTCTGATACCGGCAGACGAACCCTGCCGCGCAATTGAATGAGAAGCTAAAAGCTGTTCTCCTTTGTTCACTTGCGTTTCTCTGGCGCAGGGCCGATTGTCGTGGCCGTGATAATCGGAATACCACCCCCACGCAATTGCGTGCGGAACTTTCTCATCATGAATACCAGGCCAGCGGCCGCCGACTATCTCTGGCGCATTGTCACGTTGCCCCCGGTACCGGAGGCGGTGGCGGACGGTCGCGCCTGGTCCAGGGAAATTATGAAGGAGTGGCGGTTCGCCGAGATGACAGACGTGGTGCAGCAGCTTGTCTCTGAGCTGGTCACCAACAGCATCGAGCACGCCGAGACCTCCTGCGTGCGGCTCCTGCTCGCGCAGGCGACCGGCACGCTGCGGCTCGATGTCACCGACGAGGATGTACTCCGCCTGCCGGTCAGGGCCCAAGCAGGCCCAGGCGACATCAGCGGCCGCGGCCTTGCGATCGTCGAGGCGCTGTCTGATCGATGGGGCGTGCATATCACCGCTAGCAGGAAGACCGTCTGGTGTGAGTTCAGCTCGTGGCGCGGCTGACCGGGACGGGGCTGGTCGCTGACGACTTGTACCTTATGTCGCATCACGAGGTGACCGGTCGGCCCTATCTGCACCACCGCGCGATCGGCGTCGGATTAGCTGGTGCGCTGCTCGCCGAGCTGGTGCTGGCCGGCAGCATTCGCATCTGGCCAGAGGGGGTTGCGCCGGCTGGCCGCTCCCTTCCAGCCGGTGAACTCGCCAGGTCGGTGCTCGCGCTCGTGGTCAGCGAACGCCGTCGCGTGCCCGACTGGCTGGCATTCCTCGCCAGGTCGGCGGAGCGGGACGTGGCTCGGCGCCTCGAGCACGAAAAGTACCTGACGCTGGCCGGATCGCGGCGGCCTTGGCGGACTGGCCGGTGGGTGCCGGTTGACCCTGACTGCGCATTCGCGCCGCTGTTCCGCGCCCAGGCCGCACTTGATCCGGGCAAGCCGGTCACCGTGGCAGGCGCGACGCTGGCTGGTCTGGCCACCGCGTGCGGCCTTGGCTCCCGGCTGCTGCCGTACGGACCGAAGGGGGCGCGGCGCTGGCTGGATGAGACCGTACGGCAACTCGCTCCCGACTTGCGCGAGCTGATCGCCCAGACCCAGGCGGCGACCGACAGCCTGCTGCTTTCGCAACGCGTCTAGGCCGCTCGCTTTCATTCACTTACTAACAGGAGGAACCTGATGTCTAAAGTCCAGTCGCAGCGAACGCGGCCGAGCCATGTCTCGCGCGCGCTCGCCGCCGACCGGCTGGGAATTCCGGCCGTACTATTCTTCGTGCTGGCTGGCGTCGCTCCGCTGACGGTCGCCGCCGGCGTGATCCCGACCGCCTACCAGACGACGGGCCTGACCGGCATTCCGGCCGCTTTCATTGCCGTTGCGCTGATTCTGGCAATTTTCGCGGTCGGCTACGTCGCGATGACCAGGCACATTACCAATAGCGGTGCGTTCTATGCGTTCATATCTAAAGGTCTCGGACGCGTCGCCGGCGTCGCGGCTGCGCTCATGGCGCTGCTGTCCTATTCGTGCCTGCAGGTCGGGCTCTACGGGGCGTTCGGGCCTGGCGCGGCGGCGGAGGCGCAGGCTCATCTTGGCCTGCACGCGGCCTGGTGGGTGTGGGCGCTCGGCGCCTGGGCTCTGATCGCCGTGCTCGGTCTGCTTCGGGTAGACATCACCGGCTGGGTACTCGGCGTGCTGCTGACCGCCGAGATCCTGGTCATACTCGCCGAGACGGTGTCGGGTCTCGTGCACGCTCCTGGCGGCCATATCGGCTTCGGCACGCTGTCACCTGCCGACCTCACCTCGGCCGGGTTGGGCACGTTCGGCGTGCTAGCAGTCGTGGCGGTGCTCGGGTTCGTCGGATTCGAGCAGGCGCCTGTGCTTGCCGAAGAGGCGCGCAACGCGCGGCGCACCATACCGCTGGCCACATACCTGGCACTCGGCGTGATCGCCGTTGTGTACGCCGGGGCTAGCTGGGCAATGGCCGTGCACGCCGGCCAGAGCCACGTCGTGGCGGTCGCTGCCAAGGAAGGTCCTGGCCTGCTCTTCGGACTGGGCGGCGGGTTTCTTTCCGCTACAGCGCAGTTGTTGTTCCTGACATCACTGTTCGCTGCCGCGCTCGCGTTCCACAATGTGGTATGGCGCTATATGTACGCGCTCGGCCGGGAGAATGTGCTGCCGGCAGCGCTCGGCCGTACCGGGGCGAACAACATACCGAAAACGGCGTCCCTGGTGCAGAGCGCGACCGGGCTGGTGGTTATTTGCGCCTATGCCGTCGCTGGCTGGCAGCCGATGAGCCAGCTGTTCTTCTGGCTCGGCACCACCGGCGGGTTCGGCATCTTGGTGTTGCTGGCGCTGACGGCCGTCGCGGTACTCGCGTTCTTCGGCCGAGACAGCCACGGCGAGGGAGCGTGGTGCCGCTTGATCGCCCCGGCGCTCGCGGCCATCTTGCTGACGCTGATCGTGGTGCTTGCCGTGCTTAACTATCCGACCTTGCTCGGCGTCGGGAAGGGCGACCCGGCGGCCTGGGAATTCCCCGCCAGCTACGCGGTGGTTGGCATCGTCGGCCTTGGCTGGGGCGTGCTGCTCAAGCTCAGGCGGCCCGAGGTCTACGCGACCATCGGCCTTGGCGCGCACGCGGCCACTGGTCAGCTTGCGTCGGCCGTGGATGAGGTGCGCCGGTGAACGACGTGATCCGCGCGGACGACGCCGACGCTGAACGGCTCAGCCAGGTCATCGCCGACGCGTTCATCGACTTGCCGCCGTCGCGCTGGCTGATCGCCGACCCGGTTGCCCGGCGCGACATCTTTCCCGGGTACTTCCTGATGTTCGTCGAGCACGCGCTGGGCAGCGGCGTCGTGCACACGACAGTCGACAGGTCGGCCGTGGCGCTGTGGCTGTTCGTTGGCGATGGGCACGACGGCGGGCCTGCCGACTATGAGGCGCGACTCGCCGCGCTCACCAGTGGTTGGACCGATCGGTTCGTCGCGTTCGACGCCGCGCTTGAGCAGTGCCATCCGGTCGGCAATCCGCACCACTACCTGGCCATGATCGCCGTGCGGCCAGACCGGCAGGGTGCGGGGACCGGTGCCGCGCTGTTGCGTTCATATCACCAGGAGATTGACAAGCAGGACGGTGCACCGGCCTATCTGGAGGCCTCAAGCGAACGGGTACGTGGCCTTTACCTGCGCCAAGGCTATGCGTTGCGGCCGGACGCGCCCTTCTACCTGCCCGATGGCGGACCGCCAATGTGGCCTATGTGGCGGCGGGCGAGGCGGGAACGACAATAACGGTCCGACGCTGTCGTCCGGGCTCGTTCGGGCCGCCACCGCCGAGCCGGGCGCAGCCGCCTTTCCCTGGCGCACCTGCTCCGCCGGCCGGACCCGGCTACTTCGGAAAGCCGGCTACCACGCCGATGACACCCCTATCCTGGCCTTACAGCGGGTAGCGGGAAACGCTCACGAACTGGATGCCCTGCACGCGGGGTTGCGCAAGATCCAGGCCCGCCTGTCCGCCACCGAGACCAGTGTCGGCTGGGCTCGGCGCAGGTGTCATTCGCGGGGCTAAGGGCTGGCTGGTGCGAGGTCGGATAGCTTGCCATCTTCCCTGACCGTCCACCGGACGCCGGCGGTGTCGCGGAACGTGAGGAATGCGTTCAGCGCGGCGGGATCGGACGGTGCGACTGGGTCAGACGACGGGTCAGCGTCGGCCGGCTGGTTGCCGCGCTCGAAGCTGGCCTGCTCGCCTGGCAGCAGCCGGGCTACCGGGTCCGGCTTGCCCATCCTGGTGGTGCCGAGTTGCCAGATCACATACATGTCGTAGACCGGCTGGTCACTGGTATTGCGCACGGTCGCGGTCACTAGCCACGGTGCCTGCCGTGGCTGGGCCGGGTCACCGTTTGCCGTCGATGCCACGCTCACCGGCATGGTCCGGTTTAGCTCGATGAAGACACGGCACGCCTGTGCCCGTCGGCGTTCATCGAGTGACTGGCCGAGTTCCCTGGCGTGTAGTCGCAGCACCTCAGCGAGCTGGGCGGTGAGTGCTTGCTGGGCAGTGAGCTGACTGGATAGCGCGACCGATGCCGTGCGAGCGAACCAGGCAGCGATGGACACACCGATTGCCACGACCACGGTGGCAATCGCGGCGATCCAGGTTGCCGTCGACATGGCGGCAGCTTAGAACGTCGTGAGCCATCTGATAGGCCTTGTCGGTAAATGTCTAGTCGGCGACGTTAATTTTGGCGACGATAGTGTTCGGGGTAACCCGGACGAGCATCTCTGGCGGTGCCGCGTTGCGCCTGCCGTATTCATCGGCGCGATCTGACCCCATGTACCTGCCGCCAATGCGAGTCGCCCAGCGCAGCAGTTCATCAGCGTCGGTCGACGTCCGCGCGGTCCCCGCGACGGTCACGAAGCTGAACGGCGGCCGTTCGTCGTCCCAGCACAGGCAAACCCGTGGATCGCGCAGTATGGCCTTGCCCTTGATGGTGTCGGCCGAGGTCATGAACACGACCTGGTCACCGTCGAGGTCGATCCAGACCGGTGCCACGTGCGGTGCCCCGTTAGCCCTGACCACGGCCAGCTTGGCCGTCCTGGCCGGCGTCGCGAGCACGAATTCCCGCCACCATCCCGGCGGTGCGTCGGTATAGCCCACGAGCACAGCACCCTACCGGTTCGGCTGGCGGACGGTTACCCTGCGTCGCGGGTTGAGACGGACGCGATCGGCAGGCTGGGAGAGCACGTGACCGAGGAAAACAAGCTCAAGACGAACGCTTTGCCGCTGCTTGACTGGCGGCGTCGGGTGGCCTCTTTGTACGCGGAAGTCAGGGCGACGCCGGAGCCGCGGGTGGCGCACCAGATATGGCAAGACGGGCGTAACAGCCTGCTCCGCAGCCATCCAGAGTCACCGATACCGGCTGGTCGCCGCGCCAGCTTCACCGGCGTGCCGGTCGCGGGGTATGACCCTTCGCTTCGGTACGTCGCGAGGGTGGATACAGACGTCGCGCCCGCCAGGCTGGAGGTCAAGACCGGCACGGACGGAGTTGTGGTGTTCGAACGGGCGGGCGTCGTGCGCCTGGCTGACGTCGGCGATCTCGATGTGTGGTGGCTGACCGGCTACGGCGGCGGCATTTTCTTGCCGATCAAGGACACGAGGACAGACGGTGCGACTTACCGGGGTGGGCGTTATGTGCTCGACACCGTCAAGGGCGCCGATCTCGGCGGCAATGACAGGCACCTGGTCGTCGACCTGAACTTCGCCTACAACCCGTCGTGCGCGTACGACCCCGCCTGGGCGTGCCCGCTTGCTCAGGCCGGGAATACGGTCCCTGTGCCGGTAAACGCTGGCGAGCTAGTGGCGGGGTTTACCTCGGGCCAAGTAGCCCCGGCTATGGGCGAACCATCACGGTAGCGATCGGGGCGACGCGATGCGCCTGCGCCTCGTGCCTGAACGTGTCGGCAGCGGCCTTGCCATGCAGCCGCCACACTTTCGCGTCGAACCACACGAAGCCGAGCACCCGTAGGCTCTGATGCCGTTGAACAAGTCGACGATCTTGGCTGACCGGCCGATGGTGCCGCGCCGGTCTCCGCGATGAGGATCGGAACGGGGTGCCTGGTCAGCATGTGCACCGCCTTGATCGTCGGCCCGAACAGCGACGCGAACGTCCACGACCGCCTGTGGTAGTAGCCGTCGATGCCGATCCAGGTCACGTAGGAGCTGCCAGGCCACCATGGCGCCGGGTCGGCGATGCCGCGGCTCTTGTTGATGATGTTGACGGTCCACAGCCAGGTCACGTTGTCGGTCCGCAGGTCGCGGAACACCGTGACGATGTGCTGCCAGGCGGCCACGAAGTCCGCCGGTGAGGTGTGGCGGTGACCCCAGGAGTACCACCACCCGTTCATCTCATGCCCGAAGCTCAAGATGACGGGGCGGCCATACGCCCGGACCGCGCGGGCATACGAGACGAGGTATCTGTCGTACCATCCCGCCGCTATACCGGCGACGTTGACCTTCTCTGGATCGATCTGGATAAGCGGTACCGCGCCGCGCCGAGCAGCCTGCCTGGCAAAGCCGAATTGAAACTGCTCGCCCCAGCCTATGTAGTACAGATCGAGGTTGGGCGTGAGGCCGGTTGGCGCGGCGAACGAGTCGACGACGGAGTACGAGCGCGGGAACCCGTCAACATATACGCCAAGGTAGGAATCGGGGGTCGTGGGCAGCGTCGCGTCATGCATGGACTGCAACGGGGCCGGAGCCAGCAGCAGTCCGGCGGCGACCGCGATCGCCAGGCCGATGGCGGCGAAGATGACGGCGAAACCGACCCGGTGCCGCCGGTGCCGCATCCTGATGCCGCGCCCGCCAGCCATCAGGGGAATCCGCGGTATGTACTGGCGCCAGCGGTGAACGCCGACGCGGCGGCCCTGGTATCGATCCTCCAGTCATGAACTCTGCGAGCGTCGAACCAGACGAATCCGAGCAACTCATACGCCCGCGTGCCGGCGAACAGGTCGGATATCTTCGCTGCCTTGCCGGCTGCTGGAGCAGCGCCTGTCTCCGAGATGAGTATCGGATCGCGGGTCAGCGACCTGACCGCTTTGATGGTCGGTCCGAATAGCGATGCGAAATGCCATGACGGCTTGTAGTAATAGCCATCTATCCCAACCCAGGTGACGTACTTGCTGCCAGGCCACCAGGGGCCAGGGGCAGGTATGCGACTCTTCGCGGCGATGATGTTGACCGTCCACAGCCAGGTCACGTCGTCCGCGCCCCGCTGTCGGAACACCGTGACGATATGCCGCCAGGCGGCGACCCAGGTCGACGGCGATACGTGCCTGAAGCCCCAGGGGTACCACGAGCCGTTCGGTTCGTGTCCGAAGCTAACTATCGCTCCGTGCCCTGTCTTCGCGCCGTAGTTCGCCACCGCATCCGCGAATGTGTCCAGGTAGCCGTCGTAGACGCCGGCGGCGATCGCGGCCAAGCTCACCTTGCCCGGCTCGAGCTGGATAAGCGGCACAGCGTTGTGGTCGGCGGCTTTCGATGCGAACGATGCCTGGAAGGGTTCTTGCCAGCCGCTGTAGTAAAGCGCGATGTTCGGCCGCACGCCCGTCGTAACGGCGAACGACTCGATCGGTGCGTAGCTGTTCGGTACACCTTCCGCGTAAACGCCCAGGTAGGACTCTGGGTGATCGAGCAAGGTGATCACTATAGGGTGGTCGCGGAACGAGTCGTCCGGTGGGCTGGTCCCTGCCGACGTCGGATTGGGATATACGGCTCGCAGGATCTCGGCTGTCCCAGCCGCGACGACGGCGATCGCGATCGCGGCGCCAAGCGATCGCGCCGCGCGCCGCGGCCATCCGCGCCGCGGCCGCCTCCGGTGGGACCGGGATGTCACGCCGCTCTCTTTCCCGGGAAGACAACTCGCAAGACGACGGCCAGGTTGATGAAGCCGCTGATCGTGATGATCGTGAATCTGCCCGGCGGTATCGCCGTCATACGCCATCCGATGAGTGCGAGCCAGGCCATGACGGCGGTCAGGCTCCACAGCCTGATGCCCCACCAAAATCGGCTCACCGGGCTGACTCTCGTGCCGGTTGCCTGCCATTGCATTGTCTTGCCGCGCACATAGTCCCAGATGGCCAGGGCGTGCGCCCAAGAGCGCACCAGGGTAAGCGGCAAGACCTGGCGCAGGTCGTAACTCGCGTGGTGCCACAGCGGCATTACGGTCATGCTCGTCAGCATCGAGACGACGATCAGACCGGAGTTCAGTGGCGTGATGCTGTACGGCTTGAACAAGAGGAGCGAGATGGGAATGAGCGGTATCACGAACACGCTCAGGCCCGTGAACACGTAGTAACAGAATCCCGAGATGTAGGTCAGTCGCGCCGGGATGCTCATCGGCACCGTCCATAGCCTGGACGTGAGCACGGTGCTCGTCGAACCTGTGCACCAGCGGTACTGCTGCCTGATGAAAGCATTGAGCCCGGTCGGGCACATGCCGGTGGCGAGTATCACCGGCACGTAGACGAGCTTCCAGCCCGCCCGGCGCACGTCCAGGCCGGTGTGCACGTCCTCGGCATAGGCGATGAGCGTCGTCCCGCCTTGCGGCAGCAGCGGATAGCGCCGGTACAGCGCACAGGTCCCGACGCAGATGGACGCGCCGAGCCGATCGCGACCTACTTGAATGGCGCGGTAGAACAGTTCCTGTATCGCACCTGCCGCGCTCTCCACCCAGGTTTGGTGCTTGTCGGTGCGGAAATATTGCGGCGTCTGCACGATCGCGACGGCAGGATCGTCGAAGTACGGCAATGTCTCGGCCAGAAAGTCGCGCCGGGGCGCGAAGTCGGCGTCGAGCACGATGAAGAACTCACCTCGCGTGTGAGCGAAGGCGTACCTCAGGTTTCCCGACTTCTTGTCCCGGCCCCGATTCGGGCGCACCACGTAGGTGTGTCCGAGGCTTGCGGCCTCGGACTCGCATTCGGAATCGGCGCCGTCGTCGAGCACGAAGGCCATCGCGCGTCCCTGGTACGCCTGCACCATCTCGGCTACGGCGGTCCACGTGTTGCGGAGAACCTCGATGGGCTCGCCGCAACAGGGCAGAAAGATGTCCACGTCAGGGTAGCGGCGCGGACGCCAGGATCGCACCAGCTCCTGGTGGCGCTCGATACTGAAGCCCTGCCCAGCGAACCCGAGCGGCATCGACATCGAGAACGCGATCGTGCCGATGAGCGTGAAGATCGCGAAGATCCAGATTCCGGTGTTGATCTCGTAAAAGACTTGGCTCGTGAACGCGGCGAGGAAGGCAAGCGTCAGGCTTACCGCGAGGTACGGCAAGGATCGTGAGATGTAAAGGAACTTCTCGCGGTTGTCGGGAGGCGCTTGAATGACGGTGCGATAGCGATGACGGCCCGCGGTAGTGAGACTCACGATGCGCTGCGCCCTGGTCCCGGCTGGTAGACCCAGATCGTGTAGTTGCCACGCCTGGTCGGCCCGAACGGGATGGTCGAGGCGACGCGGTACCCGCTGGTGCTGGCGAGGTCCGCTGCGATGTCGTCGTCAAGCGCGACCGTGTCGGTGAAGGTGAGCAGCACGACGCTGAAATAGTGCGCCGAGATCAGTCTCTTGTACACCGCCGGATTGCCTGTCCCATTGACCGGCACGTTGATCGACTTACCGCCCGGCAGTATGACGCTTCGCGTGTTCGACCAGTCTTGCCATCGCGTCGTGCGCAGGTAGAACTCCGGTATGTACTGCCCTTCGGCAAGGAACATGCCACCGCGGGCGGTAAGCGGACGGAGAGCGGCTACCAGCCTGGCCTCGTTAGGCCAGTATCCGTAGGTCATCTGCTGAGCCTGGACGACGCCCGCCCTGGATCCGGCGAGTAGCCCGGTTACGCACACGCATATAGCGCCAATCCGCAGGTAGGTCTGCCGTGGCCGGGCCGCGATGAGGCGAATGGCGTAGCCCGCGGCGATGGCAGCGAACCAGGCGCCGAAGTCCACGTGCTTGTTCAGCGAAGTCGCCGTGTGAATCCTGGCCTGTTCGGCCGGCACAAGCAGAACCGCGACGGCGAACAGCACGTTCAGCATCGCAGCAGGGCCGCGCCAGCCGAGAACCACGGCGACCGCGGCCAGGAGTGCCACCGCGCCGATCCAGTGCCAGGACTGATCAAGGACTGTCAGCATCGACGTGGTGTTGCTGGTTCGCTCAAGCGTCGTCTGCTCGATGCCGCGCAAGTACAGCGGCCCGCCCAGCCGGATCAGCAGCGCGAGCATCCCGGTCAGGCTGGCGGTGAGCAGTGTTCCCCGGCGCAGGGCGATCTTGCCGCCCGGCCTCGGCCACGCACTCACCACGGCCAGGGCGATGACGACCGGATCGAAGATGGCCGAGGCGTATTTCGTGGCGTTCGCGACTGCGAGCGTGACTGCCGCGGCGAGTATCCAGCCAGTCGCGTCCTCCTTATCGCGGCGGCCGGTGGCGAACCAGGCGGCGAGTGCGAGGAGGAAGAGAGCCATCGCGTCATAAGTCGCGTACGCGCCGAGGTGCTGAGTCGGACCTAGGACGGCCCAGATGGCCGCCCCGAGCGACGCGGTGGGCCAGTCGTAGAGCCTTCTCGCCGTGGACCAGAGCAACAGGGTCGCCCCGAGCATGAAGCCAAGTGACAGCAGTCGCGCGGCCGTAAGGCCACCAACGCCGTCGGCAAGAGCGCCAAGCGCGGGAAAGAGAACCGGAGCGCCGGAGAAGTAGGTCTGATAGAGCGGGATCGGCGTTCCGTGCAGCCAGTGCAGCCACTCCATCTGCCCAGCGCCGATGTAGAGCGCTTCGTCGTTGAACGCGGTGAAGCTGGAGATCAGCCGCGCAGACAGCATCGCCTGCGTGGTGAGTATGACGACCAGCGTCAGCACCGGCATCCAGGCGAGCGCGCGCGGCGTCAAGGTCCGCGGCGCCTGCCTGCCGCTTGGCTCGGAAGGCGACGGCAGGTCCCCGTCGACCGGAGATCGCGGCAGGACCGCCGGCCGGGTCGCGAGGTCGATCATCGCGGTGAGGCCGTCCCGCTGTGACTGGCCGAAGACGGGCGAGCGTCGCGCCGAGAGCAGATGCTCCCAACCCGTGGCCGTGCCGTTGTCCATCGATTGCCCGCCATGTCACGTTGCGTAGCAGATCGGCTACGTAATAGTCATCGCTGCGAAGAGGCTATAGGTCCGCACTGCCTTAAGCGGGGCTTTTAGCAGAATTCCAAGCCGCACCTTTCATCCGGATCCAAAATTTTACTGCCTAATGTTTTCCGATCGGGGTAAGTTCGTCCCTTATGCCGAGCCTGAAGGAATATTCGGCGGTTTGGCTATCTTCTATGCGCCAATCTTGATGGAATATCCCGCTATCTTGATCCTTATCAAACCAGACCAGCCCAAGCGTCTTGTACTTTGCCATGCCGTGGAACAGGTCCTGGATCTTCAGGAGTTGTCCGGCGCGGGGACCAACGGCAGTCTCTGACAGCAGGATCGGATCGCGGGTGAATGCCCGCACCTGATCGATGGTCTTGCCGAAGACGCTCATGAAAGAATCGGACGGATGGTAGTAGTAGCCGTCGATTCCTACCCAGGTCACGTATCGCCTGCCCGGCCACCAGTCGGCGACTGGACCGGTGCCCGGCCGATCGGCGTTGATCGTCCACAGCCAGGTCACGTTGTCGGCGCCCCTGGACCGGAAGAGGTTCACAATGTAGCGCCAGGCCTTGACGAAGCTGGCCGGCGACAGCCTGCCGTAACCCCAGGCGTACCAGGGCGCGTTCATCTCGTGCCCGAAGCCGATGATCACCGGGTGGCCGAAGTCGACCACGCTGTCCGCGTACGCCTTCAGGTAGGTGTCGTAGTCGCCTGCCGTGATCGCCGATATCGACGCGAACGTCGGATCGATCTGCACGAACGGGATGGTGTGGCGCTGCTCAAGCCCGCGGGCGAACGATGAGTCGAACGGCTGGGCCCAGCCGCTGAACGACCCGACGATGTCCGGCTCGCGGTCAGCGGCGGCGGCGAACTCCGCGACCGGCCGGTAGGAAGGCGGCGATCCGGCCTCGAACACGCCGAGATAGGAAGCCAGGCTCACCGGCAGCGACGCATGGACGACCTTGAGCCCGCGATTGTGCATGGTTGAGATGTGGCTGACAGCGGCGGCGACAGCGGCCGCCGCTATTACCAGGGCCGTGCACATCACCAGGCGTGGTTTCATGCCGTCTTGCCTCCGGGGAACACAACGCGGGCGACTGCGGCCAGGTTGACCACGCCCACCAGCAACAGCACCGCCATCTGCGTGGTCCCTATGGTCGCCGTGCGCCAGATGGCGAGAGCGAGCCAGAAGATGGCCATGCCACCGCTCCACGCCGTGATCCCGATCCGCAGCCGGCGCAGCGAACTGGCCGGCGTTCTCGACGGTTGCCACCCCATGGTCTTGCCGCGGGCGCCGTCCCAGATCGCGAATACGTGCGCCCAGCCCCTGGCGATTCCCAATGGCCAGACACCAGGGCCGTACTTGGCGCGGTGCCAGAGCGGGTATAGGAGAAATCCAGTCAGCATTGACGGGAGCAGCGTGACGAAGTTCCTCAGCCGGATCTGGCCGGGGAGGAAGAGCAGCATCACGACCGGGATGACCGGCCCGAAGAACGTCAGCAGCGCAGTGTAGACGTAGTAGAAGAAGCCAGAAATATACGTCAGCCTGGCCGGCACGCTCATGGGCACAGACCACAGTCGCCGGTTGAAGACGACCCCGGCGTTTCCCGTGCACCACCGGTACTGCTGCCTGACGAAGGCGTCGAGATTGTCAGGGCAGATCCCGACCGACAGCACGAGCGGCACGTACACCATCGACCAGCCGGCCCTGCGTACGTCGAGCCCAGTGTGCACGTCCTCGGCGTAGGGGATCAGGGTCGGGCCGCCCTGCGGCTCAAGCGCCGACCTGCGGTACAGCGCGGACGTCCCCACGCAGATCGCGGCGCCGAAACGGTCTCTGGCGACCTGGATCGACCGGTAGAACACCTCCTGGATCGCTCCGGCGGCGTTCTCTACCCAGGTTTGCTCCTGGTGCTCGCGGAAGAACTGCGGCGTCTGCACGATCGCGATCCGCTTGTCGTCCATGTAAGGCAGCGTCTCGGCCAGGAAGTCGGCTCGCGGCGCGAAGTCCGCGTCGAGTATGACCAGGAACTCGCCGCTCGTGCGGGCGAAGGCGTACCGCAGGTTGCCGCTCTTCTTGAACTCGCGCGCCTCAGGGCGCCTGATATATGAAAAGCCGAGCAACTCGGCTAGCTGCCTCGCCGCATCAGACGGCCCGTCGTCGAGCACGTAGGCTCTGGCCGCGCCCTGGTAGCTCGCGATCAGCTCCAATACCGCGGTCCATGTGTTCTCCAGCACGTCGACAGGCTCGCCGCAGATCGGCAAGTAGATATCGACGGCCGGATATTCCGGCGGATGCCACGTCCCGACGAGCGCCTGGTGCGCGGCCAGGTCGAAGCCGCGTCCGGTGAAATTCACCGGCAGGCTGATGGCCTGGTAGCTCGCGTAGGTGCCGGTGAAGATCATGAAGACCCACGCCACCGGCGCGTGCAGCTCGAACCTGACCTGACTCAGGCAAAGGCACCCGGCGCCGATGAACAGCAGGGTCGCCAGGTACGGCAGGTCGCGCTCGATGTAGCCATACTTCTCGGCTTCGTCCGGCGGATGGGTTCGTGCCGGCGGATCGGGTCGGGCTGGCGGATCGGGTCGGGCTGGCGGATAGGGTCGTGCGGGGCCGGGCCGGCGCCGAGGCACGACGCTCGGAGCGCCGCCGCCCGCCTGGGCCTGAAGCGGAACCTGGGTAAGGCTCATCAGTGCGGCTCGTATCGCCATATGACGTAGGTGCCGTGCGCTGGACCGTAGGGCACCACATCGATGATGTGGTAGTGGTGATTCGCGCGCAGCTCGGCGCGGATGGCGTGATCTAGGGCTGTGGTGTCGGCGAAGTTGAGCGCCACGAGCGAGAAATAGCCCTCCTGGATGAACACGGCGTAGACGCCCGCGTTGCCCGAGCCGACGACCCCGGCATTCTTGCTCGGCCCGCCGGTGCTCGCTCCTGATGGAAGCACGATGTTCCTGGTCCCCGACCAGCGCTGCCACTGGCTGCCCGCCGACAGGTAGTACGCGGCGATCGATGGATCTTCGACGAGGACGCGGCCGCTTGTGTGGTTCACGAGCGGGCCGAGTATCGCGGTGAAGCTAGATGAGTTGGGCCAGTCGGTAGCGAACGTCCGCGCCTGGCCTACGCCGATGACTGCTGGGAGCATGAGGGCGGCTACGCAGGCACCGACGGTCACTGCCCTGACCCGGCCGACACCAGCAGCGGAAACGAACCAGTTAACCGCATAGCCTGCCGCGATGGCAGCGAACCAGGATCCCATCGTCCCGTGCTTGCTGAGCGAGGCCGTCGTGTGCAAGCCTGCCTGTTCCGCTGGCACCAGCACGATCGCGCTGGTCACGAGCAGCAGCAGCCATGTCCTTGCCGTGCGAGGCCGCTGCGTGAGGCTGATGATCACCCCGGTCAGCGCGACGACAGCAACCGCGCCAGTCCATGCCCATGAATCGGCGAACACCCGAAGGGCCGGGTCAGCACCCGGTACGCGCTGCAGCGTGGTGCTGGCGATGCCTGTGCGGTAGTAGTTGCCTCCGATCAGCAGGCCGATCCCGAGCAGCACGACAACCACGGTCAGCAAGGTCAGGCAGCGGCCGACCGCGCGTTTTCCGCCCGGCGATGGGAATGCCGTGATCAAGGCGAGCCCGATGACGATCGGATCGAACAGGGCGATCGAGTATGCCGTGGCGTTGGCCAGTGCCAGCGTCACGCCGGCGGCGATCATCGCGCTGGTGGCGTCCTGCCGGTCGCCGGCCCGAACCACGAACCAGGCGGATAGCGCGACGAGGAATACCGACATCGCGTCGTAGGTCGCGAAAGATCCCAGGTGCAGGGTCGGGCCGAGTACGGCGAACAGCGCGGCGGAGAAAACCGCCGCGGTCGGGCCGTAAAGCCGGCGTGCCACGGCCCAGAGCAGCCCGGTCGTCCCGAGCATGAAGAGCAGGGACAGGATCCTGGCGGCGGCCAGGCCGCCGAGGTTATCGGCTAAGGCCCCGAATAGCGGATAGATCGCAGGGGCACCGGAGAAATAGGTGGGGAACGGCGGTACCGGCGACCCGTGCAGCAGATGCGCGAGTTCGCGGTGCCCTGCCCATAGATACAGCGCCTCGTCCTGGAAGGCCGTATCGGCCTTGACCAGTCGCAGCGACAGCACCGCCTGGACCGCTAGCACAGCCAAGAGCAGCCACCAGCTCGGCAGCGGCCAGCCGCCATGGGCCCTTTCCTTCCGGTGCGAGGCGGCCGTCGCGCCCTCGGCCGTCGTGGCCCACTCGACCGGCTCCGCTTGGCGCGACGTCCTTGTGCCGTGACCCATGGGTCCCCCACAGAACGCGTTGTGCACTCGTGTCGTTACCTGGCGTGGCGGTGATTGGGCATACCGCACCGCTGCATAACGAAAGGTACAGGTCAGAGGCGCTGTGGGTTGGGCTTTGGCGATTTTGCCGCCAAAGCTTCGATGCGCACCGGCTTGTTCGCGGACCGAAGAAATGAACTTTCCCGCCACGATGCCGATCGCGGGCAGGTACGCTATGTAGCTAGTTCCTAACAGTTTGTTGGCATGCCTACTTGAATAACCGCGCCTCATAGGCTGCTCTGGTCGTCCGGGAAAGCCGACATGTGCTAGGAGTAAGCGCACGGGTCAGGGGGGTTCGAGCTGGATGGGCGACGAGATCGCAGGCCTGCCGCTCAAGCGGCGGGTGCCTGGTGCGACAGGCGCGTCTCCTGCTCCGTCGACGCGCAAGGTACTGCCAGAGGTCCTGATAGCGCGGATGCAGGCGGCCGTCGAAGCCGCGCACGAAGCACAGGGAGCCGCTCGCGACGCAGCCGACGCGGAGCCCGCTACCGAGCCAATACTCAGGTTGCAGGCTGCTGCGGCGGCGCAGGACCGGCCGCCTGCCAGGTCAGAGAACGGGAATGGACAACGCGGTGACGCGTGGAGCTCTGCGCCAGCACAATCGCTCCCGCCAAGTCCGGCCGTTCAGGTAGCGCCCGGCAGGCAACGTACGACCTGGGTGGGCCGATTGCCACGCCCGGCGATGGCGGGTGTCGTCGCGCTCGCCGCGGTGCTCGTCGCTGGCGGTGTCGTTGCCGTTGTGCTGACATCGCGCAACGGCGTGGTGCGCGCCAGCGACGGCAAGGCGGCGACGAACCCGGGTGGCGTGCGCCTGGCCAAGGACATAGCCAGCGTGGCGACATGGGTCGCGGCACAGGTCAGTCGCGCTGACGTAGTGTCCTGTGATCCGGCGATGTGCCAGGCGCTCGGGCGGGATGGATTCCCGCCGCGGCAACTGCAACGGCTCGGGCCGCAGGCGCCATACCCGCTGAAGTCGACGGTCGTGGTCGTCACGCCGACCTTGCGGCGCCAGTTCGGCACCAGCCTGGCCGACAACTGGGCGCCGGCCGCTCTGGCGGGTTTCGGTCGAGGTGCCGACCGGATCACGGTCCGTGTGATGGCACCGCATGGCGCCGTGGCGTACGAGTCAGCGCTGCGCGCCGACATGAGGCAACGCGCTGCCGTTGGTGTCGGCCTTGTCAACAGTCGGCAGATCACGACAAGCCCGGCGGCCAGGAGCGCGATGATAGCTGGCCATGTCGACGCCAGACTGCTGATCGTGATCACGGCACTGGCCTCACAGCACCCGATCAACATCCTGGCGTTCGGCCGGACGTGGTCGGGCGCGACCGCGGGCGTCCCGCTGCGGATGGCCGACTTCGCGGCGAATGTACCTGCCGCTCATATGAGCGAGTCGGAATACGTCCAGGCGATGATCGCCTTGCTGCACGATCAGCCCGCCGTCTACCGGCCGGTTCATATCGCCACAGTACGGTTCGCTGG
Organism: Streptosporangiaceae bacterium; assembly: GCA_035553055.1. Taxonomy (GTDB): domain Bacteria; phylum Actinomycetota; class Actinomycetes; order Streptosporangiales; family Streptosporangiaceae; genus Chersky-822. The sequence goes on along the minus strand of DATNEK010000041.1, from coordinate 17,545 downwards.
GCGGGACGCCCTGTGGATTGAATTTCCGGCGCCGAGCCCGTTTGGGTTGGTCGGCCCTGCTCAGTAGGAACGCCGCCGCGGCTAGCTGTTGAGGCGCCAGTTCCTTGCCGCGGTGGCGAACGCGGCGGCCGAGGCTGGGGTGTTCAGGCCCCAGCGGCTTCCGTTGAACCAGACCAGCCCGAGCAGGCCATATGAACGGACACCGTGGAACACGTCGGCGATCTTGACCAGCTTGCCCGCCTTGGCCTGTGCGCCTGTCTCCGAGACGAGTATTGGGTCGTCAGTCAGGTCGCGTATGTGCTTGATGGTCGGCCCGAACAGCGAGGCGAACTTGCTGGAACGCTGGTAGTAATAGCCGTCGATGCCGACCCAGGTGACGTAGTCGCTGCCTGGCCACCACCGATCGGGAGAGACAGAGACATCGCCGGCCTTGGCGGAGATCGCGCTTACGGTCCACAGCCAGGTCACATCGTCGGCACCTTCTTGGCGAAACAGCGTCACGACGTGCCGCCAGGCGTCGATCCAGACGCTTGGCGCTACGTGCCCATCGCCCCACGGGTACCGGTTGCTGTTCGGCTGCTGCCCGAAACCGATGATCACTCCCCGTCCCGTGCGCGCGCCGAAGTCGCCGACGGCTTCGGCGAACGCGCGCAGGTAGGAGTCGTATCGGCCGGCCGCGATCGCGGCGATGCTGGCCTTGCCCGGGCTCATCTGCACCAGTGGCACAGCGTGATGGGCGGCGCACTTGACCGCGAACTTGCCCTCGAACGGCTCGCCCCAGTCGCTGTAGTACAGAACGATGTTGGGCTGGACTCCGTTCGCCATTCTGAACGAGTCCATTGGCGCAAAGGTGCCGGGAACGCCGGGAGCATAGGCGCCGATGTACGAGGTCGGCCGGACCGGCAGCGCGATCACGACCGGGTGGTTAGGACCCCAGCCGGAGGTGGCAGGTCCTGGCGTGGCGAGGATGTCGATGACCCCGCCGACCGCGACGGCGACGACCACCGCGGTCGCCATCGCGACGAAGGCCCGGTGGCGACGACGCTCTTGCGGCGACCGGTATCGGTACGGCCACCTGGCGGGCACGTACATGGTCATGCCGCAGTCACGTTGCTGGCTAAGGTGATCTCGATCATTTACAGCCAACTCGCTTCGTCGGTCGCAAGCATGCATTGTGTAGCTGTATAGCCACAAACTGTAGCACTGCTTGAATAACCGTGCTTCTTGTGCTGCTCTGGTCATCCAGGAATGCCCACATGTGCTAGGAGTAAAGGGCACGGTCTGGGGGTTGAGCTGGATGGATGAGGACGGCCAGGGGTCGCCGCTTGAGCGGCGGGTGCCAGGCGCGACGGGCGCGGGTCCTATTCCGTCGCCGCGCAAGGCGTTGCCTGACGATCTGATCGCGCGGATGCAAGCGGCGGTCGATGCCGCCCACGAGGCCCAGGGATCCGTCCGTGCGGCCGCCGCTGCCGAGCCTGCTACCGAGCCGCTGCCAACACTGCGGGCCGCCGTGGCGGCGCAGGACTGGCCAACGGCTGGGTCGCCGAATGGATCAGGACAGCGCGGTGATGCCTGGTCCTTTCGGCTCGGCGCCGACGAAGGAACACGCCAGTCCGGCGGATTTACCGAACCTGACGAAGCCGGCGCGCTTGATGATCTGGCCGAGTCATACCTTGCTGCTGACCCCGACGTGACCGCGGGTTACGCCGATGACACTGGTGCGGACGACCCCGGGCTTGATCAGCGGTGGCCCTTGTCTGCCGCTGCGACGTCGGGCTGGGACGCGCTCCGCTCTGACGCTGAACCCGGTACTGACGTCGGAGACGAACGGGCCGCCTGGTGGGACCACGCTGTGCAGTCAGGCCGCGACGGACGGGCGGCGAGGTCGGCGAGGTCGGCGAGTCCGGCTACGCCAGCTCGCAGTCCCCAAGGCGAGCGGGGGAAACGCGGTGGTGCGGTGGCAGGCGTTGTCGTGCTCACCGTGGCGCTCGTCGCTGGCGGTGCCGTGGCGCTGGCGCTGGCATCGCGCGGCGGCGGCCACGTCAAGGTCGCGCGGTCAGGCGCCAGCAAGGCGGAAAGGATCAAGGCGGCCCGCCTGGCCAGCGACATCGCCAGCGCGGCAACCTGGGTCGCGGCGCAGGTGGACCACGGCGCTAAGGTGGCCTGTGATCCGATGACGTGCCAGGCACTGGCAGATCACGGTCTTCCCAGTCAGCGCCTTGACGACCTGGCACGCCGCGCCGTCGGCCCGCTGCGCGCACCGATACTCGTCGACACGCCAGCCTTGCGGCGCCAGTACGGTGCCAGCTTGCCGAACCGGGCTCCAACGGTGCTGGCCGGCTTCGGCCTCGGTGCCGACCGGATCACTGTCCGCGTCCTCGCTCGCCACGGCGGCCATGCCTACGTGTCAGCGTTGCGTGCCGACAGGAAGGAGCGGCAAGCGGCCGGTGCCAGCTTGCTCACCAGCAGTCAGGTCACGACCGCGCGAGCGGCGAGAAACGCGCTGGTGGCCGGCGACGTGGACGACCGGTTGCTGCTGGTGATCACCGCGCTGGCCTCGCAGCATCCGATCGATATTGTGGCGTTCGGCCGGACCTGGCCGGGTACGAGCGCGGGAGTCCCGATGCGCTGCGCATATCTATCCGAGCAAGACCCAGCGGCGTACCTGACCAAGGCGGTGTATGTCCAGGCGATGATCAGCCTGCTGCGGGCTCAGCCGCCGACCTACCGGCCCGTGCACATCGGCTTGGTGCGGCTTGCCGGGCGAAGCGTGCTGAGCATATGGTATCCAGCGCCAAGCCCACTCGGATTGGTTAGAACTTACCCGTAGTCGGCAACCAGCGAAATCCAGTACATTTTAAAAATTTGTTTTACGAACTGTGGAACGCCGCGTAGATGATTGCGGTCAGCCGGTCAATCATCTCCGCTCTCGGCAGCCGGACCTCGACACTGAGCAGGTAGTTGACCCGTTCCAGCATCATCAGGCAGGCGAGCGCGGTCAACTCCGTGTGCTCGACCGGGCTCTCTTCGCCATCGGCCGTCCGCCGACCGCGCGCGGCGGTCATGCCCTGGGCGATCGCCTCTGAGAGCCTGAAGAGCAATCGCAGGCCGTCTCCGTAGACCTCCTCGCCGACGATGTCCGCCTGGCTCAGTATCCGGATGACGGTGGCGTGGGCGGCATAGACGTCGGTGAATCTGTGTATCCAGAGCCGCAGCGCCACCCGCCCTGCGTCGTTGCTTGTCACGACGGGGAACTCGTCGGTGATCACTTGCATGTCGTGCAGCGCGTCCTGTAGCAGCGTCCTGAACAGGTCGTCCTTGTTGGCGAAGTATAGGTAAAAGGTCCCGTGCGAAGTCTTCGCCCGCCTGACCACATCGTCGACCCGAACCGCCTGGAATCCGCGCTCGTCGAATTCGGCTAGCCCGGCCTCGAGCAGGCGCCGGACTGTGAGCCGCCCCTGGGCGCCAAGTTCGCGGCCTCGGGCGGGAATGCCGCCGCCCAGCGATGGCCGCCTGGCCCTGACTTCGCGGCCTCTGGTCGGGCCTGATTGCTTGCCAGGCGCCAAGGCGTGGCTTACCAGAACATCCTGGCCGGTCCCGGTGACGTCGCTGGTCGCTGACTGCCTGCCAGAGGCACTGGCACCGGGCGACGCTTCTCCCGGTAGCGCTCCCCGGCTAGGTTCGGCGTTCATGGGGCGAGACTAGCCCTTCGCGGGTCGGCGAGCTACAACCGACCCCTGCGATCAATGCCCAAAGTCTCTTATACTAGACATTTCGGACGCGAGGCTGTCGCCGTTCGCGTTTGCAAAGGTCAGGATGGAGAATGCGACGCACACATCAGGTGACGCTGGTGTCATTGTTTGCATTCTCGATACGAACCGTGAACGAATAGGAACGTGACAGGTCAGGGGGCACGCGTGGCTGGTGTTCGCCTGGGAAACCCCGGGCAGGCGCCGCCTGATGCCGTCGTGGCCGCGAAAGCCGCTGATGAGAACTTCCCTGTGGCATTGCGCTTGCTGCCATCGGCGAAGCGGCGACATCTCATGGCGGTATACGTCTTCGCCAGGACCGCCGACGATATCGGCGATCGAGCACCGGTTGCCGAACGCGGCGGGCTGCTTGCCGAACTCGAGGCCGACGTCCGCCGCCTGTATGCCGTGCTGGCCCGGGGGGACGACCCCCCGGAACCCCCCGCCGTGCTGGCCGGGGGGGACGACCCGCCAGAACCGCCGAAGCTGTCGGCCGTCAGGGGGCTGCGGGAGGCGGTGAGCGAGTGCCGCATCCCGATGCGGCCGTTTCTTGATCTGATCGAGGCTAACCGGCAGGATCAGATTGTCACCAGGTATCAGACCGCCGATGACCTGCTTGGCTATTGCCGGCTGTCAGCCAACCCGGTTGGCCGCATCGTTCTCTACGTCTTTAATAAGTTTTCTCCCGAGCGAGCGGAGCTGTCAGACTCCATATGCAGCGGGCTTCAGCTTGCCGAGCACTGGCAAGATGTCGCTGAGGACTACGTCGATGGCCGGATCTACCTGCCGGCCGCCGACATGGCCGAGCATGGCTGCGCTGAGCAGGACCTCGCCGAGCGCCGCGCCTCGCCCCGCCTTCGGGAGCTGATGGCGTTTGAGGTCAACCGGGCCAAGGCGCTGCTCGATGCGGGTGCGCCGCTGGTCGGCACCCTGTCGGGCACCGCTCGGCTGGCCGTGGCCGGCTATCTGGCCGGCGGGCGTGCCGCGCTCGCCGCCATCGAGGCCGCGGACTACGACGTACTCGCCGCGACGCCGCGACCTGGAAAGGCGAGGACACTGGCCGAGTTGGCCGGCGCATTGCTGAAAGGGAGGTGAGATGCGTGAGTCTGCTCGATCCGGTCGCGAGTTCCCGCGTTCGCGACGCTTACCGGCGATGCGAGCAGATCACCCGTCAGCAGGCGAAGAACTTCTCGTATGGAATCGCGCTGCTGCCAGGTCCCAAGCGGCGCGCCCTGTCTGCCATCTACGCTTTCGCCAGGCGAATCGATGACATCGGCGACGGCACGATGTCGCCAGTAGACAAGATCACCGCGCTCGAGCGAGCCAGGGCGCAGATCAACGCGCTCGATCAGGACAGTTCTGCGGCCGACGGCGACCAGGTGCTCGTCGCGTTGCGTGACGCCGCTGCCAGGTTCCCGATCCCGATGGCAGCGTTCGGTGAGCTGATCGACGGCTGCGAAGCCGACGTACGCGGGGTCAGCTACGCCACCTTCGATGACCTGAAGCACTACTGCAGGTGCGTGGCCGGGTCGATAGGACGGCTCTCGCTCGGCGTGTTCGGCAGCAGCGACATGACGCTGGCCACATCGCTCGCCGATTCGCTAGGGATCGCCCTGCAGCTCACCAACATCCTGCGGGACATCAGGGAGGACCTGTGCAGCGGCCGGGTCTACCTGCCGGCCGAGGACCTGAAAAGGTTCGGCTGCCGACTCGAACCACCTGGTCGCAATGGGCAGGTCGGGCTAGATGGCCAGCTTGACGAGCTCGTCAGGTTTGAGGCGCTGCGGGCTAGGGACTGGTACGAAGTCGGCTTGCGGCTGCTGCCCATGCTCGACCGGCGCAGCGCCGCCTGTACCGGAGCGATGTCCGGTATCTACCGGCGGCTGCTCGACCACATCAGCGCGTCACCGGCCGAGGCGCTCGACCACAGGATGTCGCTGCCCACCGGGGAAAAGGCACGGGTCGCCGCCGGCGCGCTGGCAAGGATGGCGCGGCCGCGGGGGAACAGATCGGCCGGCGAACGAGAGGTCGGCCAGGAGGGCAAACATGACTAGGCCTGACGGCGCTGGCGGCCGGGTGGCCGTCGTCGGCGGCGGCCTGGCCGGGATCACGGCCGCCATAGATCTCGCCGAGGCCGGCCTGGACGTCACGCTGCTCGAGGCCAGGCCGAGGCTCGGCGGGGCGGCTTCGTCCTACCAGCGTGGGCAGATGACGATCGACAACGGGCAGCACGTGATCTTGCGGTGCTGCGAGGCCTATCGCGGCCTGCTCGCCCGGCTCGGCGTCAGCGCGCAGGTAGCGTTCCAGGACCGGTTCGACGTCACCGTGCTCGGACCCGGCGGGCCGGCCAGGCTACGGCGCAGCGGACTGCCAAGCCCGCTGCACATGACCGGCGCGCTGACCAGGTACCGGCTGCTGCCGCTGGCCGATCGGCTGGCGGTTGGCCGGGCCGCGCTGGCGATGCGGTTCATCGACCAGGCCGATCCAGCGCTCGACGAGCAGCGACTCGGCGACTGGCTCGCTGCCAGGGGACAAGGTGAGCTTGCCCGCCGCCGGCTGTGGGACCTCTTCATCGTCTCGGCGCTGAACATCGCAGGCGACGATGCCAGCCTCGCGCTGGCGGCGACCGTCATCAAGACCGCGCTGCTCGGCGCCAAGGACGCGGCCGACATCGGCGTGGCGACCGTCCCGCTAGGCGACCTGCACGGCCGAGCCCCAGCCAAGGTGCTCGCCGACCTTGGCGTGCACGTCAGAACCGGCGCGAAGGTGAACAACATTCGCCCGGCCCCTGACGGCGGCTTCGAGCTCGACCTGACCCGCGTAGACGCGGTTGTGCTCGCGGTGCCGGCCGGGCAGGCGGCCAAGCTTGCGGCCGGGGCGGGCGTCGGCGCGGCCGAGCGCTGGGACGGCCTTGGCGCGTCTCCGATCGTGAACGTGCACGTGATCTACGATCGCCAGGTCACCGGCCTGCCGTTCGTCGCCGCTGTCGACTCGCCGGTCCAGTGGGTATTCGACAAAACAAGCATCGCCGGCCTGAAAACTGGGCAATACCTGGCGGTGTCACTATCGGCCGCTGACGAATTCGTGACTATTCCCGCAGCGCAGCTGCGCGAGCAGTTCATTCCCGAGCTCGAGCGGCTCTTCCCGGCGGCAAGCCGCGCCCAGGTCACCGACTATTTCGTGACCAGGGAACGTCGGGCGACATTTCGGCAGGCGCCAGGCTGCGGCGTCCTGCGGCCCGGTGCCGCAACCTCGGTACCCGGACTAGTGCTGGCCGGCTCGTGGACCGACACCGGCTGGCCTGACACCATGGAGGGCGCTGTGCGAAGCGGACATACTGCTGCGCAGCAGTTGGTCGGAGAGCTGGCTGCGACAACTGTGTTTGCCAGCACCGGCAGTGCGGTCAGCGGACGAGAGTCCGCTGACCGCACTGTGTTTGCCGGGGACGGGGAAAGGACGCGGAGCGAGGTCGCCTCGTGACCGCCACCATTCCGGCCGCGGTCGAGACCGCGCGCGACTACTTCGGCCCGGCGCTCGCCGCCGCCGTCAACCGGCTGAGCCCCGACATCAGGGTGGTCGCCGCCTACCACCTTGGCCTGCCCACGGAAGACGGTCTCGCTTCTGGTTCGTCCGCAGGGCGGGTGGGGGCGGAAGGGAGCGTCGGGGCGGAAGGGCGGGTCGGAACTGGCAAGGCCCTGCGTCCCGCGCTCGCGCTGCTGTCCGCCAGAGCGGCGCAAGCGCCCCCGGAACGGGCCGTGCCCGCTGCGGTCGCCGTCGAACTCGTTCACAACTTCTCGCTGCTGCACGACGACATCATGGACGGTGACACCGAGCGCAGGCACCGGTCGACCGCGTGGACTGTCTTCGGCGTGGGGTCGGCGATCCTGGCCGGTGACGCGCTGCTCGCGCTGGCGCAGGACCTGCTGCTCGAGTCGCCGCCGCCGGAAGGGGTATGGGCGTCGCGCTGCCTGTCGGCCGCCGTCCAGCGGCTGATCGCGGGGCAGGGCGCCGACCTGGCGTTCGAGCGGCGCAGCGACGTGACCGTCGCCGAATGCCTCGACATGGCCGGGGACAAGACGGCGGCCCTGATGGCCTGCGCCTGCAGCATCGGCGCCGTCTACGTGGGCGGTCCGGCGACTACCGCCAAGAACCTGGCGGCGTTCGGTGCGTACGCGGGCCTGGCGTTCCAGCTCACCGACGATCTGCTCGGGATCTGGGGCACGCCTGAGACAACCGGCAAGCCGGTCAGGTCCGACCTGCGGGCGAGGAAGAAGTCGCTGCCCGTCGTGGCCGCGCTGACGAGCGGCACCGAGGCGGGGCGCGACCTCGCGACGCTGCTCGCCGCGCCAGATCCGCTCACCGAAGAAGAGTTGCTGCGCGCCGCTGGCCTCGTCGAGGCGGCCGGCGGCAAGGAGTGGGCGCAGGCCAAGGCCGACGCCGCGCTGGCGTCGGCAGTCAGCTATCTCACGGAGACCGACATGCCACACGACGTTCGCGCCGAGTTCGAGGGGATCGCCGAGTTCGTCACCGCGAGGCAGTGGTGAATCCGCTCGCGACGACACAGTCCCAGGCTGACGCGGTAACCCCAGCGTCGAGCCCGCGCTCGACCCTGGACCGTGCGGTCGACCACCTGCTCGGATTGCAGCATGCCGACGGCTGGTGGCAGGGCGAGCTTGAGACCAACGTGACGATGGATGCTGAGGACCTGCTGCTGCGAGAGTTCCTCGGGATAAGGACCGACGAGCAGACCGAGGCTGCCGCCCGCTGGATCAGGTCGTGCCAGCGCGACGACGGCACCTGGGCGAACTTCCGCCACGGCGACGGCAACCTGTCAACCACGGTCGAGGCGTACGTCGCGCTTCGCCTGGCCGGGGACTCGCCGCAGGCTGAGCACATGGTCAGGGCCCGGGCGTGGATCACCGATCGCGGCGGCATCAAGGCGACCCGGGTGTTCACCAGGATCTGGCTCGCGCTGTTCGGTGAATGGTCGTGGGACGACCTGCCGGTGATGCCGCCCGAGCTGATCTACCTGCCTGCCTGGTTCCCGCTTAACGTCTACGACTGGGCGTGCTGGGCTCGTCAGACCATCGTGCCGCTGACAGTCGTCTGCTCGCTCCGACCGGCGAGGAAGCTTTCTTTCTCCCTTGATGAACTGCACGTGACCGGCGATGCCGGACAGTTCGCGCCGTCGGCGGACCGCTGGACGAAGTTCTTCGAAGGGCTCGATCGCCAGCTGCACAGGTACGAGAAGCACATCGGGCCGAGCAAGCCGGCCATGGCAGTGCGCACAGCGGCTTTGCGCCGGTGCGCCGACTGGATCATCGCCAGGCAGGAAAAGGACGGCTGCTGGGGCGGCATACAGCCGCCGTGGGTGTACTCGCTCATCGCGCTGCACCTGCTCGGCTATGAACTCGACCACCCGGTGATCAAACGCGGCCTTGACGGTCTCGACCGTTTCACGATCTGGGAGGAAACCCCGGACGGGCGGGTCAGGCGGCTTGAGGCGTGTCAGTCACCGGTATGGGACACGGTGCTTGCCATGATCGCGCTGGCCGATGCCGGGCTGCCGGCCGACCACGAGGCGCTCGGCAAGGCGGCCAGGTGGGTGCTTGATGAGGAAATACGCGGACCAGGCGACTGGCAGGTGCGCCGGCCTTCGCTGCGGCCGGGCGGCTGGGCGTTCGAGTTCGACAACGACGGTTATCCCGACGTGGACGACACCGCCGAGGTCGTGCTCGCGCTGCGCCGGGCCGTCCTCCCAGGTCGGCACGGGGGGGCCGGCGATGCGGCCATGGTTCGAGCGCTCGACTGGCTGATCGGCATGCAGTCGCGCGACGGGGGCTGGGCCGCGTTCGACGCCGACAACACCTCGGCGATCGTCGGCAAGCTGCCATTCTGCGACTTCGGCGAGGTAACCGACCCGCCGTCGGCCGATGTCACCGCGCACACCGTTGAGGCGCTCGCGGCCTGCGGCTTCGGCGAGAGCAAGGCGGTGCGCAGGGGAGTGGCATGGCTGCTCCGCGCGCAGGAGAGCGACGGGTCCTGGTTCGGCCGATGGGGCGCCAACTACGTATACGGGACGGGGGCTGTGGTTCCTGCCCTGATCGCGGCCGGGGTGCTGCCAGGCAAGCCTGCGATCAGGCGGGCGGTGCGGTGGCTGATCAACCATCAGAACTCCGACGGCGGCTGGGGCGAGGACCTGCGCTCGTACGACGACCAGAGCTGGGCGGGACGGGGTGAGTCGACCGCGTCGCAGACCGCGTGGGCGCTGCTCGCCCTGCTGGCGGCTAGGGGTGATGAGGCGATGGCCAGCGCGCGGCGCGGTGTGGAGTGGCTGGCGCGGACGCAGCGTTGCGATGGGAGCTGGGACGAGCCACAGTTCACCGGCACCGGGTTCCCCGGCGATTTCTACATCAACTACCACCTGTACCGGCTCGTGTTCCCGATCAGCGCGCTAGGCCGCTACGTGGAGGTGGCGTGATGACGGGCGGCTCGGGAGGGTCGGGCGGGCCGGGCGGGTCGGGCGGGCTCCTAATCTGCGCTCCGCTGCGAGTTGAGGCGCAGGCGCTGCGGCGCGGCCTGCGCGGCTTGCCTGATGGGGGCGAGTCGGTTCGGCTGGTTCGCACCGGTTACGGGCCTGCTCGATCGGCTGCGGCCGCGACCAGCATCGCGGCCTCCGACTGCGCCATGGTGGCGGTGGGCGGCGTGGCCGGCGGTCTCACCGACGACGTCGAGGTCGGCGACATCGTCGTAGCTGACGAGGTCACCGACACCGGTTCGGCCAGCGCGAAGACAACCCGCTTGCCATCGGCGCCGCTGCTGGCCGGTGAGCTGCGCCGGGCCGGCCTGCGGGTGCATGTCGGGCCGCTCGCGACCGTGCACAAGCTGGCCAGGGCCAGTGCGCACGCTGAACTCGCTCAGGCCGGCGTGATCGCGGTCGACATGGAGTCGGCGACGCTGCTGGCGGGCGTCGGCGACCGTCCCGCCGCGGTGGTCAGGGCTATCTCGGACACACCAGCGCATCCGCTGGTCAGTCCCCACACGGTCAGCGGCGGCATCGCGGCGCTCAAGTCGCTGAGGCTCGCCGCGCCGGTGCTGGCCAGGTGGGCGGCGGCGGCCGGCGGGCGACAGGTGCTGCTGGCCAGCCCGCGATCGTTCTGCGCCGGGGTCGAGCGCGCGATCGAGATCGTCGAGCTTGCGCTTGAGCGTTACGGCTCGCCTGTCTATGTGCGCAAGCAGATCGTGCACAACACGAGCGTGGTCGCCAGCCTCGAACAGCGAGGCGCGATCTTCGTCGACGAGCTCAGCGAAGTGCCTGACGGCGCGACTGTAGTGTTCTCCGCGCACGGCGTCTCGCCCGAGGTCAGGCAGGAGGCGGCGCGGCGCGGTCTGGATACCGTAGACGCGACCTGTCCGCTGGTCGCGAAGGTGCACGCCGAGGCGCGCAGGTTCGCTGGCGACGGTTATCTCGTGGCGTTGATCGGTCACGGCGGGCACGAGGAGGTCGAGGGCACCCTTGGCGAGGCTCCTGGTTCGACCGCGCTGATCGAGACCGCCGCCGACGTGGCGAAGCTGCAGCCCGCTGACCCGGGCAAGATCGCGTACCTGATGCAGACGACGCTCGCCGCCGACGAGGCGGCTGGCATGGTCGACGCGATACTCGACCGGTTCCCTGCGGCCAAGGGCCCTGGCAGCGACGACATCTGCTACGCGACGACGAACCGGCAGCGCGCCGTGCGGGCCATCGCCGCGCAGTCCGATGTCGTGCTCGTGGCTGGTTCGGCTAATTCATCCAACAGCCTGCGACTGGTCGAGACGGCACAGCGGGCGGGTACGTCCGCTTACCTGGTCGACAGTGCGCAGGACATAGAACTCGGCTGGCTGGCCGGGACAAGGACCGTCGGAGTGGCGGCAGGGGCTTCGGCGCCGCCGGCGATGGTCGGGCAGATCGTCGACGCCCTGTCCGGCCTCGGCCAGGTCGAATCCCGAGAGGTGGTGGTTGCAACCGAGTCAGTCCAGTTCGGCCTGCCCAGGGAGCTAAGGCAGTGATCTGCGGGGGGGAACGCGATCACGTCAAAGCAGTCACTAGAAAGAGGTGAAGCCCGGTGAGCGTGCCGTTGCGTCAGAGCGTGCGGGTGGGGATGTACCTGATGCGTCAGAAGCTGACGCGTCGTGAGAAGTTTCCGCTGATTGTCGAGCTAGAGCCGCTCTTCGCTTGCAACCTCGCGTGTGCGGGATGCGGCAAGATCCAGCATCCGGCGTCGGTGCTCAAGCAGCGCATGCCGGTCGAGCAGGCAGTCGCTGCGATCGAGGAATGCGGGGCGCCGATGGTGTCGATCGCGGGCGGGGAACCGCTCATGCACCCGCAGATCGACGTGCTGGTGAAGGAGCTTATCAAGCGCAAGAAGTATGTATTTTTGTGCACCAATGCTCTACTTATCCCTAAAAAACTAGATAAGTTCAAGCCATCGCCTTACTTCGCGTGGGCCGTGCACATCGACGGCCTGGCCGAGCGTCACGACGAGTCGGTCTGCAAGGAAGGCGTATTTGACGAGGCCGTGGCCGCGATCAAGGAATGCAAGCGGCGCGGGTTCCGTGTCACCACGAACACCACGGTGTTCAGCAGTGACTCGCCGCAGAGCGTGATCGACGTGCTCAACTACCTCAACGACGACCTTCGGGTCGATCAGATGATGATCTCGCCCGCGTACGCCTACGAGAAGGCGCCGGATCAGGAGCACTTCCTCGGGGTCAACGAGACCCGCGAGCTTTTTCGCAAGGCGTTCGCCGACGGCAACAGGAAGCGCTGGCGGCTGAACCATTCACCGCTGTTCCTCGACTTCCTCGAGGGCAAGGTGGACTTCGGCTGCACCGCGTGGGGCATCCCGTCGTACTCGCTCAAGGGCTGGCAGAAGCCCTGCTACCTGATGAACGACGGTTACGTCAGCACCTACAGGGAGCTGATCGAGACCACCGACTGGGACAATTACGGTCGCGGCAGGGATCCGCGCTGCGCCAACTGCATGGCGCACTGCGGTTACGAGCCGTCGGCAGTGCTCGCTACGACCTCGTCGCTGCGTCAATCCATACGCGCGCTTGGCCGTTCCTGACCTCGTTCGGCTGGTGGTCGGTCAGCGACGCGGCTGAGCGACCACTAAGCTGGCGTGCCGCGTCCGTCATGGTGATCATCGGGTGAGAGTCCGCGCCGTGATCGGCGCAGGACTATTGTCAGGAATCGGCGATCTGTTAGAGCCCGATTACCGGAGACTGACGAACATGGGATTTGACCTGCCCGGCCTGCTTGCCGCTAACGACGGCAGGGGCTATGAGCTGCACGCGCGCTACATGAACAGCCAGCTTCCGAGGATGCTGCACACCATCGGCTTCGACAAGGTGTACGAGCGGGCCGACGGCAGCTACCTCTTCGATCGGGACGGCGACCGTTATCTGGATTTCCTGTCCGGATTCGGGGTATTCGCGCTCGGCCACAACCACCCGGTGGTGCGCAAGGCCCTGCACGACATGCTCGACCGCGAGCTTGCCGACCTGGTCCAGTTCGACTGCGCGCTGCTGTCAGGACTGCTGGCCGAGCAACTCGTCGCGAAGACCCCGGGCATGGACCGGGTGTATTTCTCGAACAGCGGCACCGAGGCCGTCGAGGCCGCGCTTAAGTTCGCCAGGTACGCGACCGGCCGATCCCGGGTGATCTACTGCGATCACGCATTCCACGGCCTGACCGTCGGCTCGCTGTCGGTCAACGGGTCAGCGGAATTCAAGACCGGCTTCGGGCCGCTGGTGACCGGTACCCGCGTGGCATTCGGCGATCTGGAAGCGCTTGAAGCCGAGCTGCGTAAGGGTGATGTGGCCGCCTTGATCGTCGAGCCAGTGCAAGGCAAGGGCGTGCACGTCGCACCGGCCGGCTATCTGGCGGCGGCGTCGAAGCTGCTGCACGACCACGGCGCGCTGCTGATCTGCGACGAGGTTCAGACCGGCCTCGGGCGGACCGGACGGTTGTTCGCTTATGAATACGACGAGGTCGATCCGGACATCGTGACCGTCGCCAAGGCGCTGTCCGGGGGGTTCATACCGGTGGGCGCCACGTTGGCCAAGGAGTGGATCTTCGCCAAGGTGTATTCGTCGATGGACCGGGTGCTCGTGCATGACTCGACGTTCGGCTCCAACGCCTCGGCGATGGCGGCCGGGCTGGCCTCGCTCGCGGTGATCGAGGACGAGCAGCTCGTCACCAACTCCGAGCGGGTGGGCGAGGAGATACGGCGGGCGCTTGAAGGACTTGTCGGCAAGTACGAGATGTTCGCCGGCGTCAGGGGCCGCGGCCTGATGATCGGGCTGGAGTTCGGCAAGCCGAGCGGGCTGAAGCTGCGCACGAGCTGGAACATGCTGCAGGCCGCGCGGGTCGGGTTGTTCGCGCAGATGGTGGTGGTATCGCTGTTCGAGCGGCACCACATTCTGACCCAGGTGGCCGGGGATCACATGGAAGTGATCAAGTTGCTGCCGCCGCTCACGATCGGCGACGCGGAGGCGAAGATGTTCGTGGACGCGTTCACCGACGTGATGGATGAGGCGCACCGCGGCACTGGCCTGATGTGGGATTTCGGCCGCCGCCTCATCAAGCAGGCCGTCACCAGGTAGGGATTAGTGGGTTTGCAGGGAATGCTGTCTGGGGCCGAGGATGGGAGCTTGGATGTCAGTCACCGATGAGTACCTGGCCAATAACGCGCGCTACGCGGAGGCATTTTCCGGGCCGCTGCCGATGCCGCCGTCCCGCGGGGTCGCCGTCGTCGCTTGCATGGACGCCCGGCTGAACGTGTACGCGATACTTGGGCTGGCTGACGGCGAGGCGCACGTGATCAGGAACGCGGGCGGCGTGGTGACCGATGACGAGATCCGGTCGCTGGCGATTAGCCAGCGGCTGCTCGGCACCAGGGAGATCATCCTGATTCATCACACCGACTGCGGGATGCTCACGTTCACCGACGACGACTTCAAGCGCTCGATCCAGGACGACACGGGGATCAAGCCCGCGTGGGCAGCCGAATCGTTTCGCAACCTGGATGAGGACGTGCGCCAGTCGATCGCGAGGATCAAGGCGAGCCCGTTCGTGCCGCACAAGGATGCGGTACGCGGCTTCATTTTCGACGTCGCGACCGGCAGGCTGGACGAAGTCAGCTGACCCCCGACTGGCAGACCGGCTGCCGATCGGGCCGACGGCACTGCTCGACTAGGCTGAGCTGGTGCCGCCGAAGCAGACGACGTTGCGGTTGCGTGGCCACAGCTTCGCGCCGGAGCGGCTGCTGGTCATGGCGATCGTGAACCGGACCCCAGATTCCTTCTTTGACGCCGGCTTGACCTGGGAAGAGTCGGCGGCGATGGAACGGGTGCACCAGGTCATCGCCGACGGTGCGGACATCATCGACGTCGGCGGTGTGCCTGCGGCGCCTGGCCAGCAGGTAGACGTCACCGAGGAGATCAGGCGCACTGCCCCGTTCATCGCGGCGGTGCGCGGTGCCTATCCCGACGTCGCGATCAGCGTCGACACCTGGCGGCACGAGGTCGCGGCCGAGGTTTGCGCGGCCGGTGCTGACCTCGTCAACGACAGCTGGGGCGGCCGGGATGCCAAGCTGCCCGCGGTGGTCGCTGAGTATGGCGCCGGCTTGGTCTGCGCGCATGTCGGGAAGCAGCAGCCAAGGACCCGGCCGTTCCGCGTCAGATACCCCGACGTCATGGCCGACGTGATCGAGGCGACCGAGCGGCTAGCCGCCCGCGCGCTCGAGGCAGGCGTCGACCGGGCCGGCATCGTCGTCGACGCGGCTCACGACTTCGGCAAAAATACCTGGCACTCACTCGAAGTGACCAGGCGGCTGGCCGAGATGACAGCGACTGGATGGCCAGTGCTCGTGTCGGTCTCGCGCAAGGACTTTATCGGGGAGACGCTCGATCTTCCTCTTCAAGATCGACTAGCTGGAACGCTCGCCACCACATCGGTCTGTGCCTGGCTGGGCGGGAGGATCTTCCGTGCTCATGACGTCGCGCAGACCCGTCAGGTGCTCGACATGGTGGCGGCGATCAAGGGTGATCAGCCTCCGGCGAGAGCCGTGCGGGGACTGACCTAGGTCATGATCATCGCTGCCGCGCTTTGCCCTTCGCCGCCCTTGCTGATCGGCGACCTGACCGGCGCCGCCTGCGTGCTGCCCGAGCTACGCCTGGCCTGTGAGCAGGCTGTCGCCGGACTCCTCGCTGCCAGGCCCGATGTCGTCGCGGTGGTCGGGGCCGGTGAGCGGACGATGGTCGCCGACGCGGCCGCGCGGCTTGACGTGGCGGCGTTCGCTCCCGGCATCGGCGGGGCGGTGTCAGCCAGGAAGGACACCCTGCCGACGTCGCTCGGGGTCGGTGGCTGGCTGCTCGACCAAGCGGGCTACGCGGGCGAACGCCTGCTGCGGTCGGTTGCCCACTCCGAATCCGCGCAGCGCTGCGGGCGTATCGGTGCCGACCTCGCGGCCGGCTCGGCGAAAACCGCGCTGCTCGTGCTCGCAGACGGGAGCGCGTGCCGCGACCTTAAGGCGCCTGGGTACTTTGACGAGCGAAGCCATGGGTTCGACGCTGAGGTCGAGCGGGCCGTGCGCGCCGGTGACGTCGGCGCGTTGCTCGCGATCGACGCCGGGCTGGCCAGTGAGCTTATGGCGACCGGCCGGCCCGCTTGGCAGGTACTGGCCGGCGCGTTGCGAGGCAAGCGGCTGACGACCCAGATCGGCTACTGCGATGATCCATTCGGCGTGGCGTACCTGGTTGCCTCGCTGCGCGTCGGGTAAAGCCGGGTTTGGAGGTCGCAATGCCGAACGAGACATTCGCTGGGCGGTCGGTGTTCGTGTTCGGGGCAGGCGGGGCGCTCGGGCACGGCCTGGCCGAGGCGTTCGCCGGCGCCGGGGCGTCGGTAACCGGCGTGGACAAGCACGAGCCGCACGCGGACCGGAAGCTTCCAGGGGTCAGCTACCGTACCGCCGACGTCACCGATGACGCCGAGGTCGCTGCGCTATTCACCGGTGTCGCGACGCCGTGGGCGGTGATCAACACGGTCGGCGGCTTCGCGCCGCACCGGCCGCTCGCCGACCTCGACCAGGCGGAGCTCGCCGGCCAGCTCAACCTGAACCTGGTGACTGCCGCGTTGATCACCAAGCATGCCTTGGCCGCACTCGCCAGCGCCGGAGCGGGTCGGCTCGTGCACACAGCGAGCCGGGCCGGCGTCGTCACCAAGGGCAACGGGTTCGCCTACTCGGTGAGCAAGCTCGGGGTGCTGCACCTGGTGTCGATGGCAGCCGATGAAGTGCGCGGCACCGGGGTGACGGTGAACTGCGTGGTTCCCAGCATCATCGACACCCCGGCCAACCGTGCGGCGCTGCCCAACTCCGACCACGACTCATGGCCGAAGATTCCCGACATCGCGCGCAGCTACCTGTACCTGGCCGCGCCGGACTCGGGCTTGATCAACGGCGCGGCCATGCCCGTCTAGCTGTGCACCTAGGGTCTTTGCTTTGCCCATCGGCATGGGGCAGTCCCATGTCGACCGGTTTAAGTGGTTTAGGCAGATTACTTCGGCGCTGGCCTGGCCCCGTGTGCGCCGCCCGACGACAGCAAAGTAGTGAGTGCTGTCGTCCGGACGACAGTAACGGTTCAACGCTGTCGTCGCGACCTGGGCTGGAACGACAGTAATGGTCCAACGTTGTCGTCCGGGCTCGATGCCAGGAGCTTAAGGAAGTGCCGTCGCGGGCAGGCCGGGCAAG
>DATNEK010000040.1:0-8209 GCA_035553055.1 Streptosporangiaceae bacterium | reverse complement strand
ACCAGCAGGCCGATCGCGGCGAAGTCGCCGCGCAGCCGCCTGCCGACCAGGAGCGTGAACGGCAGCGCGAGCAGGCCGCCAGCCACCGCCGCGCCGATCCACGGCAGCGGGAACGGCAGGTGCAAGCCGCCGACGTAGGTCTGGAAGCCGCCGTTGGCCGCGTCGTTCGGCAGCGCGAGCATCGCGGCGACATAGGCTCCGGCCGCCTGGAAGATGATGAAGCCGAAGTTGGTGACGCCCGCCACGCCGAACTGCTGGCTGAGGCCAAGGCAGGCGATCGCGTCAACCGCCGTGTAGACCATCAGGATGATCAGGTAGTACATCTGCGACCCCCGGCTTAGGCCTTCGCGCCGAGCAGGCCGGCCGGCCGGACGGCGAGCATCGCGAGCAGGATCACGAACGCCACCACGTACTTGTAGTCAGGCTGAATGTAGGCTGCGCTCACCTCGGTGGTCACGCCGATGACGAGCGCGCCGAGCATGGCGCCGTAGGCGTTGCCCGGGCCGCCGAGGAAGACCGCGGCCAGGATCAGAACGAGGAAGATGTCGGTGCTCGACGGGTCGAAGCTGCCGACGTCGATCGCGAACACGGTGCCGGCCAGCCCGCACAGCGCGCCGGTCAGCGCCCAGGTGATGGCGATCACCCGGGTGGCCCTGATGCCGCAATTCCTGGCGAGCATCGGGTTCGCCGCCGTGGCGCGCATCGCCTTGCCGAGCCTGGTGTAGCGCAGCAAGGCGTAGACGCCGGCCATCACGATCACGCTGATCGCGATGATGATCAGCTGAACCGTGGTCAGCACCATGCCGCCGACCTTGATCGTGCTGCCCTGGCTCATCGTGTACGACACGCCGATGCCGCCGACGATGGCGGCGATGGTGAACTCGACTATCAGGGCCATGCCAAGCGAGACGATCACCAAGGTGATCGGAGCCGACCCGCGCCGCTGGAACGGCGAGTAGACGACGTAGTTCAGTGCTACCGAGATCAGCGAGCTTGCCGCCATCCCGGCGATCACGGCGACCCAGATCGACGCGCCCGCCTGGTTCACCGTGTAGGCGATGAACGCGCCGGCTGTCATCACCGCCGCGAACGCCAGGTTGAGCACATCGGTGACCGCGAACTGGAGGGTAAAGCCGACCGCGGCGATCGCCAGCACCGCCGACGTGATCAGGCCGAACCCGACCGCCGCCATGAACACGTTCACGGTTCGACAGCGCGAAGCTGAGCGGCGGTGATGTTGCCCGCGACCTCCACGAGTCCTTTCGTGTTGTAGGTATCGATCTGGAAGATGCCGGGCGAGTCGTGGAAGGCGTCGAAGCTGGTAGGCCCGCCAGGTCCGACGTAGCGGATCATTTCGCCTGCCTTGAGCGCCGCGACGCCCGCCGCGAACGAGTCAACCACGACCGCGCCAGGAACACCGTCTCCGATCTTCGCGATCCACGGCTGCCACTTGGCGACGTCCGTGCTCTTTGCCGCCACCATCGCGAGTGCCGCCAGGTTCATGCCGTCGTACAGGTGCACGGCTCCAGGAGCGGTGAAGTACGGGCTGAAGTCACCGGTCTGTGACCCGCGCACCGTGTCCCGGATCGCGAGCAGTGCCTTGGTGAAGGCGTCGTAGGCCGGTCCGCTCGTCGAGGTGACCAGGTTGTCGGCGTGGAAGTTCTTCGTAAAGTCGCCGGCACCGACCGACAAGACGCAAGCCGTGTAGAAGGCCGGCGAGATGGCGGCCGAGGTACCGATGATCGGGATCAGCTTGCCGCCGTTGAGCTGCTTGATCTCGGAGAACAACGTCGGGTCGGCCGATCCGAGCGCTTCGGTCATGATCGCGTCGGGATGAGCCGCGACGATTTTTTCCGCCTCTGTCCTGAATGTGGTGGCGTTCAGGTCGAGCGTCTCGTTGGCCACCACCTTCAGCCCTGCCTTGGCCATGGCGGCCATGGCGGGCTGAACGAACGTCTGCGAGCCGATGTCGTTGCCGAATGCCAGCGCGATCTTCTTGTAGTGCAGGTTCTGCGCGATCACCGTCATCGCGTAGGACTCAGCCAGGTCCGGCGGGACGAGGCGGTAGAAGTAGGGGAAGTGGACGTGGTCGAACTCCGACTGGCCGGTCATGCAGAACATCACGGTGTGGTGGCTGTTGATCACCGGTACCACCGACGCGGCTTCGTCGGATGTGCAGCCGATGACAAGCTCAAGGTTTTTCGCCGTGGCGAACAGGTTGCCGACGGCGGGGACGGCGTCGGCTGGCTCGCCCCTGGTGTCAGCCGCCGTGCAGACCACCTTGTGGCCGAGTATGCCGCCGGCCTTGTTGATCGCGTGGGCGGCGCCGGCGCAAGCGACCAGGTACGTCGGGCCAAGCGCGGCATCGGGCCCGCTGAACGGTGCGACGTCGGCGAATGTGAGCGCGGAACTCGCGGCCGGTGATGCCGACGAGTTGCCGCTGCACGCCGCCAGCGCGGCGGTGAGCGCAACAGCCGCCGCCATGCCGACCGCCCTTATCCATCGGTGCTTGGTTAGGGCGCTGGCCGTCTGACCGGGAGCATCTAACATCACTGTCACCTCGAATCCGTCAGAACCCGCTAGGCGTCTGATCGCCAGGTCGCCACCGCCAGTCGCTGACGTCGACGTCCTCGGCGACTACGCGGTTCCTGATCGTGCCGACGCCTGCTACGGTCACTTCGATCACGTCGTCTGGCTTGAGCCATACCGGTGGCTTCCTCGCGAAGCCGACCCCTCCCGGCGTGCCAGTGGCGATGACGTCGCCGGGCCTGAGCCTTGTGAATGAGGAAAAGAACTCGATCGCGCTCGGAATGTCCACAATCATCTGCGAGGTTCTCGCCGACTGCATGACCTCGCCGTTCAGCGTCGTGGTCAGCGCCACATCGGTGACGTCGATTTCGTCGGTGGTGACCACCTCGGGGCCGATGGGCATGGTGCCTTCGAAGTTCTTGCCAGCGGTCCACTGCGTCGCGACCCGCTGCCATTCGCGTGCGGTGGCGTCGTTCAGCACCACGTATCCAGCGATGGCTGTCATGGCATCCGCTGCCCTGATGTAGCGACCGCCGGCGCCGATCACCACGCCGAGCTCACCCTCGTAGTCGAATCGGCTGGTCAGCGCGGGCTTGACCAGGTCGGCGTAGGGGCCGATCACGCTGCCATAGCCGCGGACGAAGGCCTCAGGCCAGGTCGGCACCGCCCGGCCGCCTTCGATCGCGTGCTCGCTGTAGTTCACGCCGAGGCACAGGATGCGTGCTGGCTGCGGGACCGCTGGCCCGAAGTCGGCGGGTGCCAGGTCGACGCCGCGAGCCTTGCTCACCTGCCTGATGGCGTCGAGCGCCGAGTCGCCCGCAGCGAGTACCTGGCCAAGCGATGCGAGTTCTGGCTGGCCCGTAGCGTCGGCGACGTCCACGTATCCGCTGGCTCCCGCCACGTGCAGGCGGAGTCCGCGAGTGGTGATGATGGTCGCGAGCCGCACGCGGCCTCCAGATCATGAGCGTGGATTAATGGCGAAATTGGTTATCCTGGGCCGATTGGTTGAGCATAGGCTGCTGCGGCAAATCGGGTCAAGCACCCCAGCAATGCCGCTCAAAATGGGGGACTGCGCTGCACGTAGATGAATTGGTACGATTGGTCGCCCTATGACAGGGAGGCTGACACGCAAGGAACTGAGCGGCACGCTGACCGCGGGGTCGAGCTCGCCGAGCGGATCTTGACCCAGGCGGCTGGCGCCGGGCTCGGGCCCGGCGATCGGCTGCCAACCGAACGCAAGCTCGCCATCGACCTTGGCGTCACCAGGGCGTCGGTCAGGTACGCGTTCGGCATCATGGAGGCGGCCGGTCACATCTCTCGCGAGGTCGGCCGCGGTACCTACCTGCGCATCTCTCCTGCCGCCGCTGGGCAGGGGCTCTATCGTGGGCAGGTCACGCCGGCCGGTGATGGCGCCGGCGGGCCGGCCGGGCCAGGCGGTGCGTTCGCTCCCGCTGACGTGATGATGGTCAGGCGCCTGCTCGAGCCTCCGGCGATGCCGCTCGCCGTCGCCTGGGCAACGGCTGCCGACTTCGACGAGATGGATCGCTGCCTGGCTGGCGGTGACCTGGCCGCCAGCTACGACGAGTTCGAGTTGTGGGATCTAGCGCTGCACAGGAGCATCATCGCCGCGGCGCACAGTCCGCTGCTGAACACGCTGTACTCCGCTATCGAGGTGGCCAGGCACGGCCACATGTGGGGTGACCTGAAACGGCGCAGCGCCTCGGTCGAGCGCAGGACGCTGTATCAAGCCGACCACCACCAGATCGTCGCCGCGCTGAAGGCCAGGCACGCGGGCGAAGCGGTCAAGGCCATGCGCGATCACCTGGCCCGCGTGTCCGACCACCTGAACGCCACCGACCCGGCCGCTGGAAGCTGGCAGTAGCCCGGCAGACAAAGTTTGCCCGGCAGTTACTGAGCCGAACTGCCGGGCAAACGGTCAGCCAACTAGCACCTCGCCGCGACGGCTTGAGCGCGGCGAAGTGCTAGCGGCGTGTCTCGGTGCGCCGATGCCCGTTGCCCTCGTACACCGGGGCCGCTGCGATCGGCACGTTCTTGGCCGCCTCTTGAATCGAGGCCGCTTCCTTCTGCTCCCACTCCTCGATACCGCGCAGGACGCCCTCGGTGTAAGCGCGCAGGTGCGCCCGGTAGACGTCGCTGTAGGTGCGCAGGTAGGCAAGCTCGGCCTGGGCGGCGAGCCTTTCCTGCTCGGTCTGAGGTGTGGCAGGCGCGTTCAGCGCGGTCACGGCCGCCTCACGGGCCTGTTCGTGCGCTTCTTCCAAGATCAGGTCCGAGTACTGCTGCGCCTCTCGCATGATCTCGTCGCGCCGTATCCTGGCCTCTTCGGTGACCCGGCTGCTGTAAGCCTGGGCGTCGGCCACGTACCGGTCGGCGGTTGTCTGTGCCGTCGACAGGATGCGTACCGCGTGCACGTGCGCGTCGGCCTCGCCGAACAGCACCGATTGCGATTCGCCGCCCTCGGCCTTGCCAGCGATGATCCGCTTGCGCAGCCGCTGCACTTCCTGCCACAACGACGCCCGCTCGTTGACGAGGCGCAGTAATTCGTCGTGCACTAGGCCAAGGAACTCGCGAACGGCATCCTCCTCGAAGCCACGCCGCCCCATCCGCGACATCGGGAACGTCGCGGTTCGCACTTCCTCGGGAGTCAGTCTGTTCTGCTCGTCATACCATGCTGATGTCACGGCTCTCTCCAGCCGAAGTCCTCGATGTGTATCTGTTCCTCCGCCACGCCCGCTGAGCGAAGTCTGGCGGCAGCCTCCTTGACCATGTCGCTTGGCCCGACGACATACGCTTCACGGTCTGACCAGTCGCCTTGCCTCGCCACCACGTCAGGCAGGCTGCCGGTTACGCCAGAGAACCTCGACGCACCTGTCACTACGGGCGTGACGGTCAGCCATGTGTGCTGGGCGGCCAGCTTCTCCAGGTTCTCCAGGTCATACAGCCCGTCCGCGCTTCGCGCGCCGAAGAACAGGTGCACGTTCGGCGGCTGCTGCAGGGTCGTCAGGTGATCGAGCATGGACTTGAGCGGCGCCAGCCCGGTGCTGCCGGCGATGAACAGGAGGTCTGCGCCCGAGAGAGGCTGGCTCAGGGTGAGGACGCCGACGGGCGGTCCTATCCGGATCTCGGCGTTGACGATTGAGCTGCTGGTGAGCGCCATGCTCACCGAGCCGCCGTCGACCAGCCGGACGTGGAACTCGAGCATCCCGTCCTGGCGCGGTGCATTCGCCATGGAGTAGTAGCGCCACAGCCTCGGGCGGCTCGGGCATTCGATCGCCACCGACTGGCCTGGTATGAAATCCATCACCGGATCGGGCTTGACGAACAGCACGGCGACGTCGAACGCCCGGTGCTCGCAGGCTACGACGGTGCCGCGCCACCAGGCCGGCCGCACTTTCTCGTCCTCGCGCGCCGCCTTGAGCATGACGGAGCCGATCAGCTCGTAGGCCGCCTTCCAGTCGGCGGCGAGTTGCGGCGTCCACGACGGCCCGGAGAAGTGCTCGAGCGTCGTCATCAAGCTGTCGCCAACGGCGGCGTAATGCTCGACCATCGCGCCGAACTTGCGATGATCTCGGCCAAGCCCTTCCAGGTACACGGTCAGTTCATCGAGGTTGGTTACCGACCCAACGATTCGCACCAGCGCATCGGCGAGGTGACCGCGCTGTGCGGCCATGGAGACCGGGAACATGTCCCTGACCTCGGGATGCTTGATGAACAGGTCGGAGTAAAAGAACAGCGGTAACTCATCACCGTGCATCATGACGTGGGCGAAGTTTTCCTTCAGCCGGGCAACGTCCAACGGTCCCGCCTCTTTCCGCCGTCACCAGGACAGTGATCTCGGCACGATGTCCTCCGGCCAGAATGACCTGCACAGTGCACGCAGGATCGCGCCGGAACTTGCACATCAAAATCTCATGCAAATTGCATCGCAAGACATCCGTCAGCTGACGGATTTCCGAAGCCTTGACTATGAGGCACGCGTCTGCCGGGTCTGGTGTCGCTGGCGGTGCGCGTGATGCGACCTACGGAGCAGCCAGCCGCGGTGGGAACGCATCAGGCGCGACGACGGTGACGGCGTCCCCGGCGGCTTGGCTGGCCGGAAACCAACGCGGGTGTGTCAGACGTTGGCTAAATGTGCGAGCTCTTCCCCTCCGGTTCGTAGTGCCTTCCTGGACGTTAGCTGAACCTCCCGGCTTAGCCAGACGTGTGATCGGAAGACAGAACCGGTCATGGCGGCGGCGTACGGCCCGTACGCCGAGCGAAGAGGTCTGAGATGCAGAAGACGGCATCCGTCGTCGGCACGGCCTTGGACAACGCCTACGGCGCGGTTTCATACGCTCCGACGGTCGTGCCGGGGGTTGCTTTCTTGGAAGACTCGGATTGCACCTTGATCATGAAGTTCGACACGCTGACGCCGGTCTCCGGCCCGTTCGGGCACTCAGCCAATGCGGTTCGCGGGATAGCCGGCGGCGGGTTGCCCTGGG
This sequence comes from Streptosporangiaceae bacterium, assembly GCA_035553055.1. GTDB lineage: Bacteria > Actinomycetota > Actinomycetes > Streptosporangiales > Streptosporangiaceae > Chersky-822. The sequence goes on along the minus strand of DATNEK010000040.1, from coordinate 1,181 downwards.
TAGTGGAGGCCGGATCGGGCTCGCTAAGCCGCGATGGTCATCTTTTAGTGCGGGTACGCGGGCTGGTTCTGGCTGGCGACTCCTCGGTGCCGGCCTCTTTGCGCGGTACGAATCCGTTTCCCGCGTTCCGTGCTGTTGTCAGCTGCCTGAGTATCGGCGCCGACGGCACCGCGGCCGTCGCGAACGTCAGCACGGGGGACTTCGCGGCCAACTCGGGCGGGAACTCGGACATCGATGCCAGAGTCAGCCTTCCGCAGCCTTGCATCGCGCCGATTGTGCTTGTGACCGGCCCGAGCGGAACCGAGCGCTGGTTCGCGGTTACCGGGAGATGAGCTGGCAGCTGTCCTGGCCGGCTTGCGCCTCGTCCATGGGGGCGATGCTGCGGTCGATGAGACCCAGGGCATCAGCGGTGGTCAGCGCCTCCATCCGATTGCGGACGCCGAGCTTCCTGAAGAGCCGTGCCTGGGTATTTTCTACAGTCTTTGCCGCTATGCCGAGCGCGCGAGCGGTCTGCCTGATCGTGTGGCCACGGGCGATGGATCCGAGAATGTCGTACTCCCGTGCCGTGAGCTTCGGCACCGTCGTCGCCGAAGTAGGCGTCCGCTTCAGCAGCACGCCCGCGTAGCCCCAGCTCATCACCATCAGACCTTGGGCCACGGCATTCAATGTCGGGGCGAGCCCGGTGGCGACATCGACCTTGGCTACCACGCCGCTCGCCTGCCGGGCCACCGCGTCAGCGATGGCAAGCTGCTCCGGCACGTCATTGGTGTGGATCAGCACGCTAGGGGCACCCAGTGCGATGGTCGGCGGCCAGTCCTCAGGTTCAGGATCGACGAGCACCACCACGATCGGGCCGCGTTGCCACCACACCCAGTGGTCGCGTATTAGTTCTTCGCGCTTGATCACGACGACGACCGGCACGCCCTCGGAGATCAGTAGCTGAGCTATTTCATCCCGGCTCTGACTGGCCGGGCCGACTAAGACCGCTAGCAAGGCGCGGCCCTGCTCGCTGGCTTGCTGTTGCGGGACCGGACCCCGCAGGGGCAGGCGAGGGGGCGGGCCTGGCTGAAGCAATCCAAGCCAGATTGCCTTCGCCACCGCATGACTCTGATTCCCGACTCCGAGCTTCTCGTAGATGCTGCGCTTGCGGTTCTCGACCGTGCGCGGCCGCAACTCAAGTA
>DATNEK010000039.1:0-45639 GCA_035553055.1 Streptosporangiaceae bacterium | reverse complement strand
AGAAACCGGATCATGAACGGACGCGCCGCCGCGAAGGCGCATCCTGCGCAATGGGAATCAATCCACACCCGGAACGGGCACCTTAAACGGGAGGGCCACTCAACCGGGAGACACTACTCAAAGATCAAACTCAAACACGGCATCCACACCGCTCCCGGCGATGCCATCTCTCTTGTACCTCTGTTCCAGACACTAGCACCAGCCACCGACAACGCCACGCCAACCCGCCGTCAAGTACGCCTTCTAGCGTGCTGGAGCACGCCTGTGTGTGATGGCGCCAGCGGCGGGCACACCAAAAGCTAGGGCGTCGGTGCGGATCGTCGCCGCCTGCCCGCGGGGGAAGCATCATGGAGATCAATGACTCAGTCGCCCTGGTAACTGGCGCCAACCGTGGAATCGGCCATGCGTTCGTCCGCGCGCTGGTTGATCACGGCGCGGCGAAGGTCTACGCCGGTGTCCGTGACGTGACGACGGTGGTCGATCCAGACGTTACCCCGCTGCGGTTGGATGTCACCAACCCGGCGGAGATCACGGCGGCCACGGTGGCCGCTGATGATGTCACCATCGTGATCAACAATGCCGCGGTCGACAGCGAAGGCACGAGGCTGCTGGACGGCGGTTTCGACGATGCGCGCCAGGCGATGGAAGTGAATTATTTCGGCACCTGGGCGGTTTCGCGGGCGTTTGCTCCGGTCCTGGCCAGGAACGGTGGCGGCGCGCTGGTGAACATGCTGTCGGTGGCCTCCTGGATCGGCGCGCCGGCGCTCCCCGGATACGCAGCCTCCAAAGCAGCTCAGTGGTCGTTGACCCAGTCTCTGCGGCAGGGGTTGCGCGACCAGGGCACCTTGGTGATAGGGGTACACGCGGGCTTCGTTGACACGGACCTGAGCGCCCGGTTCGACGCGCCGAAGATCACCCCGGCCAGCGTCGCCGAGCAGACTATGCAGGCCCTGGCCGACAACGCGACCGAAGTCCTCGCCGACGAGCGCAGCAGACGGGTCAAGGCCGATCTGGGACGTTCGGTGAACGGACAATCGTCGAGCTGACGCCCGGCGGGCGTCGGCAATGCTCGGCGCTGAGCACGGAAGCTCTCCGGCCGACGTCAAGCTTCCGCCGGGCACCCGTCAATCTTCCGTGATCACCGCACCTCAGCCGCCAGGGCACGGCGTCGCCGGGCCGGCGAATTGAGGGATCGAGGTTGTTGACGGCGCCTCGTCGTGGTGACCGCCGACTTGGGTCTAGACACCGGGCGCGGACGGATATAAATGGTGTATGGCGGACAAAGCTCTTGTACTTGGCGGCGGTGGGTTGACCGGGATCGCGTGGGAGACCGGTATTCTCGCCGGACTCGCCGAGCACGGTGTGGATCTGACTGACGCCGATCTGGTTGTCGGCACGTCGGCTGGCTCGGTGGTTGGCGTGGATGTGCGCAACGGGAAGCCGCTCGCCGAGCTGTTTGCGGCACAGTCGGTGCCAAGAGTGGCTACCGAGGTCTACGCGAGGATGGGCGCCGCCGTCATGCTCAGGTACGCGATGGCGGTGTCCTTCACCAGGAAGCCGCTGGTGGCGGGCAGGCGGATCGGGAAGGTCGCGCTGCGGGCGAAGACCGAGACCGAAGTTGAGCGGCGGCGGCTATTCGAGACGCGGATGCCGACGTTCGACTGGCCGGTCGGCGACCTCAAGATCACTGCGGTGGAGACCGTGACCGGCGAGTTCACCGTGTTCGACGCCAGCAGCGGTGTCAGCCTGATCGATGCGGTCGGCGCGAGCTGTGCGGTCCCTGGGATCTGGCCGCCCGTGACCATCAACGGCAAGCGGTACATGGACGGCGGCATGCGTTCGGCGACCAATGCCGATCTGGCTGCCGGATATGAGCGAGTTGTCGTGATCGCTCCGCTGCACCAAGGCTTCGGGCCGATAGCGAGCGTGGCCAGCCAGGTGCGACAGTTGCAGGCGCAAGGTTCTCAGGTCGTGGTGATCAAGCCAGACGCCGCTGCGCTGCAGGCGATCGGCAAGAACGTGCTCGACCCGGAGAACCGGCCCGCAGCGGCTGCTGCCGGTTACGCCCAGGCCGCGGCTGAGGTACCAGCGGCCGCCGCGGTCTGGAATGGCTGACAGACGCAATCGGCCCGACCCGGCGGGAGGTCGGGTCGGGCCAATTGGCTAACTCAGACCGCGTACTCCAGTAGCGGCTGAGCTCGGCTTGGGTGCCTGAGCTTGGACAGGGACTGCTTCTCCAGCTGCCTGATCCGCTCTCTGGTAAGGCCTAGGGCCTTGCCGATCTCATCGAGCGTGTGCGGGTTGCCGTCGTACAGGCCGAACCGCATCGCCATGATCGTCGCCTCGCGCGGCGTCAGCGCGTCCAAGGCGTGCCGCAACTGGTCAGCCATCAGCTGCCGGTCGACAAGCTCGGAGGCTTCGGGCGCGTCGACGTCCTCGATCAGGTCGCCGATCGACGTCTCGCCGTCCTCGCCGATCGTCGAGTCCAGGCTGATCGGCTGCCTGCTGGTACGCAGCAACTCTTCGATCTGGTCTGGCGTCCGGTCGAGCTCAAGTGCCAGCTCTTCCGGAGTCGGCTCGCGGCCGAGACGCTGGTGCATGTCGCGCTCGACCCTGCTGAGCTTGCTCAGCATCTCGAGCACGTGCACCGGCAGCCTGATCGTCCTCGCCGAGTCAGCGAAGCCACGCTGTATGGCCTGCCTGATCCACCACATCGCATAGGTGGAGAACTTGTAGCCCTTGGTGTAGTCGAACTTCTCGACAGCCCTGATCAGGCCCAGGTTCCCCTCTTGGACGACGTCGAGCAGTGACAGGCCGCGGTCGCTGTACTTCTTGGCCACGGATACCACGAGCCGCAGGTTGGCCTCGAGCATGTGCGCCTTGGCTTTGCGACCATCAGCCGCGACGGCTTCCAGATCGTCGATCAACGCCGGCGACAATCCGGTCTCGGTCTCCAGCTTGTGCTCGGCGAACAGGCCGGCCTCGATCCGCTTGGCCAGGTCAACTTCCTGCTCGGCGGTCAGCAGGCTGGTCCGGCCGATGGACTTGAGGTATGTGTGCACCGAGTCGCCCATGACCGAGGTCTGATCATCGAGGTCTACCTCGCTGTCAGCCGAAGTGTCGTCATCGGCAAGTGTCCCGGTTGGCCTGGCTGTAGCAGCCCGGCCTCGCTTGACGGCGCTGACCTGCGCGACAACTAGCTCGTCGGCTCTGTCAAGCGCAGCGTCGTCGTCATCGTCGTGCTGGGCTGACGCCCTGGCGCCTGAGCCATCGGCTAGCAGCGCCCGCAGGTCGCGGTCATCGAACTCAGCCACGTCGTCAAGGTCGGCCTCGTCAAGCTCATCAAGCTCGACCTCGGCGAGCTCGGCCTGGGCGTGTGTCACTTCGGCATGCTCCACTTCGGAATGTTCTCCGTTAACCCCCTGGCGGCGCCCGCGCCGAACCGGCGCATCCACGTGAGCCGTGGCAGCGTCGTGGTCGCGCTGCTTGGAGAGCGCGCTGGCAGACTTCGGCATGAGGCACCTCCGTTCATGTGCGCAGCAACATCGCTGATCACTGCCCGCTCTAACTCCCAGTGTCCAAGACTCGCGACACTTGGTATTGTGCAGTGCGGGCGATACGTATAACGCGCGACAGGCCCTTTTGTTTCCCGCGCGGCGGTAGCGTGCCCGAGAATCCGCAAACCTGGGTTGGCCTAGCTTTGCTTACCTGCTCCGCCCGGAGCATCGCAAACGCTTAGCTCGGCCGCGATCATCCGCAGCTTGAGCCGGTCAGGCTTGCCGGACGCGAGCATCGGGATCTCGTCGATCCACAAAAACGCCTTCGGCACGGCATAACGTGGCAAGGCGCAGCTAAGTTCCGTCCTGAGCATCGCCGGACTCGGCGGATCGGCCGGGTTGGCCGGCACGACGATCGCAATCACGCGCTCGCCCCACTCGGAGTCAGGCGCGCCGACAACGGCCGCGTCGCTGACGGCCTCCAGGTCGCGCAGGACCGCCTCGACGCGGCTGGGGACGACCTTCTCCCCGCCGGTATTGATGACGTCGTCGGCGCGGCCACGCAGCGACACCGAACCATCCGCCGCCACTTCGCCCAGATCCGACGTGACGAACCAGCCGTCGTCGATCGACGCCCTGGTCAGGTCGGGGGCCAGCCGGTACCCGGAGAACAGCACAGGCCCGCCGATCCTGATCAGGCCGGCGGCGTCGGTCGCGACCCGGACCCCGTCAAGCGGGACGCCGTCGTAGACACAGCCGCCGCAGGTTTCCGTCATCCCGTAGGTGGTGACCACCCGCGCGCCGGCCGCGGCGGCCGCGTCGAGCAGGTCTGCCGGAGTCGCCGCGCCGCCGAGCAAGACCACATCGAACCGCTTGAGCGGCGCGCCCGCATCAAGCAGTCGGCGAAGCTGGGTGGGAACCATCGAGACGTAGCCGCACGGCGCTGTCGTTACCAGCTCAGCATTGATCCTGTCGGCGAACACCGGCGTGACCCCGCTCACCAGCGACCTGACGAGCACGCCCAGGCCAGAGATGTGATGCGTCGGCAGGCAGCACAGCCACCGCCCCGCTGGCGTCAGCGCCCCGATTCTGGCCAGGGACGCGCGTGCCGAGGCCAGCAGGGCATCCGCACTTATTTCGGCCCCCTTTGGCGTTCCGGTCGACCCCGATGTGGTCAACACGACCGCGACGTCGTCGTCCACGCCAGTACCGGAAGCGAGCCGGTCGACGCCTTCGGCCGTCACCACGGCCGTCGGCGCGAACGCGGCGAGCACCTCGCGAAGCCGGCTGGCAGGCAGATTTCGGTCAAGCGGCAGGATCGCCGGTCCGGTTCCATCGATAGCCGCCGACAGCGTGGTTAGCAACGCTGGCCCGGGTAGCAGGACCGCGTGCAATGGGCGAGATGGCACGGTCGTAAGGTTAATCGGCGGATTCAGGTTAGCTAACCGCGGACCAACTCACCACTGGGGGAAACAGTGATCGACTGGAAGTCGACGGGACCGGCTCCAGGGCAGGAGTACACCGACATCATCTACGAGACGGCTGAGGGGATCGCGAAGATCACGATCAACCGGCCCGAGGTGCGCAACGCGTTCAGGCCGACAACCCTGTTCGAATTGCAGCACGCGTTCAACGTCGCGCGGGATGACCCGCAGGTCGGCGTGATCATTCTGACCGGGGCCGGGGACAAGGCGTTCTGCTCCGGCGGTGACCAGCGGATCAGGGGCGACGACGGTTACGTCGATGACCACGGCGTCGGCAGGCTCAACGTGCTCGACTTGCAGGTGCAGATCCGCCGCACGCCCAAGCCGGTGATCGCGATGGTGGCAGGCTACGCGGTCGGCGGCGGGCATGTGCTGCACGTCTGCTGTGATCTGACGATCGCGGCCGACAACGCGGTGTTCGGTCAGACCGGCCCCAAGGTCGGCTCGTTCGACGGCGGCTACGGCTCATGGCTGCTCGCCGCGACCGTCGGGCTCAAGAAGGCGCGCGAGATCTGGTACCTGTGCCGCCAGTACAGCGCCAAGGAAGCGCTGGACATGGGCCTGGTCAACACCGTGGTGCCGCTAGCCGAGCTTGAGAACGAAACAGTGTCGTGGGCTCGCGAGATGCTCGCGAAGTCACCGTTGGCGCTGCGGATGCTCAAAGGCTCGCTGAACGCGTTCACCGACGGCGCGGCCGGGATCCAGCAGTTCGCTGGCGATGCGACGCTGCTCTACTACATGAGCGAGGAGGCACAAGAAGGCAGGAACGCCTACGTAGAAAAGCGCACCCCCGATTTCGCCAAGTTCCCGCGCCGCCCATGACCCTGCTCGCCGAACTGCTTCCTACCTTCCGTGCGTTCGCGATTCCGATGCGGAACCGCTTTCGTGGCATCACCGTGCGCGAAGGCGCGCTGCTGCAAGGGCCGGCCGGCTGGGGCGAGTTCTCGCCGTTCGCCGAGTACGGTCCAGCCGAGAGTTCCAGGTGGCTGGCCAGCGCGATCGAGGCAGCGACCGTCGGCTGGCCAGAGCCGGTGCGGGACGCGATCGGCGTGAACGTGACGGTCCCGGCGGTGGGGCCGCAGGAGGCGTACGGGATAGTGGCCAACTCTGGCTGCCGGACCGCGAAGGTCAAGGTGGCCGAGGCTGGCCAGGCTAGCTCCGAGGATATTGGCCGGGTGGCGGCTGTTCGGGAAGCACTAGGAAGCTCAGGGAAAATCCGGGTCGATGCCAATGGCGGCTGGGATGTGGACCAGGCCGCCGCCATGCTCGGCCGGCTCGCCGAGTACGGCCTTGAGTACGCCGAGCAGCCGTGCGCGAGCCTGGACGAGCTTTCCGCGCTGCGCAAGCGCACCGACGTGCCGATCGCGGCCGATGAGTCGATACGCAAGGCCTCCGACCCGCTGGCGGTGCGCGCCGCTGGTGCTGCCGACATCGTGGTGCTCAAGGTCGCGCCGCTCGGCGGGGTGCGCCAGGCGCTGCGGGTCGCGGCCACCTGCGGGCTTCCCGTCGTCGTGTCGAGCGCGGTCGAGTCGTCGGTCGGGCTCGCGGCTGGGGTCGCTCTCGCGGCCGCCTTGCCGACGCTCGACTACGACTGCGGCCTCGCCACCATGAACCTGCTCGCCGGAGACGTTACCGCTGACCCGCTCATTCCGGTCGGCGGAAGGCTTCCGGTACGGCCAGCTATCGTGGATTTTGAACAAATAGCTCAGTGGGAATCGGATCCGCGGCCGTGGCGTGAGCGGGCGCTGGCTGCCGCCGAGTTCTTGTGACTACGCGGAGTTCTCGTGACTAATCTGGGCCCGCGATGAACCCGGCGACTGCGCTGGCCACCACGCTGATCGACGAGCTGATCCGATGTGGCCTGCGTGAGGTGGTACTCGCTCCAGGATCGCGCAGCGCGCCGCTGGCGATGGAGGTTTACCGTCGGGCCGAGCTTGGTCAGCTTCGGCTCAGCGTCCGGATCGACGAGCGGAGCGCCGCGTTCCTCGCGCTTGGCCTGGCCAAGGTGAGCAGGACTCCGGTCGCGATCATCTGCACCTCAGGCACAGCCACCGCGCACTTTCACGCGGCGGTGATCGAGGCCGACGAGTCGGCGGTGCCGCTGATCATGCTGACCGCTGACCGCCCGCCGGAGCTGCGCGGCACCGGCGCGAACCAGACGATCGACCAGCTCAAGCTCTACGGATCGGCGGTGCGCTGGTTCTGTGAGCTCGGCGTGCCCGAGGAGCAAGCTCGCCCGGCGTACTGGCGGTCGGCGGCGGCCAGGACCTGGGGTGTGGCCTCCGGCGCCGCCGGCGGGCCACCGGGGCCGGTGCACGTGAACCTGGCGCTCCGTGAGCCGCTGGTACCCGACGGTTCCCACGACGACAACTCCGCACGCGCCGATGGCGCGCCGTGGACTCGGTTCGCGCCTGTCGCCGACGTGGACTGGACCGAACGCGGGCTGATCGTCTGCGGCGACGGTGATTACGACATCGAACCGCTGCTCGAACTCGCCGCCATCGCCCGCTGGCCAGTGCTGGCCGAGCCGTCGTCTAACGCGCGGACCGGCGACAACGCGCTCGGCGCTTATCAATACCTGATCGGCAACTCCGCCTTCCGCCAGGCCCACAGGCCCGATGTGATCGTCTCCGCCGGGCGGCCAGGACTGTCGCGTGCGCAGCTTGGCTTGTTGCGCGGCGATGATCGCGGCGCTACCAGGCACGTGGTGCTCAGACGTGATCAGCTCTGGTCCGATCCTGCTCGGACCGCGACCGACGTGGCGGCCCGGGTACGTCTGGCTGGCACGCAGGGCTCTCACTCCGGCTGGCTCGCCTCGTGGTGTGACGCCGATGCCGCCGTGCGGGCGGCAGTCGATGAGGTGCTCAACTCCGAGCCGTTGAGCGAGCCTGCGCTGGCCAGGGATCTCGCGGCCGCGCTCCCTGCCGGGTCACTGCTCTGGGTCGCGTCTAGCCAGCCGGTCAGAGATCTCGATGCGCACATGCGGCCGAGGACCGGGTTGCGGGTGGTCGCCAGCAGGGGAGCGAGCGGCATTGACGGGCTGGTCTCGTCGGCGATCGGCGCCGCGCTCGCTCATCAGTCCGCTGGTGGCGGCCCGGCGGCCGCCCTGCTCGGCGATCTGGCGCTGGTGCACGACTGCGCCGGGCTGATGTTCGGGTCAGGTGAACCTGTTCCTGACCTCTGCCTGATCGTGGTCAACAACGACGGCGGCGGTATCTTCTCGATGCTCGAGCAGGCGGCGTTCCCCGGCCCGTTCGAGCGGGTGTTCGGCACCCCGCACGGCACCGACCTCGGGAAGCTAGCTGAGGCTGCCGGGTTGCGTTATGCACAGATAAAAGACTCAGCGGAACTAGCGCAGATCGCTGCGAACCGTGGGCTGTCGCTGGTCGAATTTGAGTCGCAGCGCCCCCGTCAGGCCACCCTGCGGGCGGCGCTGACGGAGGCGGCTGATTCGGTACTCAAGCTCAGCTAATCCGGACCCTCGGATCAAGCAGCGCGTACGACATGTCGACGATGATGTTCGCGGCCACCACGAACGCCGCCGCGAGCAGCACTAGGCCGATCACGACCGGCTGGTCGCCTGAGGGGATCGCGTTGACGATCTGATAGCCAAGGCCGTGCAGTGAGAACACCTGCTCGACGACGAGCACGCCGCCGAGCAGCGCGCCGACGTCGATGCCAAGCTGCGACACGACCGGGGTCATGGCCGAGCGCACCGCGTGCCGGTAAAGCACCCGGCGCTCGGTCAGGCCCTTGGACCTGGCGGTCCTGATGTAGTCCTCACCGAGCGTGTCGAGCAGGGAGCCTCTTGACAGCCTGGTGTACACGGCGGCCTGCACGATCGCCAGCGTGACCCACGGCAGGATCATGCTGCCAAGCCACGGCACGACCCCTGAGGTAATCGGCGCGTAACCGGTCTGGATGAAGCTGATGCCGGCGTCGTTGAGCTGTACGAACACGAAGATGATCAGCAGCTCGCCGACGACGAACGTGGGTGCTGACACGCCAGCGAGCACGCCGACGGTGGCGAAGCGGTCGAACAGGCTGCGGGCGCGGGTCGCGCTCAGTATGCCTACCGCCAAGCCGACAATGAGCCACAGCAGCACGCCGCCGATCACGACGGAGATCGTCGGCGGCAGATCCTGCTTGATGATCGTGGTGACGGCCTCCTGGGTGAGGAACGACTGGCCCAGGTTGCCGCGCACCAGCTTGTCGAGGAAGTGCCCATACTGCACGATGAGCGGCTTGTTCAGTCCGTAGTACGTAATTACCTGATTGATCACGGCGGGCGACGCCGCCCGGCCAGCCAGGTTGCGCGCCACCGACTGCACCGGGATGGCGGCGAAGAACAGGAAGAACGTACCGGTCGCCACCAGCCAGAGCACCAAGATGCCGGTGATGATCCGCCTGATCAGAAAACGCACCATGTTCATGAGGTAACGTCCCCCCCGGCATTCGTGATCGGCAGGTCTGTGACCTGGCCGTCCTGCTGGCCAACCAAGATGGCCTGGTCGAGGCTGAGCTGGCCGCGCTTGCGCCGACCGCGCTTGCGCGTTGCCTTGCTGCCGGCGAAGATCCGCTCGGTCCTCGGATCGATGGCATCCCTGATGCCGTCGCCAAGCAGGTTGAACGCCAGCGTGGTGATCAGCAGCGCGAGCGCGGGGAACACGATGTACCACCAGGCGACCTGGTAGAACTGCTGCGCCTCGGAGAGGATGTTGCCCCAGCTAGGAGCCGGCTCCGGGATGCCGATGCCGAGGAACGACAAGGTGGCCTCGAACGTCACGGCCGTCGGGATGTACAGCGTGGCGAGCACGAGTACCGGGCCGAGCAGGTTCGGCAGGATGTCGATGAACATGATCCGCATCGGGCCAGCGCCGAGAGACTTAGCGGCCTCGATGTACTCCTTCTCCTTAAGCGACAGCGTCTGGCCGCGGACGATGCGGGAAATGCCCGCCCAGGAGAAGAAGGAGATCACGCCGATCACGATGGTCAGGCTCGGGCGGAAGACCGAGGCGAGTGCCAGCGCCAGGATAATGAAAGGGAAGGCGAGGGCGGCGTCGAAGAACCTGGCCAGGATCGCGTCGACCACGCCGCCGAAGTAGCCGGCGACCAGGCCCAGCGTGACGCCGGCGATGGTCGCGAGCGCGGTGGTGAGCAGGCCGACGAACAGCGAGATACGCGCGCCGTAGGCGATGCGGACGAGCAGGTCCCTGCCGATCTGGTCGGTGCCGAGCAGGAAGCCGTGTACTCCTGGTCCGACCGGGTTGCCGAACGAGTTCTGGCCGGTGGTCGGGTAGGCCTGATCGACTGGGTGCCCGGTAATCGCGGCGATCAGCGGGGCCGCGAGCGCAAACGCGATCATCAAGATGATCACCCCAACCGAGGCGATGGCCACCTTGTCACTGCGCAGCCGGCGCCACGTGAGCTGCCACTGGCTGCGGCCTTGAATAGCGGCGACCGGCGCATCTCCGACTGCCGCCGCCTGGAACTGAAGCTCGGTAACGCTCATCGCTGCTCCCTCCGATCCGCCCTGGCCAGAATCTCGCCTGTCTCGACAGGAAAGTGGCACGCGGTCAGGTGAGTTGCTGGGTCGCCCGCCTTCGCTTCAAGCGCGGGCACGGCGGTGCCGCAGAGATCCTGCGCCTTCGGGCACCGGGGATGAAATCTGCATCCGGGTGGCGGGTTGATCGGCGATGGAACGTCGCCCGTGAGGATGATCCGTTGCCTGGCGGCTGCGGCGTCGGGGTCAGCGGCCGGCGCCGCGGAGAGCAGGGCCGCGGAATACGGGTGCCTGGGGTGGTCGTAGACCTGGTCGCCCGGGCCAGACTCGGCAACCCGGCCCAGGTACATGACCGTGACCGAGTCGCTGACGTGCCTGACAACTTCGAGGTCGTGGGCGATGAACAAGTAGGACAGGCCGAAGTCGTCCTGGAGGTCGGCGAGCAGGTTGAGCACCTGCGCCTGGATCGAGACGTCGAGCGCGGAGACCGGCTCGTCACAGATGATCAGCTTTGGGCGCAGGGCGAGCGCACGGGCAACCCCGATGCGCTGCCGCTGACCGCCGGAGAACTCGGCCGGGAACCTGTTGTAGTGCTCGGGGTTGAGTCCGACCCGAGCCATCAGGTCCTGGACGGCCCGCTTGCGCTCGGCTCCGGTCGCGGTGTTGTGGACGGCGAACGGGTCACCGATGATCGATCCAACCCGTCGGCGCGGGTTGAGCGCGCCGTAAGGATCCTGGAAGATCATCTGGATCTCGCGGCGGAACGGGCGCATCGTTCCGCGCTTGAGGTTCGTGATGTCCTGGCCCTCGAAGTACACCTTGCCCGAGGTCACCGGGATGAGGCCGGCGATGCACCTGGCCAGCGTCGACTTACCGCAGCCCGTCTCGCCAACCAGGCCGAGTGTCTTGCCGCGCCTGACAGTCAGCGACACACCGTCGACCGCCTGCACCTGCGAGACGGTCCGGCCGAGCATGCCGTTGCCCTTGACCGGGAAGTGCTTGACCAGGTTGTCGACCCGCACGAGCACGTCATCAGAAAGATCGGTGTCTGAAGGAAATCCGCTGGGTGCGGGACCGGTCAGCGAGTCGGTCATGCGATCACGCTTCCTTCTGATTCTGGTGCCGCCGCGATCGCCTCGGCGACCTTGACGGCCGCGCCGCTACGACCAAGCTCGACGGTGTGCCTGCGCTGCGCCTCAGCGTCGTCGCTCAAGCCGATGGCCGCGGCCGGGAGGAAGCACGCGGAACGGTGCTCGCCCGCGTCGCCGACCGGGGTCAGGTTCGGCTGCTCGGACAGGCAGCGGTCCATCACGTAGGCGCAGCGGGGGTGGAACGCGCAACCGGACGGCAGCGTGATCAGGCTCGGCGGCTGCCCGGTGATCGGCTTGAGCCGGTCTCCAGACGCCGAACTGTGCGGGATCGACTCGAGCAGTCCTTTGGTGTACGGGTGGTGGGGCTGGTAAAAGATGTCACGCTTGGTAGCCTTCTCGGCCGCTCGTCCCGCGTACATCACCATGACGTTGTCGGCGATGTCGGCGACCACGCCGAGGTCGTGCGTGATCATCAGTAGCGCCGTGTCCGACTCTTTCTGCAGCCGCAGTAGCAGGTCGAGTATCTGAGCCTGAACGGTGGCGTCCAGCGCCGTGGTCGGCTCGTCGGCGATGATCAGCTTGGGACTGAGCGAGATCGCCATCGCGATCATGGCGCGCTGGCGCATGCCGCCGGAGAACTGGTGAGGATAGTCGTTGACCCGCTCGCGCGGCCTCGGGATGCCGACGTGGCCGAGCAGCTCCACGGCACGCTCGATGGCTTTGGCCTTGCTGATCGACTTGTCGTGCGACCTGATCATCTCGGTGATCTGCCAGCCGACCTTGTACAGAGGATGCAGGCTCGTCAGCGGGTCCTGGAAGATGACGGCGATTTCCTTGCCGCGTATCCGCTGCATCGCCCTTGAGCCGAGCCCGACGAGGTTGACCCCGTCGAACATGGCCGAGCCAGAAATCTGACCGCCAGGGGTGAGCCCGAGCAGGCTCTGGGTGAGTACGGTCTTGCCGCTGCCCGACTCGCCCACGATTCCGAGCGTGCGGCCGCGTTCCACGCTGAACGATACGCCGCGCACGGCTTGCACGACGCCATCGGCTGTCGGGAAACTGACCCGCAGGTCGGTCACCTCGAGCAGGCTCATATGTCCCTCCACAGGTCGACCGCTGCGAATGAGCGAGCTTTCTGCAGGTTCAAGCAGCTCAAAGCACTGAGCGGCCTGAAGTTCCGATAGTGCACGAATTGGATGGTTTCGATGTTGATGTTCGCTTTGATGGATCGCTTGGATGGTTCGCTTAGATGATAACTGAGAGTACCCGTTTCATACTCGTGGGTCCGACCGGGATACATAGCTCGCATACCCGGCCGGACCCACGACTAGCTATTTACTCAGGGCTTGTTCGGCTTGAGCCAGACGTTGGTGATGTCGGGCCCGCCGATGTTCGGGGCGTAGATGACCGCCGTCGAACCAGCGTTCTGGACTCGCTTGCTCGAGTAGAACGGCGCCTGGCCGTCACCGAGCGGAACGATGTAGGCGCCACCCATGACAAGGGTGTCGGCCTTGTGCCACAGAGCCGCGGCAGCAGCCGGGTCGGTCGACGTCTCGGCCTTGACGATCGTGGCGTCGAGTTCCGGGTTGTGGATGCAACCGTAGTTGTTGGTGTTGACCACGCAACGGGTCTTGAACAACGGGTCGAGGATGGTACGGCCGTTCGGGCCGAACCAGTCGGGGATCCAGCCTGGCTGGCCAAGGTCCCAGGTACCCGCCTTGTTGTTCGCCGGTGCGTTGCCGAGGTCGACGAAGAAGCTGGAGCCTGGCTCCGGCTTGCCCTGGAGGTTGACGCCGCACGGCTTCAGGCTCGCCTGGATCGCCGCGAAGATACGGCTGTTGACGCTGTCGTTGGCGTACAGGTAGGTCAGCGTCACGCCGTGCGGGTAGCCGGCCTTAGCCAGCGTGGACTTGCACTTGGCGATGTCACCCTGGCCGTTGTTGTCGGGGTAGTCGTTGTAGTTCTGGAAACCGACGTTGCCCGGCGGGACAGCGGTGTAGATGATCTTCGACACCAGCGGGCCGCCCTGCGACTTCTGCACGGCCACCTTATTAATGCCGTACTCGATCGCCTGCCTGACTCCCAGCTTGGCCGCCGCGCCGCCGGCGTTCGGGCTGCGCAGGTTGAACACCACGTAAGGCAGCGTCGAGGTCCACGGCCAGACCTTGAACTTCGGGTCGTGGGCGGCGATGAGGCCAGGCATGGCGGTCGGCTCGAGCGAGGTGTCGTCGACCATGTCATACGTACCGGTCGCGCCTGCCTGCATGTCGGCGAGCTGGGTCTGTGCCGAAGTGACGCCGATCGTCAGGGTGATCTCGTTGACGTACTGGTGCCTGACCGAGTCGGTTGACTGCTTCCAGGCCGGGTCCTTCATCATCACGATCGACTTGCCAGGCACGTACGAGGTGATCTGGTAAGGCCCGTCCGAGATGGTGTGCTGGTCAAGCTGCAGGCTGTTCGGCAGGTACGCGTCGTACTCAACCGGCCTGGCCGAGGCGAACGGCATCGCGAGCATGTACAGGAAGTCGCTCGCGGGCTGGATCAGGTGGAACACCAGCGTCGACGGCGTCGCGGCGACGACGCCGGGGATGTTGTGCGAGTTCTGGAACCCAGTCACGTTGGCAGCGGTGATCGGGTGCTTCTTCGGGTTAGCGAAGTACGCGGTCTCCGCGTCGCAGTACTGGGTAAGCCCCTTGATCGTCGAGCTGTAGTAGTTCAGGTTGCCGACGTAGCCGCCTGGCGCCGGGTTGCAGAACGCCTTGTACTCCCTGATGAAGTCATCGGCGGTCACCTGGCGGGGCGGGCTGGTGTTCCAGTCGACACCTGGCTTGATGTGGAACGTGTAGGTCAGGCCGTCGGCGCTGATGCCTCCGTTGGCCGCGGTCGGCACCTCCGTCGCGATGTCGGCCACTGGGGTCGTGTCCGTCTTCCAGCCCGGCGAGGAAAGCGTCGGGTCGGCGACGGTCGGGTAGGCCAGCAGCTGACGTGCGTAGGCGCGCTCCATGATGTAGTCAGCGGTGTAGTACGCGGGCACCGTGTCTATATGGTCAGGCCCAGAAGCGGCAACAAGCCTCAGCGTTCCGCCGAGCACCGGCTTGTTGGCAGCGCCGCCGGGTCCCGAAGAACTGTTCGACGAACTGCTGCAGGCGGCTAGCCCGGCCGCGGCCAAGCTAGCTATCGCCATGACGGCAATTCGCTGGGAACGACGTGTCATGAGCAGACTCCTTCTAGCCTGGCAGTGCGCACAGGCGTATCCGTGGTCACCCTACGTGGGTACACGCATTGCCCGGCCGTGTCTACCCAGCGCCGACGAGCATTTATGCAACCGCAATCACGCTGTGACTTGCGCTGTGGCTATCGAAATCACTCTGTGACCATCGCCCCGAAATCGCCCGTGATGTTCGTCACGTGACAAAGCGGGCCGCTAGCCCTCGAGCGCGTACCGCATGGGCCAGAACTTAGTTTGCGCCTCGGCCAGTTCCGCCGCCGGATCTGAGCCAGCGACGATGCCGCAGCCCGCGATCAAGCGTGCGTTCGGCCCGGAAATCTCGCCGCAGCGCAGCGCGATTCCCCACTCCCCGTTGCCCTTAGCGTCCACCCAGCCGACCGGTCCGCTCCACCGCGCCCTGTCCATGCACTCGAGCTCTCTGATCAGCTCCATCGCTGTCTCGGTCGGCGTGCCGCAGACCGCGGCGGTCGGGTGCACGGCGGCGGCTAGCGCGAGCGCCGAGTATTGCGCCGCCTCGCCGGCGGCGAGTTCGCCGTGCACCTGGGTGCCCAGGTGCTGGACGTTGGCGAACTTGAGCAAGCTCGGCTTGTCATCGACCCGTAGGTCAGAGCACAGCGGGGTGAGCGCGGCGCGGACGTCAGCGACCACGTACTGGTGCTCTTCCTGATCCTTGGTCGAGGCGAGCAGCTTGTCGCCGAGCGCGGCGTCGTGCCCGGGCGTACCGCCGCGCGGCATCGTGCCGGCGAGCACAAGCGAGTAAAGCTGCCTGCCGGTGCGCCTGATGTACAACTCGGGTGTCGCGCCGAGCAGGCCGGCGCAGGAGAAGGTGTAGCAGTCCGGGTAGCGCTCGGCCAGGCGGGCAAGCAGCACCCGCGCGTCGATGTCCTGCGCCGCGGTCGCGCAGAGCTCGATCGCGAGCACGACCTTGCGGAGGTGGCCCGCCTTGATGGCTCGCACGGCCGTGGCGACCGCCCGTTCCCAGTCCGGCGCCGTGAGACGGCCGTCCGACCAGCGCAGGCTGGTCGGCGGCGATAGCGGCAGCGGGTCAGGTCCTGGCACCTCCGGTTCGACTCCGATCGTCGTCAGCCACGACCGGCCTTCCCTGCGTGCGAGCACCACCTTGGGTATGACAAGGACGGAGCCGTCGGATGTCGGGTCGAACGTGAAGCTGCCGAACGCCACCGGCCCGGATCCTGGAACGCGGACTTCGTCGCTTACCAGGGCGCTGTCGAACTGCTCGCGCAGCCACTTCTCTCCGGCGGTGAACCTGTCATGCCCGGCGGGCAGAGTGATCGTCGCGGCCGTGCCCCAGCCGACGAGGCCATCGCCGCGCCTGACCCAGGCCAGCGCCTGCGGCTGCGGGAGTCGGCTGATCAGATCACCAGGATCGGGGACGGCGACGGTGCTGACCACGAGCCTGTCGGGCACCCGGCTGGTCGTTTCGTCGTGAATGCTCGTTTCGTCGCGAATGGCCGCTTCATGGCGCAGATATCCCACGGCAATCAACTGTACGTGCGAGCTTGTGCTTCTTTTCACACGGGATATGGCCTGGCAGCGCGCGCGTACCGGGCTCGGCGGCGGACTGCGGTGGACGCGCTACAGCAGCGGCAGCTGAACGCCGACTCGGTTGGCCGGCTCGACCGGCCCGTCAGCCCGAGTCGATGGCGGCCTGGCGGGCCGGTCGGCCGCGATGTTCCTCGCGTCGGCTTGATGGGCGCGTCCCAAGCCGTACCGCGCAGCTAGCTCAGAAACCATCGATGCGATGCGCCGCTGGTAATACTTCGGTGCGTAGGCGCCATTCCCGTAGAGCTCGCGGTACGGCCTGACCAGCTCTGGATGCTGCTCGGCCAGCCAGGCGAGGTACCACTCGCGAGCGCCAGGTCGCAGGTGCAGCACGATCGGGCTGACGCTGGCGGCGCCCGCCTGCGCGATCTGGCTGACGGTCTGATCGAGCTGAGCCGGCGAGTCGGAAAGAAACGGCAGTACCGGACCCATCAGCACGCCGCACCGGAGTCCTCTCCCGGTGATCTGGGCGCACGCGTCGAGCCGCCGCTGCGGCGCTGGCGTACCAGGCTCGACCGCCGCGGAAAGCTCGGCATCGACGAACCCGACTGACAGGTTCAGCCCGACGCTGGTGACCTGCGCGGCCTGTTCGATCAGGTCGAGGTCGCGCAGCAGCAGCGTGCCCTTGGTCAGTATCGAGAATGGGTTACGGGCGTCGGATAGCGCCTTGATGATGCCAGGCATGAGCCGGTACTTGCCCTCGGCGCGCTGATAGCAGTCCATGTTGGTGCCCATCGCGACGTGCTCGCCCGCCCATCGTGGCTTGGCCATCTCCTTCCTGGCCAGCTCGGCCGCGTTCACCTTCACGATGATCTTGGAATTGAAGTCGAGCCCGGTGTCGAGGTCGAGGTAGGAGTGCGAATTCCTGGCGAAGCAGTACACGCACGCGTGACCGCAGCCGCGATAGGGGTTGATCGTCCAGCGGAACGGCATAAGGGACTTGTCAGGAACTCTGTTGATAATCGATTTGGCATGGACCTCATAAAACGTCATGCCGCGAAAACCGGGCGTATCGAACGTTCGTGCGATAACGTCGCGCCCGAACAGTGCCGCCTGCACTTCCGGCGGAGGCGCCGGGGGAGTCGCCGGGGTGGCCGCGGCGCCCGGGTCGGCCTGGTCATCTAGCCGTAGTCCGTCCCATCGCACGCTGGACAGGCTAGAACAAAGTTTCGAATCTTTCAACTCGGCTATGGTGCGCTTAGTCTTGGGTGATGGGCAGGTAAAAAATCTTCCAACTGGGGATAGTAAGGAGCAGTCCCGCCTGATCGATCGCGGGCAGGACGGCGGCGGTGGAGGTGACAAAGTGGCGCTTCCGATGGATGAGCAGCGCATTCTTGAAGAGATGGAGCGCATGCTCGCCGCCGACGATCCCCGGCTCGCAGCCAGGCTCTCCGCGTTCGGCCAGCCCGGTGTCGGCCAGGTGCTCCGCACGAGGAGAGCTAAGGCCCTGCTCTCGCTGCTGATGGTCGCCGTGATTGCGACCGCGGCCTCGGTGATCTACATGATGAGCGTGTTCCGCCCGGGCGGGATGACACAAAATACCCCGCACGGGTACCCAACGGCCCAGCAGACCAAGACGCTGCCAGCGGAGCGGTCGCTGCCGTTCACCAGCCCGGCTCAGTGCGGCGTGGTCAAGATCGCACCGAGAGCATGCACCGCATGGTCGTCAGCCAGGCCCTGACCTGAACCGGCGGGCTATTCTGCCGCCATGCCATTGACAGACGCGTCCGCCGGCGTGGCGCATCGTTTTGTAGACGTCGGCGCCGGCTTCACGATGCACATCGCCGAGGCCGGTCCGGCGACCGGTCCGCTCGTCGTGCTGCTGCACGGATTCCCCGAGTGCTGGTACTCATGGCGCCACCAACTCGCCGCGCTCGCCGATGCCGGGTACCACGTGGTAGCTCCTGACCAGCGCGGCTACGGCAGGACCGGCGCGCCGCCGAAGCCAGCGGTTGACTCGTACACGATGCCGCACCTGGTCGGCGACGTGATCGGGCTAATCGACGCGCTCGGTGCCGACCGTGTGGTCGTAGCCGGCCACGATTGGGGTGCGCCGGTCGCCTGGAACACCGCATTGATGCGTCCCGATCGAGTGGACGGCGTCATCGGGCTCAGCGTGCCCTATCTGCCGCGCGGGAGCGAGCCTCCGATCGCGGTGCTAAGAGCCGTCTACTCCGACGGGTTCTATATGTGCTACTTCCAGGAGCCCGGTGTCGCCGACGCCGAGTTGAGCGCGGACCCGCGCGCGACCTTCCGGCGGCTGCTCTTCGCGGCCTCGGGCGACCGCTCTGGCGGAGGCATACCTGTGGTGCCGCCTGGAGGCGGATTCCTCGACCTCTGCCCGGAACCGGCGCAGATGCCCGGCTGGCTGACCGAGGCCGACATCGACGTGTTCGTCGACGAGTTCGCGGACTCGGGCTTCACGGGGCCGCTTAACTGGTACAGGACCATGGACCTGAGCTGGGAGCTGATGGCGGCGTGGCGGCACGCCACGATCACCACCCCGGCACTGTACCTGGGCGGCGACCGCGACTCGGTGGTCAGCTTCACCGGCGGCGAGGCGATGCTGGCCAACCTGCACAAGGTCGTTCCCGGCCTGCGCGACGCCAGGATCCTGCCAGGCTGCGGGCACTGGACGCAGCAGGAGCGGCCGGCCGAAGTCAGTCAGGCGATGATCGACTTCATCGCTTCAGTCCACAGTTCGCGGTAGCAGTTCGCGGCCCTGCTGCGCGGTGCGACCGCCGTGATCGGTGCTCGTTGGAGCGACATCCGCTCGATCGCTGACAACGCTGGGATCGCTGCCGAGGCGACGTCATCGCGCGTGGCCGGAAGCTCATCGACGATCTGCCTGTGCAGGTGCTTGCGTCGGTCGAGCATCGAGAAGAACGCGAGTATCTTCGGCTGGTTGCCGCCGAAGCCTGCGACGAACTCAGTGAGCTGGTCGAGCGTGCGAACGGAAAGGGTGGTGGGAATCAGCGGCACAAGCAGCAGATCGGCGGCGTGCAGCACGTTTTCTGACAGCAGCGAGATGCTCGGCGGGCAGTCGAGCATCACCAGGTCATATTCGCGCCGTAGCGGCGTAAGCAGGCTGCGCAGCCTGGTCGCCGGCTTACGCTCGCCGTCGAGGTGCAGGTCAAGGTTGCGATAGGTGAAGTCGGCAGGCAGCAGGTCAAGATTGTCGAAGTCGGTAGCCTTGATCGCGTCGTCGACCGGGCGCTTGCCGGCGATCAGCGCCTTGCCGCCACCCTTGACCTTGGGCCTGACCCTGAAGAGGAAGCTAGCGGCGGCTTGCGGGTCTAGGTCCCACAGCAGCACCCGGTAGCCTTCGCTCGCCGCCAGGTAGGCGATGTTCACGGCAGTCGCGGTCTTGCCGACGCCGCCCTTGATGTTGTAAGCCGCGATGACCTTCACGGACTCATGCCCTCGTCAGTGCGCTGATCCTGGCCTGGCCGCGCGGGCTGGCGAAAGCGGCGAACCGTCCGGCGAACTCGGCGCGGGCTTTCGCCTGCCTGGCGGCGAGGCTGGCGGCTATCTCGCCCATCGCGAGCAGCGTTGTCGCCGGCGCGCTGCGGTCGGCCATCATCGCTGTGGCGAACGCCCGCAGCTCGGCGATCTGGATGTCGGTGTCCTGAAATTCGCCGAGGCAGTCCTGTAGCGCCTTCAGCTCGTTGACCGCCCGCCACTGCTGCGCCGGATCGTGCAGCGAGGCGAAAACTTCAAGTAGGTAGCGCAGCTCCTTGCAGAGCTTGCGCAGGTCATGCAGCGCCCGCGGGGGAGAGGTGGCTTGGATCGCCGCGCCGGATTCGAGCACGAGCCGGTGAGCTCTGGCGATACGGCGGGCGGCGAACGGCGAGGTCAGCGGCCGCTTGGCCGGGGTCGATGCGATCTGATCGAGGTCACGGCGCCACCGGCTGGACAACGAGGTAAATCTGGCGGAACGAAGATCACGGGCTAGCTGCCGGTACGCGCTGGCCCGCTGTCGTTCCAGGTACTGACCGAACGGCTCAAGTTCCTGCCCCGTCGCCGCGAGGAGCCGCGTGGCCATCGAGGGCAAGTCGAGCAAGTAGACGTCGTGATCGCGGGTCGGAGTCGTGACCTCGCCGAGCCATTTGAACTCGGCGCGATACTTGCCGACGATCGCCGCGGGCAGCACGGTCTTCGCGGTCTTCAGGACCGATCTGGTGCGCCGGACGGCGACTCTCAAGTCATGCAGAAACTCGGTGTCGATGTCGGCGATCGTGCCGGCCAGGTTGGCCTCGACGGTATCGAAGAGGCTGCCGAGCACGGTGGCGAGCGCGAGCGCGGCAGGCATCGTGCCGGTGAGCAGCACATTGACCTTGCCGGTGTAGGCGCCCGGTTTGCGGTCGGCGCCGGCCAGCGCCGCCTCGAACGGCGACTGGGTGGCTGGCGCCACCCCAGGCGTTCGCTCGAGCAGGTCGGCCACTTTGGATGCCTGCGCTTGGTAGCCGCGAAGCGGGATGACCGCCACCCTGGTACGAGGCTGAGCACCGTGCTGATGAACACCGTGCTGATGAACACCGTGCGGCTGGGTCACGCTCATCCGCTCGACGGCGAGCACGGCGATCGTCTTCTCGTCGGCGTTCACCGCGCGCAACTCGGTGAGGACGCTCGTAGCCTTGGTCACCGGGAGCAGCGCGCGTACTCCCACCACGGGCGCGAGGCGCTCGCGCAGCGGCCCGGCCGGCAGGTGATCGAGGCGGCTCGGCCATCGGATCGGTCGGCTGCCGTTTACCGCGCTGACCGCCTCGGTCGCGACAACCGCGCCATCCCTGCCGGTCAGCACCAGTTCGGTGGTACCACGACCGGCCAGGAGCTCAAGCGTCAGCCCGGCACGGAAAAGCCGCCAGTCAAAGGTGTCAAGCCAGGTCCGCCTGATCGTGCGTGACTTGCGCGCCGCGGCGATGCCGAACCTAGGATCATCGATCTGCGGCAGATTGTTACCTGGCTCCTGTGCATCGTCTACCAGGACGAATTCCCGCAGAACGGACAGCAATGGCGCGCATCCTCACAGCATACGATCGTTGGAGAGTTAGCCTTCTAGACTACCTGTTACTCCCCGCTGTTTGCCTAGACGCAGCGCTGCGGCAACCCACCGGTCAACTGCGGCAGTTAGAACGTGAGTTCCTTCAGCCAGGAGTTCAGCAATCCGGATTCGCCGTGAACGCGCACCGACGCAGTGGAGACCGGTAGCCGGCCAAGAAGGACTAGCAGTACGTCGGTCGCCGAGCCGGTTAGGGCGACGTCGGCCTTGCCGTGAGCGCTCGCGACCTGCACGCTGTCGTCGTCGGCATGGGTGACCAGCCACTCGCCGCTTCCGGCCAGGTCGGAGTCGGTCGTGTGCACGTGCAGGCTGCGGCCTGGCGGCAACGCGGCGAGCCTGCGGTCAGGCTGCCCAGCCATCGGCCGGCTCAGTACCAAGAGCCACTCGTCAATCGCGTCAGCGGCGAGTTCGGCGGGCATGGCGACCTCGGCGCCGGTGGCGATATGCGCGTCCGCGCAGTGCACCATAACCTCGTGCGACATCCGCCGTGCCCAGAAGCTCGCTGGGGCGGTAGCGTCGAACGCCCACACCTGCTCATCGCCTGCGTCGCGCAGCGCGGCGACGAGGCGGGCGGCGCCGGTGGTGAGCCAGCGGCCGCGTTCGCTCTCGTCGCTCGGCAGCTTGCCGTCTGGCACAGCCTTAAAATCGATGAACTTGTCCGATCTGGACCGCACGATCTCGGTTGCCCACCGCTGCGCGCGGCCGAGATGGGTAGCCAGTTGGCGCAGCGTCCAGTCCGGGCAGGTCGGGATCGGCTGCTGCGGATCGGCGCTGTCGACGACGATCGCGAGCTTCGCGGTGCTGGCCTCAATCTCGGCGTAGTAGGACTCAGCTGGCAGGGTCGGCATCTCGGTCCTCTCGATGTGGCTGCGCGGCCAGCTTGTCGAGTGCTGCCCTGCCCGACTCGCCGGTGCCTTCAGCGTCAACTACACCAAGCACGATAGCGACCACGGTGTCGGCGAAGATCCCGACACCCTCCCAGCGCGAGCTTGCGAAGTCATCTGGCTGGATACGGTAGCGCAGCAGGAAGCCGTCCAGCGCGGCCTGCAACGCCAGCGCCAACCTGTGCGCGGTCCAGCCCGGGCGCAGGACCAGGCCAAGGTCGTGTACCAGGGTCGCGAAGCCGTCGGCCCAGACCTGGTTGCCGTCCCGCATCGAGGGGATCAGCGCCTCCCAAAGCGCCGGATGCTGCGGCAGCAGCGGGCCGATGTGCAAGGTGAGGTAGCTGCGCGGATTGCGCTGCAACGAGGCGAGCACGCTGTCGGCGATGTCGCATACCGCGTCAGAAAGCGACGGCGCGGTGGCCGCTTCAGGCGCCATCTGCTTGGCCATGTCCTTCGGGTCACCGGGAACCTCGTCGTAGACGAGCGCGTAGACCAGAGCGTCGGGCAGGAATTCGTCCCTTGTCGGCCACCGGTTGAAGAAGGCCTTGCGGCTCACCCCGGTCTTGCCGTCCGTGGCGGCCAGTCTGATGACGTCTTCGGTGCGCAGCCAGTCGAGCGCGGCCGGGAACCTGATTGACTTGAGCCTGGCCGGCCGAGACTGGAGCTGGTCGTCCAGATAGGCGTCGATTAGCTGGACGGCAGCCTTGAGAAACTGTCGTGCTGTTGCATCGTGCCGTGATGGCACTGGCCGCGGACTCACCTTGCCAATTGCAGCACTTGTGAGGGGACTTGGTTATCCCCCTAACCGGGGATCAATCGCAGCTTTTGAACTGTATGGTCGTTGATACCTAAGTGGGGGGCTGGCGCTAGGCAATGGGCGCCAGAAAGGACGGGGGGACCAGGCCTGCTGGCCGGGTCCCCCCGTTGATATACGTCTAGGTAGGTCAGCGGCAGCCGCACGCCCCGCCGCAGCAGCCGCCACCGCCTGCGCTTGCGCCGCCCGCCGCGGAAGGTCCTGCGCTGCCTGACCGGCCGCCGACGGCTACCGTCGAGAGCAGCCTTACCGTGTCGTCGTGCCCGTTCGGGCAGGTGCACGGCGCGGACGACTCGCTCATCGGGCGGGTCCGCTCGAATGTGTCACCGCAGGCACGGCACCGATACTCATATCTGGGCACGGCGCAATTCTACCGTCTCGGGCGGCTTGGCTCCATCGCCGGCGCGTCATAGTAGAACTGGCTGCCGCGCAGCAGCGACACGAGCGCTCCGAGCACCGACATCGCGATCGCGACCCCGAACACGATCGCCAGGCCGTGGTGGAACGGCCCGGAGATCAGGTGCGGGAAGTACTCCTTGCTCGTCAGCGTCGCCACGTCATGCTTGGGCAGCTTGCCAAGTACCCCGGCGCGTCCGAGCAGACTGCCGATCGGGTTATAGCCGAGGAACGAGGCGAACAGCGTGCTGACCGGCGGCAGGCTGGCGATGTGAGCGGCGGCCGCTGCTGGCACGCCGTGTGCGCGCAGGCCTGCGCTGAGCGTCTTCGGCAAGGTTGCCGCCAGGCCCGCGATCATCAGCGAGAAGAAGATGCCGATCGACAGCGACATCCCCGAGTTCTGGAACGTCGAGCGCATGCCAGAGGCCGAGCCGCGGAACCTGGCAGGCACGCTGCTCATGATCGCCGAGGTGTTGGGGGAGGCGAACAGGCCAGAGCCGACGCCATTGCCGAAGATCATCAGGGCGAACGTCCAGTAGCTGAAGTTCACCGGCAGCAGCAGCAGGCCGGCGAAGGCGCTGGCGGAGACGAGCAGGCCAGTCGTGGCGAACGGCCGCGGCCCGAACCGGTCGGACAGATAGCCGGAGACCGGACCGGCGGCGAGAAAGCCGACGGTGAGCGGCAGCATGTAGATGCCGGCGATCAGCGGCGTCTGCGCGAAGTCGTAGCCGCGTTCTGGCAGCCAGATCCCCTGCAACCAGATGATCAGCATGAACTGCAGGCCGCCGCGGGCAATCGAGGCCATCAGGCTGGCCGCGTTGCCGGCGGCGAAAGCTCGGATACGGAACAGCCCCAGCCTGAACATCGGCTCGGCAATCTTCGTCTCGATCAGGCAGAAGACTACGAGCAAGGTCACGCCGACGGCCAGGCCGGCCACGACGCGCGGGCTCGTCCAACCGGTCGGCTGCCCGCCGTAAGGCTGAATGCCGTAGGTGATCGCGACGAGCAGCAGACCAGCGCCGAGCGCGAACGTGATATTGCCCCACCAGTCGATCCTGGCCCTGTTCACCGTGGCGGTCTCGCGCAGCTTCCGGTACGACCAGACCGTGCCGAATATGCCGATCGGGACGTTGACCCAGAACACCGCCCGCCAGTCCCACGCGGCGAGCACGCCGCCGAGCATCAGCCCAAGGAACTGACCGGCCATGCCGGAAATCTGGTTGATGCCGAGTGCCATCCCGCGCTGCCGAGCCGGGAAGGCGTCGGTCAAGATCGCGGCCGAGTTGGCCATCAGCATCGCGCCGCCGAACGCCTGCACGATCCGCCACAGGATCAGCCAGAGGGCGCCGGCCGATCCGATCAGCGGATCGAGCGACAGCGCGATCGAGGCGATCGTGAAGACGACGAACCCGAGGTTGTAGATCTTGACCCGGCCGAACATGTCGCCGAGCCGGCCGAGCGTCACCACGAGCACAGCGGTGACCAGCAGGTAGCCGATGATCATCCACAGCAGGTAACCGATGTTCCCAGGCGCCGTCGGGTCCAGGTGAATGCCGCGGAAGATGGCAGGCATCGAGATAATCACGATCGAGGCGTCGATCGTGGCCATCGTGATGCTGAGCGTGGTATTGGACAGCGCGATCCACTTGTACCTGTCGCCGCCCGACCCGGCGAGATCACTGTCGGCGGCCGCCGTCCTGCCCTGCGCCGCCCCGCTAGCTTCTCCTGTACCTACTCCAACGCGCTGCACCGGTTAAATTTAGCACGGCTAACTATATTGTTAGGAAGCCCGGGGTCGAGGAAGCCGGGATTGCCACATCCATCGCGGAGGTCGGTGGGCTGGCGTGCGATGGATTCGGGTATTCATCGCGCTCAACGGGCCTCGTGGTGCAGGCGGGACTCGAGGTGCAGCTTCGGCGGGAGCCGGCGGCGCGGGACATCCGCCGGACTAGGCGGATGGCATTCGAGCCCCTGCGTGCGGGCTGGTAGCGCGGGGGTTCAGTGATTACTGCGGATGATTGTGTGATGTGCGGAATCGCCGTGTGCTGGCAGTAGCCGGCCGGTGATCGCGGTGAATCGGCGGGTGCCTGGCGGAAGATTGCCGTGTACCGGAAACTTCCAGTGCTGGGCGCGGAGCAGTGCCGTCGGGGTCACGGATGACTGCCGCGTTACGGAGTATTTCCCGTGTTATCACACGAAAACTATCCGGAACCCGGGAGCTCTCCGGCGAGCGCACGTCAGCGTTCCGTCGTGATGAGGTAGCCTTTTCCGTCGAGGTAGGCTTTTCCGCGAATAGAGCGGCAAACTCTCCGTCGACGGAAAACTCTACGTCACAACGTTAGGTCCTGCCGCAATTGTCACACCGGCCGCCGTTGATCTTGCCGGACGTCGCCGTTTCACGCGAGGAACCAGCCGCCTAGCTGCGTCAAGTCTGCCGAACCGGGGCGATCCAGCAGTCCGCCGCGCCGCCCGGTCGCCGGCAGGCCACCAGATATCGTGACCACGGAAAGAGTCATCTACCGGCAATGTTACGACCACCCCCTGAACCCGCGCGGGGTGAAAACGGCGATCCATCGCGGCGCTCGGCCGGGCCGGCGCGCGCCTCATATCCATCATCCGATGTAAACGTGCTCGTCGTGTCGCCTCGCCTTCGTAGTGCCGATGTGTAAGGATCAGTGGTCGCACACGCGTTCGAACGAGGTCGGAGAGACTTGCGGCACTAGATCGCGAGGAGCACGGACGTGTCAGAACTGACGTGTCTTGAGATTTGTGCTGGTGCCGGCGGTCAGTCGCGCGGGTTGGAGCTCGCGGGGTTCGATCACGTCGCGGCCTTGGAGATCGACGCTGACGCGGCGGAGACGCTACGGCAGAACCGGCCCACCTGGAACGTGCTCCAAGGCGACGTCAGGAACTTGGACGGGGCGCACTTCCACGGCATTGACCTGCTCGCAGGGGGCGTGCCGTGCCCGCCGTTCTCCGTGGCCGGCGGTCGGCTAGGTGCCGCCGACGAGCGGGATCTGTTCCCTGAGGCACTTCGGCTTGTACGGGAAGCCGGCCCAGCCGCGGTCATGCTGGAGAACGTCAAGGGTCTGGCCGAGCGTAAGTTCGGCAGCTACCGCCAGGCTGTGATTGGCGAACTTGAGAGGCTGGGCTACGAGATTCACTGGCAGGTACTCAACGCCTGCGAATTCGGTGTGCCGCAGCTGCGGCCAAGGTTCGTGCTGGTAGCGATCAAGCGCCGGTACGCGGCCCACTTCACCTGGCCTACGCCAACGAATAAGCCATCGACGGTTGGCGAGGTTCTTTACCCGTTGATGGCCGCGAACGGCTGGCCTGGCGCCAGGGCTTGGGCTCAGCGTGCCAACGACATCGCGCCTACTATCGTGGGCGGTTCGCGTAAGCACGGGGGTCCGGATCTCGGGCCGACTCGCGCTAGGGCGGACTGGCTCAGGCTCGGCGTGGAAGGCCGCAGCATCGCAGAAACCGCTCCTCCCGCGAACGCTCCTGGCGACTACCTTCCCCGCCTGACGTGCGAAATGGTGGCCCTGATCCAGGGGTTCGATGATGACTGGACTTTCGTGGGCCGCAAGACATCGAAGTACCGCCAGATCGGCAACGCGTTCCCGCCCCCAGTCGCCCAGGCCATCGGGGCGCAGATAAAGAGAGCTCTCGACGGCGCCCGGTCGGAGCCGCTCAGGCTAGTCCGCGCTGGCTGACGACGACGCCTTCTGGCGCTTGCGTTCCCTGACCGCGCGCGGCTCGGAGGCGCTGGTAGTGCCGCTGGGTCTTCGATCGGTTGCCGCAGCCGCGCATGCTGCACCACCGGCGTGAGTGGTTCTTGCTGTTGTCAACGAACAGCCATCCGCAGCCGTCTCCGGCGCACGCGCGCAGGTGCGCCTGGTCGATGCTGGTGAGCAGGTCTACCGCGTCGGCCATGATGATCCACAGGGGCAGGCGGAGCGGGTCGTCGGTTGACCAGACCCACTGCCACCTGATGCCAGCGGTGCGCAGCAGGCGGTGTCGCCGGAGATCTGCGGCAGCGGCGCCGAGCCTATCCGCGTCAGCTTCGTCTGGCACGCGCCTTTCGGCGCGAGCGCGCAGCACGAGGTAGAGCGTCTCGCGCAGGCTGATCGCCTCGCGGTGCGCTTCGACGGCCCGCTCCATCGCGGCGGAAGCCGCCGCGGCTGCGCGGTCGACGACATCACGGTCGATGGCTCCGGTCGCCGCGGCCCAGTCGATCAGCGTGAAGTAATCGGGCAGGTAGTCGCGGCCAGGCGGATCCCTGGGGTCGATCGTGTTGACGAAGTCAACACACAATCGCCCGCCCAGTCTCGCTGGCAGGCTGGTCACCCCGTGCTCGATCTCAACCATCAAAATAGAAATTACTGGTTGACACTGTGAGAGTCAACGAACTAGCGTCTAACCATCAAATGTCATTACGGAGGTAGGCGGCGCGTGCGATACCGGCGGCGGGAAGGGTCGGCCCGCCGGCTCAGCAATCGCGACTTCCTTGTGGGGTCGCGGCTGATGCTGCCGGTTGCCGCCGGCGATGTGCTCGACGGGATGGTTTTCGGCACGCTGGCCGCGGCCGCCGGACTCGGCCGCCTTGCTCCGGTCGTTATGTCCGCGACCTCGTTCTCTGGCAGCGCGCAGTATGCCCTGCTGGCGGTGCTGCGTGACCATGGGTCGATCGGTGCTGCCCTGCTCGCGGCGGCCGCGCTTAACGTCAGGTATCTCGCGATGTCCGCCGCGGTGGTCACATCGACTACCGGCTCGCGCTGGTTGCGAGCGGCGCGATGCCTGGTGCTCACCGACGAATCCTGGGCCGTGACCAACGGCTCGGATACCAGCGCTGATGCCGGACGGGTCCTGGTCGGCGCGGGACTTACCGAGTTACTCGCCTGGACACTGGGAACCGCCGTCGGGGTCATCGTGGGCACCGGGCTGGGCGGCACCAGCCAGCTTGGGCTCGATGCCGCCGTCCCGGCGCTGTTCCTCTGGGTGCTGCGCGGGCAGTTGACGCAGCGCCGGGACGTAGCCGCCGCGCTCGGCGGCGGTGTTCTGGCAGCCGCGCTTGTGCCTGTCGCCCCGCCGGGCGTCCCAGTTCTGGCCGCTGGGCTCGCCGCCGCCGTCTGGGGTGCGTGCCAGGCACCATCGAAGGGCAGCACCGCGGTGACCGGGACCGCGGGCTCGCGACATCGACGTGAACCGGGTGGCTGACCATGACAGGAATCTGGATAGCGACAGGCGCCGTGGCGGCCATATGCACCCTCATGCGGGTGAGCGCCCCGCTGCTGCTAGGTCAGCGGCAGCCTCCGCGCCTGATCCACGCACTCGAACTCGCGGTACCGGCGCTGCTCGCCGCGCTGATCGTCACCGCGACCTTCGGCTCGGGCCACCGGCTGGTCATCGATCCCCGGCTGGCCGGAGTGGCCGCTGGCGGCTTAGTCGCGCTGGCCCGCAAGCCGCTCCTGCTAGCGCTAGTGGTGGCAGTCGCCACCACGGCGCTGGTCCGGGCGCTCACCTGACGGGCGTGCGGTGTGCCGCGTCAGCGCTTCGCGAAAGCGAGGCGGCAGATCGGCGGGCATCGTGGCCGCGGTATAGAGAGCGCCCTCGCGCAGCGACTGGGCGAGGGCGACGTCCTGACCGTGCTCGAGCAGGCGCCTGGTGCTCTCGACCGCGGTGCGCGGGTGGCTGGCGATGCGCTTGGCCATCGCGACCGCGGCGGCGCGCAGAGTCTTGCCATCGGGATACACGTCGTTGACAAGACCGATCCGCACGGCTAATCCGGCGTCAATCTCCTCGCCGGTCAGCGTGAGCTGACGCGCCCAACCCTCGCCGACGAGCCGAGGCAGGCGGTGCAAGATCCCCAGGTCGGGCACGAATCCTAAGCCCACCTCCGGCAGCGAGAACCGGGCGCTGGCGCTCGCGAGCCGGAAGTCGCAGGCTGCCGCGATCTCCATCGCGATCCCTACGCAGGCGCCCTCGATGACCGCGATGATCGGCAGCGGACAGGAAGCGACGGCCTGTATGGCGCTCTGCAGCTGAGTTTCCTGCTTCAGCAACGCCGCCCGAGAGTCGGGTCCGCCGCCATCGGCGCGCATGATCCGCTTGTAGGTTACGGCGTACCAGCGCAGATCGAGCCCTTCGCTGAACACGCCGGCCGGTCCGGTGAGCAGGACCGCGCCCACGCCGCCGTTGCCACACGCCACGGACAGCACCTCGGGTAACCGCGACCAGAAGCTCGCGCCAAGCGCGTTGCCATCGGCGCTACCGCGCATTGTCAAGATGGCCACCGCTTCATCGCACGTGACCTCTACCGCGCCGCCGCCGCGCCGTGCCGTCGTCACTGCCATCGCATCCCACCCGCCGGACCCGCGCGCCCGTCAGTCAGCACTGCTTAGTCAGCAAACACAGCCTGACCTGCCACCGCCTGCCTGATACCGCTATCGAGGCGCTCGACCAGCAGGTCGCATTCCGATGAGCTAATGATCAGCGGCGGCGTGAGAAGCACCATGTGGTTCGAGATCGAGACCAGCAGGCCTTCCTCCTTGCAGCGTTCCTTGACGGTTGCCATGATGTGGGCGGGCAGCGGCTGCCCATCCGCGTCGGCGAGTGCGACTGCGATCATCAGGCCGGGGCCGTGCACGCTGATAGTTGTCGCACCAGGCTCGATCTCGCGAATCGCGGACGTTAGCTGCTCACCTCGGGCGATCACGTTGGCGAGCACGCCGCCGTCGGCCAGTTCGTCAAGGACGGCGCCGGCGGCCGCCATCGCGACCGGATGACCGTCACCGGTCGACCCATGCGGGAACACCATCCCTGGCTCGGCGATAGCAAGTTCCTGCACCTGCGGCGTCACAGCGATCGCTGATAGCGGCACGTACCCGGATGTGATGCCCTTGCTCACCAGCAGCATGTCGGGGGTCAAGCCGAGATGTCCGGCGACTGTGATGTGGCCAGTCCGCCCGAACCCGGTGGTGATCTCGTCGAGTATGAAATGGATGCCTTCCGCCTGGCACAGGCTCTGCGCCTGGTGCAGGTACTCGGGCGGCAGCTCGAAGACATCAGTGCCCAGAATGGGCTCGCAGATCATAGCGGTAATCTGCTGCGATCCAATCTGCCCGATGGCCGAGCGGAGCGCGTCGATGTCTCCGGCCGGCACGTGACGCACTCCAGGCACAAGCGGCGCCAGCATCTCATGTATGGGCAGTTCGCCGGTCACCGCGCCAGCGAGGCCGCCGATGCCGTGGTAGCCGTCCCACAGCGCAAGCACTTGCGTGCGCTCTGGCTGCCCCCGCAGGACTCTGATGAATCGCGAGAGCAGCAGCGCGCCCTCTACGGCCTGGGCTCCCGTCGTGCAGAACCGCACGTGGGCCAGATTGTCAGGCAGCACGCTGATCAGACGCTCCGCGTAGGACAAGGCCACCTCAGTTGGCAGATCGTGCCGGATGATCTGAGCGACCGGCAGGCTGTTCAGCTGCCTGGTCATGGCCTCGATCAGGTGGCGGTTGCCGTAGCCGAGCGCCGCGTTCCAAAGCGCGGATCGAGCGTCGAGGTACTCGCGGCCCGATACGTCGCGCACGAAGCAGCCGCGGCCGGATTCGAGCGCCCGATCGGCGAATCCGGTGCCGCTGCTACTGGTCAGCGCGCTGAACCATAAGGCGGGACGCGACGGAGTCGTCAGGGATGACGGGTGTGGCGTGGACATTGATCTTCCTTTCTGACTGACGCTTGCCTGACTAGCTGGCTGGGCAACGCCGAATCCGCCTGCCTCGCCATAACCATGCGCGGCCAGCACATCGGCGACATTGTCCTCAGCCGTTCGCAGCTGCTCGAAAAGGCCCCTGATAAGGGAAGGTCTCGAGCGGCCGCGGACGGCCGAATCCGCGGCGAAACGCAGCGCCATGGGCAGGTTGTTCCAGGCGTCGCGAGCGGTCGCCGCGGCATCGAGTTCGGCCGCATCCAGCCGCACCCGGCTGATCAGGTGGGAGTAGCGGAAGGCGTGATGCCTGGCGCTTGCCCACATATCGTCGAGATACCTGACCCTTTCCCGGCACTGCGTCAGGGAACTCCAGAAGTCGCTGAGGTAGCACAGCACCGCCGCCGGCTCGCTGACCCAGCCGTCCGGGAGCGCCTGGACCGCATCCCGTGCCGCGGGCATACGGGCGAGCCACTGATACCGATCGTCGGGTGGCAGCGGGACGCCGAACCCGAACACGTGCTGCTTGCGCAGCCGATCTTCATGGCCAAGCCGAGTGGGCGGCGTCATCGCGCGGAGCAGTCGCGCGGTCGAGATCCATCCCAAAAACGGATCCTGGGATCCGGCGGGAAGCAGCGCGGAGAAAGGGTCATCGACGCGCCATAGGTCGCCATCGCGCGCACTCAGCAGCACGAAATGCGGGGCGCTCTCGTGCGGCGGGGCGATCGACCAGTCCATGGCCCCGCTGTAGGTGACGGCGATCACGCCATCTCCTGCCGCGATCTCGCCGTCGAGATCAGCGATCAGGTCCCCGGCGTTCGCGCGTCCTCGGTAGCCGAGGTGAAGTCCGTCGCCTAGATCGGACAGCCAGATCCCGTGGTGGGAGAAGGCGGTGAGTCCTTCTGGATCGTCGGTGCGAACGGCGAGCCGTACCGAGCGAGCCACCCGGGCGAGCGGGTCGTCGTAAGCGCACTCAAGGTATCTGGCCAGGCACGCGGTGTAGCAGCTCAGGTCGCCCGCCGACACACCGCCCGCCGACACATCGTCAGCGAAGTCCATCACGACTCCACGGACGCCGAGGCGGCCGAGTGAACGACGTCGGCGAGGTCGGCGACGGTGTAGACCAGGCGGCCGAGGAACAAGTCGTCGGGCAGGGTGACGCCAAGGTCGTCTTCAAGCTGGATCAGCATGCTGAGCAGGCCCAGCGACGTGACTCGGAGCAAGCGGCCGTTCAGCAGCTCATCGGCGGCTACCGATTCCGCGGCAATGGACAGGCGTGACTCCCTGACCACCATTCGCTTGACCGCCAGCAAGACGAGCTCGAAATCGGGCAACGCCATTTCCTCGATCCTCCAGCCGTACATCCCCTACCTAGCCAGCAGACCTGACCTCCATGCCGGTGAGCAAAGCGGTGGCCTCTTGCTGCCAAGACCGTGATGGGCAGCTACAGGCCAAGATGCCTTATAGGCGTGAGTTGCGGGGCAATGGTCATTTCGTCGCGGATGCCGTGGCGAAGACGCCTACAGAGCACGCCTGGCAAAGGAGCCAAGTCGAGTGAGTGATCTCCTGGCGAAAGATATGGCCGCTTTCTGTTCGGGGCTCCTGCCGCGAATCGACGCGGCTTACCTGGATTGCGTGTCTGATGATCTCGCATTGCTACTCGCCGCACGGGACGTCAGCGACATCCGCACCCCATTCGCCCAAGACTGGCGATTCGACCTAGTCGAGCGTGAAGACGAGCTGCCGCGGGTTGATCTTCCGCCAGCCCGCCAGGATGATCTTCTCGGCCAGCGCACCGGCTGGCGACCGCGCTGGCAACCGGTCACCGGCGCCGGGACGGACTTGCCGCAGTGGCAAAGCGAACTTGACTCTGGTAGCCCAGTGCTGCTCGTCGGCGACGCCTTCCACCTGCCGTGGCTGCCGTACCAGGGGCATGAGCACATGGATCACGGGTTCGTGCTCGTCGCGCTTGGCACCGCCAGCGAGGGGCGCGGCGACGCGGCTGGCGGTGACCTCATCGCGCACATAGTTGACCCATACGACAACGTCACCGAGTGGGGCACCGCCAAGCCACTGTCGACCAGGCTGCCGGTCCGAGATCTCGATGCGGCCCTTTCCGGTGGCCGGTGGGCTGTCCTTGTGCCGACGGCGGCCAGTGAACCGGTTCGCCCGGCCGCGCAGGTCGCGGCGAACGCCGCCGCCATCTTGGCGTCCGCCGATGAGGGCTTATGCCAGCACTTCGTTGAACGTCACCGGCAAGCTGGCCTGGCAGGCGCGGCGAGCATGTCGCTGCAGACCTGGCTTCTGGCCCGCAATCGCGCGTTGCACGCCATGTGGCTGGCTTCGCTGCCGTCAGATGTCATCGCGCCTTCGACGGCTGAGCGCTTCCACGCTGAGGTCTGTGGCGGCTGGCAAAAAGCCGCGGAGATGGCCTACGTCGCCTTGCGCCGGGTTAGGTCAGGCCGCCCGGCGCCTCCAGCGGCATTCGCCGCCGTCGCGTCGGCAGCCGATGCCGAGGCAGTACTTGCCCGATCGCTGAGTACCGGCGCAGCAGGGCCGACCACTGCGAGGAGGCGATTTTGACCTCGATAAGCGGCGCGCTCGCCGCGGCAGCGAGGCGGAACCCTGACGGTGTCGCACTCGTGGACGAGTCGGGCCGGCCGGTCAGCTACGCGGATTTGCTGACGGCCGTGACTAGCCTGTCCGCGACGTTGCGGGTACGCACGAGCCCGGCCGGGCGGGTTGGCGTCGTCAGCCGCAAGTCGGCAAGCACTGTCGTTGCCATGCTCGGCGCCTTGACCGCTGGCCGCTGTTACGTCCCCGTCGACTCATCGGCTCCGGCCGCCCGCCGGGAGTTCATCTTGCGCCAGTCCGGCTGTGAACTGCTCATCGGCGATCCGGCCGAAGCTCGCACCTGCGCCGGCTTGCCAGTCATAAGCGCCACGGCACCGGCGAGCGATCTGGCGGGGCCAGCCGAGGCCGGGCCCGGTCCCGGCCGTCTCGATGATGACGGCGAAGCCTAT
Organism: Streptosporangiaceae bacterium; assembly: GCA_035553055.1. Classification (GTDB taxonomy): domain Bacteria; phylum Actinomycetota; class Actinomycetes; order Streptosporangiales; family Streptosporangiaceae; genus Chersky-822. Next base: position 11,391 of record DATNEK010000039.1, on the reverse strand, counting down.
GTGCTCTACACGTCAGGCTCCACCGGCGAGCCCAAGGGCGTGGTCATTACCAGGCGCAATGCGACGGCGTTCATCCGCTGGGCAGCCGCGGCCTTCCCGCTGCGGTCAGGCGACCAGGTGGCGGTGCACGCGCCGCTGCACTTTGACCTTCCTGTCTATGACATTTACGTGGGCCTGGCCGCTGGCGCGACGCTGCATCTGGTACCCGAGCGCACCGCGTTCTTCCCGCAAGGCCTGTACCGGTTTCTCGCTGAGCGGTCGATCACGCATCTGTATGCCGTGCCCTCGGCCCTGACGGCGCTGCTCAACCGGTCGACGCTGCGGAGCGATGGGCTGCCGGCGCTGCGTCAGATTCTGTATGCCGGCGAGGAGTTCCGCCCAAGAGCGCTCGCGGGGCTCATGCGAGTGCTGCCGCAGGTGACCGTCACCAACCTGTACGGGCCGGTCGAGACCAATGTGGTGACCCGATGGACTCTGCGGCAACCGCCGCGAGATGACGAGCGAGTACCGCTCGGCCGCCCGATCGACGGCGTGCGGATCGCCTTGCTCGACGAGAAGGGAACGGCGTCTGAGCACGTCGCCGGCGAAGGCGAGATCGTTGTCGCTGGCGACTGCGTCACCCCCGGCTATCTCGGACGTCCCGACCTGACCAGCAAGGTCATGGTCTGTCTTATGACCGAGACCGGATCGCGGACCTTCTATCGGACCGGGGACTTCGCCAGCCGGGACGCCGACGGGATCCTGCGCTTGCTTGGCCGCCGCGACGGGTTGGTCAAGACCCGCGGCTACCGGGTCGAACTTGGCGAGATCGAGACCGTGATCAGCGCGCACCCCGCGGTAGCCGAGGTCGCCGTGGTAGCTGAGCCTGACCCGGATCTGACGCACGCCCTGCACGCGGTCGTCGTGCGGTCCGCTGACTACGACGCCAGCGCTCCGCTGGTTGACCACGTGCTCTCGCATTGCCGGGCGCGCCTACCCGGCTACATGGTGCCCGGCCATGTGCACCTGGTGACGCGACTTCCGCGCACGAGCACCGGCAAGATCGCGCGCGCCCGGCTTGGCGAACTGATCGGCACAACAGAAGGAACGCCGTGAGCCCTTTCGACCGGCCGGCGCTCCGCGAGTGCGCGACCCAAGCTGTCAGCGCGGTGCTCGGGCACCCAGCCGATGTGGTGGTCGGCGTCGGCTCCCTGTTCGACCTGCCCGGTTTCGACTCGCTGGCGGTCGTCGCCGTACTCGAGCGCCTTGAGTCCGACCTTGGCATCGAAGTGCCAGCCGAACAGATCGTGCCCGAGGCATTCGAGTCCGTCGACGCGCTGACCAGCCTGCTCGTGCAGGCGGTCGCCGCACCCGAAGTCGCGCCGTCCGCAGGAGGCCACGCATGAGGACCGCAACGCTCTTACACGACCTACTCGATAACCGCGCCGCGGCCACGCCTGACGCGATCGGGCTGAGCCGATGTGACGCCCAGTCGTGGTCGTATGCCGAACTCGTTGATCGGTCTCGATCGGCCGCCAGGTGGCTGAGCGGGCTCGGGGTCGGCAAGGGCGATCGCGTCGTGATCATCGGCCGCAACGATGCCGAGATCGTTCCGCTGATCTTCGGGATATCCCGGCTTGGCGCCATCTTCGTGCTGCTCAGTTATCAGACACCCGAGCGCCATCTCGCCCACATACTCACCGACTGCGCACCGGTCGTAGCGGTCGTCGCCCGCGCAGCCGCGCACACGGCGAGTCGCCTCGCCGACGGCTCTGTCCGCTCGATCCGCCATCTGGATGACCTGCCAGTCGACTCACCCGGCGAGCCGGCGCTTGCGGCCAGGCCGTGCCTGTCAATCGACCCGGTTTCACTCATCTACACCTCGGGCAGCACCGCATTGCCCAAGGCCGTCGTTTCCACGCACCGGCAGATGATCTTCGCTGCGGAGGCTATCCAGAGCCGACTTGGGTACCGCGGTGACGACTCCGTGTTCTGCTGCCTCCCGCTGTCCTTCGACTATGGCCTTTACCAGGTCTTCCTTACCTGTGTCGCTGGCGCCCGGCTGGTACTCGGTGACGACTCCGACGCCGGGCCAGCCCTGACCGGCCGGCTGGCCGCCGAGGGTATTTCCGTGCTGCCGCTCGTGCCGAGCATCGCGGCCACGCTCTGCCGTCTGGTCAGGCGCGGCGCCCCGCCCCCGCGCCTGCGCTTGATCACCAACACCGGGGCCGAACTGACGGCGGCGGCGTGCGCGCAGTTGCGATCGGCGGTGCCCGGAGTCGCGGTCGTCGCGATGTTCGGGCTGACCGAATGCAAGCGGATATCCATCGCCGAGCCCGACCTGGATATCACCAGGCCGGGTTCCGTCGGCAGAGCACTGCCGGACACCGAGATAGCCGTCGTCGGGCCGGACGGCCAGCGCCTGCCACGCGGTCAGGTCGGCGAACTGATCGTGCGCGGCCCCCATGTCATGGCCGGATACTGGCGTGCGCCCGAACTGACCGCCAAGCGGTTCCGCGCCGACGAACTAGGCCAGCCAGTGCTGTACACCGGCGACCTGTGCCGCATTGACGAAGACGGGTACCTGTACTTCGTCGGGCGCGATGATGACCTCTATAAGCAGCGCGGCTTCCGGGTCAGCGCGACCGAAGTCGAGGCCGCCGCGCTTGACATACCAGGTGTGGAACTCGCGGCGGCTTTGCCGCCCGACCACAGCCATGGCTCCCGGCTGATCGTGATGGGGGACCTGACCGAGCGCCAGCTCATCAAAGAACTAAGGACACGCCTAGAACCGGAAAAGCTTCCCGAGCACTGCCGCGTCGTAGCGGCGATGCCGCTCAGCGTCAACAGCAAGGTCGACAAGCGGGCGCTTGAGGCGAACTGGGCGAAGATGGCGTCGCAAGCCAGCGCCATCGAGGCCAGCTCAGCCGCGGGAGTCCAGCGGTGAAACTGGAACAACTCGCGGCCCAGTTCGGCACGCCAGCCTACGTTTATGATCTTGCGGCGGTCCGGCGCGCTCACGCGGACCTGCGCTCGGCGCTGCCAAGCACAGCCCATATCTACTACTCGCTCAAGGCCAACCCGCATCCCCGGCTCGTCGCTGAGCTGGCCGGGCTCGGCTGCCGCGCCGAAGTGAGCTCGCCCGGTGAAGTTGAGGCGGCGATAAGCGGCGGCGTAGACCCCGGCGTGATGCTGCTGACCGGCCCGGGCAAAACCGAAGACACCATAGAACACGCACTGCGGTGTGGTGTCCGCCGGTTCTCCGTCGACTCCCCGCACGACCTCGGCAATGTAGGCGCACTTTCGGCCCGCCACGGCGCGGAGTCGCAGTGCCTGCTGCGCGTCAACGCGGACGAGCCGGTGCCCGGTATGGGACTCACGATGACCGGCAAGGCATCGCAGTTCGGCGCGGACGCGTCATGGGTGGCCGAGCATCCCCAGCTGTTCCGCGAGTCTGGCGCTGCCCGCGTCACCGGCCTGCACCTGTACATGGGGACCAACCTCGACGATGAGGAGGTCTTGTTCCGGCAATTCCAGATCGCGGCGGCTACCGCCGCTCGCCTGCGCACCGCGGTCGGAGAACTGACGGAGGTGGACTTAGGAGGCGGCTTCGGCACGGCGTACGCACGGGCAGGCCGCAGGCCGCGTTTCCCCACCCTGGCAGGCCGGCTGAGCGGGCTGCTCGACGCCGACCTGCCCGGCTGGCGCGACGGGTGCCCGCGCATCGCATTTGAGTCTGGCCGCTACCTGGTCGGCGACTGCGGCGTGCTGATCTGCCGCGTCGTCGACGTGAAAAGCTCCAAAGGCCAGATGTTCGCCGTGCTCGACGCCGGAGTGAACCACCTGGGCGGAATGGCCGGCCTGCGGCGCCTGCCGCCGATCGTGCCGACCATCGCGCCGCTCCCGTCGGATGACGGCGCCCCAGATCTTGTGCCCACCGCTGTGGTGGGGCCGCTGTGCACGCCGCTTGACGTGTTCGTTCGAGATGCGCAGCTGCCGCCGCTTGCCGTCGGGCAACTCCTGTCGATCCCGAACGTCGGCGCCTATGGCCTCACAGCCAGCCTGCTGGCTTTTCTCGGCCACTTGGCCCCGGTAGAAGTCGTAACCGATGGCGATCAGATCGTCTCGGTATCCCGGCTGGGACTCATCAGAGCCGAGACCGTCGCGTGGCATCAGCCCGTTCCCGTTCATTCCGCACTGGAAGGATCGCCATGACCTACTCAGCGATCGACCCCGCGTTCGAGGCGATTCTGCGCCGTCGCCTCTCCTACCTGCCGCAAGACGAGGTGCTGCGGCCAGATGACTCGCTGAAGGACCTCGGCCTCGACTCCATGCAGGCAGTCGAGCTGATCTTCGACATCGAAGACGAGCTTGGCGTCGTGCTGCCGGACGAGCTCATGACCGCGCAGACGTTCGCGACGGCCGCCAGCCTTGGAGCCGCCCTGGCCGCCGCCAGTGACCAGATCAGCGCGGGCACCTCATGACCGCGACGATCTCGGACCCGGCACCGCTGGCCGGCGACCTAGCACAAGATCTGCGGCGGCGCCTGGCTGTCGTGCTGCCCGTTGTGCGCGATGAGGCTCGAATGCTCGATGAGAGTGCGAGTTTTCCTGCCCGCAATCTGGCCGCGCTGCGCGAGAGCGGCCTGCTCGGCCTGCTCGTTCCCGCCGACTTCGGCGGCCTCGGCGGCGACCTCACCGACCTCGTCGCCGTCGCGGCCAGCCTGGCGGGAGAGTGCCTGTCGACCGGCATGATCTGGGCGATGCACTGTCAGCAGGTCGCTGCCGTCGTGGCTCACGGCTCTCCCAGCTTGCGCGAGCGGCTGCTGCCCAGAATCGCCGCCGGCGATGTCTACATCGCCTCCGTCACAAGCGAGAAGGGCAAGGGCGGTCATCTGCTCACCGCGCAGGCGGCGCTGCGCCACGCGGGCGGCATGCTGGAGATCGAGCGCGACGCGCCTATCGTCACAGGCGGCCAGGACGCCGACGGATTCCTGATCACCATGCGCGACAGTCCGGGCGCGCCGCCGCACGCGGTTTCCATGGTCTATGCCGACCGGGCCGACCTGGTGATCAGCTCATCTGGGTCATGGAACCCGATGGGCATGCGCGGGACGCACAGCGTCGCCTTGCGGCTGGCCGGACGGGTGGACGAGGACAACCTAGTGGGCGGTCCTGGCGAGTTCCGCACGGTCGCGGTGTCGACATTCGCTCCGGTCGGGCACATCGCCTGGGCCGCGTGCTGGCTCGGCGCGGCTCGCGCCGCGGTGCGCGGAGTTCTGGAACTGCTGCGGTCGCCTGCCGGGCGGCGTCAGTTCGACCTGCACTCGGATCTGCTGCGAACCCGGCTGGCCAGGATACGCCTTGACCTCGACACGGTAGCGGCCATGCTCGCGCAGTGCCTGCGCGACATTGCCGCGGCGCCCGACCTCGAAGCTGTCCCTGTCCAGCTCAGGATCAACGGGCTGAAGGTGCTTGCCGCCGAGCGGTCATTCGCGGTCGTCGATGCGCTGACCGAGATAGCCGGGCTGCGCCATGGCTATTTGCGCGACGCTCCGCTGGCGTTGGAGCGGGTCTTCCGTGACCTGCGCTCGGCCAGCCTCAACTACGCCAACGACCGGCTGCTGCTTGCCAACGGGGCGCTGGCGCTGCTCGACCGCGGGGTCAGCATTGCCTGCTAGGGCGGTCCTGCCGCAGGTCCGCACCGGCCCGCCGATTCAAAGTTCAAGGAGCAATCGTGAACATACCGACCGCCTGGTACAACATCATGGCCGATCTGGACTTCGAACTGCCGCCCGACATCGCTCCCCATAGCCCTGACGGCGGCGGAACCGGTGCAGCCGCCGCGTTCAACCCGCAGGTTCCGCTGAGCCTGGTACGGCAGGAAAGATCGAAAAATGCCTGCATCAGCATTCCGGCGGAGGTGCGCGACAGCTACGCGCAGTGGCGGCCGACGCCTTTACGGCGGGCGCGTCAGTTTGAGCAGGCGCTCAGCACCTCCGCGCATATTTATTACAAGTACGAAGGCGGCAACCTGACCGGCAGTCACAAGCTGAACACGGCGGTCGCCCAGGCCTACTACTACCGGGCCGCTGGCGCGAAGCGGCTGGCGGTAGCTACCGGAGCTGGCCAGTGGGGGACCGCGGTGGCAGCGGCCTGCCGGATGTTCGGCCTGCGGTGCCACGTGTACATGGTTCGTACCAGCCTGGAGAGCAAGCCCTATCGCCGGACCATGATGGAGCTGCTTGGAGCGTCGGTGACGGCGAGTCCCAGCGAGGGCACCGAGGTCGGACGCCGGTTCCTGCGTCGCGGCGAGGAACGGGGCACACTGTCGATCGCGCTCGCTGAGGCGCTTGAGGACACGCGCGAACCAGGCACCTATTTCTGCGCTGGAAGCGGTGAGACCTATGCGCTGCTGCACCAGACGGTCATCGGGCTCGAGGCCACGGAGCAGCTCGCTGAGCAAGACCGCGAGCCCGACATCGTCATCGCCGCCCTTGGAGCCGGCAGCAACTTCGCTGGCCTGGCCTTCCCGTTCCTGCGGTCGCGGCTAGCTGGGCAAGGCGCCGTCCGCTGCCTGTCCGTCGAGCCAGCCGCGTGTCCCAAGCTGACGCGGGGCCGGTACGCCTACGACTACACCGACAGCTCCGAGCAGACGCCAATGCAGAAGATGTACACACTCGGCTACCGGTTCACGCCTCCGGCCATGCACGCGGGCGGCCTCAGGTATCACGCGACGGCGAAGGTCATCAGTGCGCTCTACGACCGAGGCATGATCGAGGCGGCCGCTTACAGCCAGCCTGACGTCTTCAGATCGGCGGTGCTCTTCGCCAGCTGCGAAGGCATCGTGCCAGCCCCGGAAAGCGCACACGCGGTGCACGGGGCGGTCGTCAACGCGGCCTCGGCCGGCGTTCGCGGACAGGCCCCGGTGATCCTCTTCTCGCTCAGCGGCCACGGAATGTTCGACATGGCCGCCTACCGCTCCTACCTGGACGGCGAGATGTCCGATGCGGCGATACCCGACGAGGTGATCGAGGAGTCGCTTGCCCAGCTTCCGCCTCAGCCCCAGCCAGACGAGAGCTTCGTACTCTAGTGGCGGCGCCGCGATCACATACCAAAGAGGCGCGTACTTCCGACGACGGCCTGCGGGCGTGGCCGGATGGCTGCGATCGGGACGAGTTCCGGTTTCTCATGGGCCACTGGCCGACCGGCGTCACGGTCATCACAAGCTGGGACACCAACAGCCCGGTCGGCTGCACCGTCAACGCGATGATGTCCGTGTCGCTGCTACCACCCCTCTTGCTCGTCGCCCTGGACCTTGAGAGCACGACGCTCGGCGTGATCAGGCGGACCGGGGAATTCGGCCTCAATGTGCTCAGCGCGGATCAGCACGACCTATGCCAGAGGTTCAGCCGTGGCTCCCAGCAGGACCGCTTCGATCGGCTGCCATACCGCCGCCACCTTCGGCTGCCGCTGCTCGCCGATGTCGCGGCGGCTGTCATTTGCACCGTAACCGACACGTTCACCTGCGGGGATCATGCCCTGGTCGTGGGTGCGCCGATCTGGTTCACGACCCGTGAAGACGCCTCGCCGCTGCTGTTCCACCGGCGGGCGTACCACCGGCTGGCATCCCTTGGCTGACCGACGGCTCGTCGGTCGGGCACTGGCCTAGTGGGCGGAACGGCCGGGATGCTCGTGAATGTGAAGACTGTCGCGGATGCGTCATGTGCACGAGGCGCGCCCAGCATGAAAGTAGATAGCAAATGAACAATACGTACCCTAATGGGCGGACATGGATATGGCACTTATTAGGCCTGGAAGAGCATGACGAGTCCGTCTACCGCCACGACGTCATGCGGCCAGGGTGCAGCGCCCGCGAGATATCACGGGCGACAGGCCTGTCTGAGGAAGCCGTGAACGTCAGCCGCGACCGGCTGATCGGCGTCGGCCTGCTACGCTTCGAGCCATCCGGCGAAGTCAGGGCGATACCTAACGGCCCGGCAGTGTTGTCTGAGCGACTGCAGATTCAACTCGAAGCCGAGCACGCGCGTAAGCGAAGCGACCTCATGCAGACAGAGTCAGAACTGACACGGCTGATTAACGAACAGATCTTGGCCAGCCGTCAGCCTGGATCTCTGCAAGTTGATCGCATTCCGAGCCTTGACGCCGCGAACGTACGGATCACCGAGTTGATGTGCAACGCTCGGGTTGAGGTAGTACGGCTCGATCCGGGTAGGGCCAAGGCGAGGGAAAGTCACAGTGACCCCACGCTCCTCGCCGAGATCAAAGCATCACGCCGCGGCGTGAGTATCCGCACTATCTGCTCGCCCGCGCATCTGTCAGATCCGTTCCTGCGCCGGTCATTGGACAGCCAGGTCGATGCCGATATCAGGATCCGAGTGATGTCGTCACCCGACATCTCGATGATCGTCGTCGACCGCTGCGTCGCGATACTGACCGACCATCGTCGCGTCGGCAACTGGGGCGCGCTCATGCTGCGCGACGGATTGCTGGTCTATACGCTGCACAACGTCTTCGAAACGTGGTGGGTTAACGCCACCGACCTCGAATTCTTCCTCGTCGACTCCGATACGCGGCCGCTGGGTGAAGTGAGCGGCGATGAGCGCGCGATGCTGCACCTGCTTGGCTGCGGATACAAGGACGAGACCGTCGCCAAGACGCTCGGGATATCGGTTCGAACGGTCCGCCGCAAGGTCTCCGATGTGCAGCGGCGCATGCCAGCGTCTAGCAGATTCCAGGCTGGCGTACTCGCCGCCCGCCGGGGCTGGGTCTAAAGGAGATCAGCCAATGACAGGCAAACCACGAATATGGATGCGCAGCGAGGTGCGGGCAACGGAGCGCCGGGCGCCCATCGTGCCTGCTGACGCTGGGCTGCTGACCGACCTCGGAATCGCCGTCACGGTCGAAGAGTCCTCACACCGCGTCTTCCCGATCGCCGAGTACGCGGCGGCCGGCTGCGCTATCGCCAAGGAAGGGAGCTGGACCGGCGCACCCGCTGACCAGTACATCGTCGGCTTGAAGGAACTTCCCGACGGCGCGGCACCGTTGATGCACAGGCACGTGTACTTCGGCCACGCGTACAAGCGGCAGCAAGGCTCGGCCGAGTTGCTCGGCAGGTTCGCCGCCGGCGGTGGCGAACTGCTCGACCTGGAGTCCTTGGCTGACGCCGACGGCCGCCGCCTGGCGGCGTTCGGTTACTGGGCCGGATACGTCGGGGCGGCACTCGCCGTGCTGTCCGCCACCGGCCACCTGACCTCCCCGTTACGACCGCTGCCTAAGGAGACCCTGGACTCCGAGCTACGCCGGGCGCGGCGGGCCGATCCTCCCCGCGTCCTTGTCGTCGGTGCGCTCGGACGTTGCGGAAGCGGTGCGCGCGACGCCCTGGCCATGGCAGGCATCGCGCCAACTTGCTGGGATGTCGACGAGACCAGGGATCTCGACCGGACGGCCCTGCTTGGCCACGACATCCTCGTGAACACCGTGTTCACCACAAGTCCCATCACGCCGTTTGTCAGGAGCGCGGATCTCGGCGACCCGGCGCGGCGGCTGACGCTCGTGGCCGACGTCACCTGCGATGTGACGTCAAGCTGCAACGCCCTGCCCATCTATGAGAGCGCTACGAGCTGGCAGGAGCCCGTTCGCCGTCTGTGCCAAGGGCCGCGCCCGCTCGACATCATCGCCATCGACAACCTGCCGTCGCTGCTGCCCAAAGAGGCGAGCGTGGCCTTCTCAGCTCAACTGGTGCCCCACCTGATGGAACTCGGTACCGCGGCGCCTACCTGGCAGCGGTGCGTACTCGCGTTTCGCAAGGCATGCCATTCCATCGGAATCGAAGGAGAGAAATGCGATGTCTGAATTAATTCCAGCGAGCGGGACCGTGCACTGGATCGGCGCGGGCTTGTCCACGGGCAGCGGCGTGGGCGTCGTCTGCGATCTCGCCGACCGTCTCGTGCTTTGGGCCCGCACCGACCAGAAGGCGCAGGACCGTATCGGCAAGCTCGGCCTGTCAGGTCGCGCCCGCGGTGCCGCTTTCACTCTCGATCTGCTTGCCAGCACGCTACGGGCCGGTGACGTCGTCGTCTCGATGCTGCCAGCCGCCGAGCATGCCGACCTGCTGCGGCTTTGCCTGCGGCACGGTGCGCATTTCGCATGCTCGAGCTACGTGTCCGAGCCGATCTCGGCGCAGGTGCCGGCGGCGGAGCGAGCCGGAGTCGTGGTCATGACCGAGGCCGGCCTTGATCCCGGAATAGATCACCTCTTCGCGCACAGGCTGGTGGCGCAGGGGCGCGCTGCGATCGGCGACGCATCCGCGGTAGCCGAATTTACCTCCTACTGCGGGGGCATACCGGCTGTGCCCAACGAATTCCGCTACCAGTTCAGCTGGGCACCGCGCGGAGTATTGTCCGCCCTGTGCCAGCCAGCGCGCTGCATCGAAGACGGCGAACAGAAAAGCATCATCCATCCGTGGGAAGCCGTTCGCCCGCTAGCGCTGAACGGCGAAATATTCGAGGTATACCCGAACCGGGACAGCCTTCCGTTCATCTCGCAGTACACAATGCCGTCGACCTGGCGGCTCACGACGTTCGTGCGCGGCACGCTGAGATCGCAGGGCTGGAGCAGCGCGTGGGCAGAGGTCTTCGCCGAGCTGCTGGCCGGCGACAACGACCGCATCGATAAGCTCGCGAACGAACTCGCGATTCGCTACCCGACCACCGAAGCCGATTTTGATCGGGTCGTGCTCGCCGTCGCACTCAAGTTGCGCGGCAATGACAGCCGGGAATGGTCGGGACAGTACCTCATCGATCTGCTGGGCGACGAATCCGAGAGCGCGATGGCGCGCTGCGTCTCGCTGCCCTTGTCATTCGGCATCGCGCGGATACTCGCAGGCGAGATGCCTGCCGGGCTGCACCGAGCGGCCGAGGACGCCGATGAGGCGCGCCGGTGGCTCGGCTTCCTCGATGAGCACGGCATCCACTGCGAGTTCAGCGAGGCATAAGCGGACGCGGCGAGACGAGCGTCGTTTATTCCGGACGGCCGCGGCGCAGGATCTGGTGCATGGGCGGTTCTCAGTGGTTCACCGGGTTCTGGGCGGATGTGAAACACACGGTGGCGCCGCCGCGGCAGGGTGAGGACGGTCTGCTTCCGCCGATGCTGGTCGCGCTGACCGCGGTGACCGGGCTGGTCGACGCGTTCAGCTATTTGCGGCTCGGTCACGTCTTCGTGGCCAACATGACCGGCAACGTCGTCTTCCTGGCGTTCGCGGTGGCCGGGGCGAGCGGTTTCTCTGTGTGGGCCTCGATCATCGCGATCGGCTGCTTCGCGCTCGCGGCCGTGGCCGCTGGCCGGCTGGGCCGGTCCCTGGCCAGCCGCCGGGAACTGCTGCTCGGTGTCA
>DATNEK010000038.1:0-6599 GCA_035553055.1 Streptosporangiaceae bacterium | reverse complement strand
CAAGGCCATCATCTGGTCCTGCAACGGCCAAACCAACCAGCAATGGAACCTCAACGCCAACGGCACCATCACCGGCGTCCAATCAGGCCTCTGCCTCGATGTCACCGGAGCATCCACCGCCAACGGCGCGCTGGTCGAACTGTGGTCCTGCAACGGCGGCAGCAACCAGCAATGGACCCTCGGATGAAGCCACTCATCAGGGTCCGGACGAAATGGCTAGGAGGCGACATGATGCGCAGAGGCGCAACGCCCCCCGGAACGCCGAAGCGCCGGCTTTCGGCCAGCCTCGCGGTGCTCGCGGTCGCAGTCGTCACGGCAGTGGTCGCCGCGCTCCTCACGGTTCAGCCCGCGTCGGCCCAGTCGGCCGCGGTTTCGTCGCAGAGCGTCGGCCTCAGCACGCAGCGTGGTCCGGATCCGACGATTCAGAGCATTGAGGCGTCGAGGGGTCCGTTCGCGACGGCGCAAATGAGTGTGGCACCGGGTAACGGCTTTAACGGCGGGGTGATCTACTACCCGACCGATACGAGCCAGGGCACGTGGGCCGCGTTCGCGATCGTGCCTGGTTACACGGCGCTGTGCCGGAACGAAGAGGCGTGGATGGGTCCGTGGCTCTCCTCGTTCGGGTTCGTGCTGATCTGTATCGAGACCAACAGCACGACCGACTACGACGTCGCGCGCGGTCAGGAGTTGCTGGCGGCGCTCAACTGGCTGACCACGGCCAGCCCGGTGAAGAACGAGGTCGATCCGAACCGGCTGGGTGTGATCGGGCACTCGATGGGCGGCGGCGGGGTCGTTTACGCGACCGAGCATCAGCCTTCGCTCAAGGCGGCGGTGGCGATGGCGCCGTTCTCGCCGTCGCAGAACATGTCCACGGACACGGTGCCGACGCTGGTGATCGGTGGCCAGAACGACACCGTGGTGACCCCGTCGTACCTCAGTGGTCTGTACGCCACGATGCCGGGATCCACGCAGAGCGACTTCGCGCAGATCGCGGGAGCGAGCCACACGTACTACACGCAGGCGAATAACGTGGAGATGAAGCTGATCATCCCGTGGCTCAAGGTGTTCCTGGACAGCGATACGCGTTACGAGCAGTTCCTGTGCCCGTCGCTGCCAGATCCTTCCACGATCTCCCAGTATCAGCCTAAGTGTCCATATGTGCCGCCGGGTGGCAGCAGCGGTAGCCCCTCGGCGACTGCGTCAGCGTCGGCCTCGGCGAGCGCGTCGGCCTCCAGCAGTTCGACGCCGCCAACGAGTACTGCGATCGTCGGTACGGGTTCGGGCCGGTGCATTGATGTGCCCAATAGCTCGCAAACCGGCGGGACGCAGGTGCAGCTGTATGACTGTGACGGCGCTGCCAACCAGCAGTGGACCTACACCTCAGCGGGCGAGCTGCGCGTGTACGGCTCCGACTGCCTGGATGCCAACGCCAAGGGCACCAGCCCTGGGACGAAGGCGATCATCTGGCCGTGCAATGGCCAAACCAACCAGCATTGGAACCTCAACGCCAACGGCACCATCACCGGCGTCCAATCAGGCCTCTGCCTGGACGCCACCGGCGCCGGTACCGCCAACGGCACCCTGGTCGAACTGTGGACCTGCAACGGCGGTAGCAACCAGCAATGGACCCGACGCTGATCGGCACGACAAGCACGATCAGCGCGAGCTGAGGGCTCAGCGATAGGAGCGCAGTATTGGTGGCGGCGCGCGCGACTACGCGCGCGCCGTCGTCCAACGCGCTGGGTCCGTGCTTGAGCCTTCGGATCGGGCGGCGCGCCACCAAGGCGTCGACGACCGAGGGCGGATGATGCGGTTCGCGCAAGCCGATCTGATCTCGAACTTCGCACACCCTTCGGTCGTTATGAGCTGCGAGCGACGGATGAGCATACGGAGGGCCGATGGTTGGTGGACGCGTGTCCGGGGCTGTGCGCCGTCGGGTCAAGGCCAGGATTCTCGAGACCGTGCACGACGGCGATCTTCACCTCGAACGTTTCCGTGAGCCGGCTGGCGACGTCGGACTGTTCGGTCCGGACAGCATGGCCTGGCGAGTCCACTCGCACCCCGGCGGGATGCTCACTGGCGGCTTCAGCGCGCTCATGCTCCAGTCCCTGCACCCGCTCGCGATGGCGGGCGTGGCCGAGTACTCCGACTACCGTGAGGATCCACTCGGCCGGCTGAGCAAGACCGCGCGGTACGTCACGACGACGTCTTTCGGCCCAAGGCATGAGGCGGAGGCGGCAATCGCCAAGGTGCGTCGCGCGCATTCGTACGTACACGGCACCGCTCCCGACGGACGCTCCTACCGCGCGGACGACCCCGACCTGCTCACGTGGGTGCATACCGCCGAGATGTCCTGCTTCCTGGCGGGCTACCAGGCCTTCTCGGGCAGCCCGCTGAGCTCGGAAGAATGCGATCGGTATTTCACCGAGGTAGCCGTGCTGGCTGAGCGACTCGGCGCCCGAGACGTGCCGCGCTCGGCGGCTGAGGCGGCGAGCTACATCGCGCGGACGCGACCGGCGCTGGCCGCGACGCCTGCCGCTCTGGAAGCCGTCGGGTTCCTGCGCGGATTCGGACGTGACGCGCTCGAACGGTTCGTCACCAAGCTGCTGATGAACGGCGGTATCGCCCTCCTGCCGGGCTGGGCCAGGGCGCAGCTCGGTATCCGGCGGCCGGGCGCCGTGCGTGTACTGCTCGACCGCCCCGCAGCGAGGCTGCTGAGCGACTTCATGATCTGGGCATGCGGCCCGTCGGAGTTTGTCGTCGAGTCCCGCGCCCGCATAGCGACCGAGCCTGCACACCATCAGTAACGGCGAGGAAGCAGGCCGCTCGCCGGTCACGGCGGTCGGTGAGCCCATCCGCCTCGCCCGGGATCCTCGCTGCGATCGGCGCGAGCCTGCTCATCGCGGTCCTCCTCGGTCATGCGAATCTCGAGTGTCTTCTCAGGGGTTGTATGGGGTGTACGTAATCGAGGAGACCTTCAGATACCTGGCTCCGTCGGCCGTCGCCCAGGTGGAAGAGTCCGGGTTGCCTGGCCAGTTGCCGCCGACGGCGGTGTCCACGATGAAGTGGATGCCGACGCCAGGGGCGGTGGTGTACCACTTCGTGCCGGTGAGGGAGCCGTCCACCCTGAAGTCGATGTGGTCGGGCCACCAGGTGAACGAGTAGGTGTGGAAAGCGTTAGTCCAGCCGCTGCCGTTGTTCAGCGACCACTGGGTCTGGTTGTTGCTGGCGTCGTGGAACGTCTGGTAGACGGTGTTGGGCCTGGAGCCGACGATCTCTGCGGCGTCCATCTCAGGCAGCCACGGATTTAGGTACGCGCCCCAAACCGCGGGCAGTAGACCGTCGCCGTTGGGCATGCTCGCGGTGAAGCTGTAGGTGCCGTACTTGTACAGGGCCTTGGATTCCACGCGGCCCGAGTAGTACACGCCGTTGCCTGCCTTATACGTCTTGATCATCAGGGTGCTGCCGCTGTACCAGACGCAGTTGGGTGAGTACGTCTCCAATTCGTTGTTGGCGGTCCACCTGCCGCTGATGACGTTCCATGAGCTAAGGGAGTTCAGGCTCTGAGGGCTGCCCCAGGAGCTGGCGTGCGCGGGGATCGCCGTCGCTGCCAGCGGCACGCACGCCGCCAAGGCAGCTATGAGGAGACGGGCCGGCTTGGGGATCGTGAGGGGCATGAGGAATCTCCTGACGCTGAAGTCGGGTCCGGATGCCGTCGCCTTTCTGGTCGGGCGCGTGGGACGGCAAGGCGAGTTCTGGCGGTGGTAATGGAAGCGCTTCCAGAGTGATATCGCCGTAAGTCGACTGTGAGGTTGGCTCTGAAGTGCGTTCTTCCACAGTGATCTACGCGTGCGATGCTCATCGACTGGAAGCGCTTCCAGTTGACGACGATGATTGGACTGAAGAGCGGGAGTGTCAATACGGTCAACAAAAGATGTACCGCTGTCGGCCACGGCACCTGCTCCACCGTGACGATGCGCCTGCCGACGACCTCGTCCGTGCTCTACAGAGCCCATGTCCAAGATCAGGCCAGTGCTGCCGGGAGCGGCGGCGGGATGTGTAACTTTCGGATTACCGACCGGTGCCGTGCCACGGTGATCGATCGCGCTACTTCGGCTCAGAACTCACACGCGAGCGAGCGGTTCAGCCGGCATTGCTGGCGTCGGCGAACTCCTCCCTGCCGAGCACGCGCAGCAACTCGAGCTTCCCGGCGCTGTCCGTGCCCGGCCGCGCTGTGTAGAGCACCAACGACTGCTCCCCGGACACCGAAAGCAGCACCTCGCAGTCCAGCGCGATCTCGCCGAGGCTGGGGTGCACGAACGTCTTGTTAGAGGCGCGCATCACGGCGACATCGTGCCGCTCCCACAGCTCGCGGAATGCGGCGCTGGCCTTGAACAGGCCGCTGATAAGCGCGTTGACCTCGGCATCGTCGGGGCGGCGGGCGTGGGTGGCGCGCAGACTCGCGACGTGGTTGGCCATCAGTCTGGGCACATCTTCCGCAAGGAGAGGCAGCGACTCGGTCTGCGTGAACATCAGCCAGATGGCATTGCTCGCGCGGCCCGGTTGCACGGGCGCGCCGAACAGCGCCTCCGCCATGGCATTACGCGCTAGCACCTGGCCGGTGTCGCTGATCACCTGCGCGGGCGCGTCGACTAGGCGGTCGAGGATGAGCAGCAGACCCGGCGGCACGTGTCGGCTCGCCGTACCGCGCGCCCGGGTCGGATAGCCGGCCAGACGATGCAGATAGTCGCACTCGTCGTCGGTCAGCCGCAGTGCGCGGGCAAGCGCGCCGATCACCTGTTCGGAGGGCCGGGCACCGCGCTGCTGCTCTAAACGCGCGTAGTAGTCGACCGAGATCCCAGCCATCTGCGCGACGTCCTCCCGACGCAGGCCAGGCGTGCGCATCCGAGCACGCGGCGCGAGGCCCACCGAGGACGGATCGATCCGCTCCCTGCTGCGTCGCAGGAAGTCGGCGAGCTCCGCGAGGTCGATCTGGTTCACCTGATCATTCTCCCGCGCGGACTTAGCGGTAGCCAGGTACTGCCAGTCCGTGGCTAAGCCGGGCTCTGCAATCCGGCCGAGCGGTACGCCAGGGTGGGTTGCGCAAACCGAATTGAGTCATGAACGGAGCACGACGATGGCGAACGAGACGATTCTGGTGACCGGCGCGACAGGGCAGGTCGGCAGGCGGCTGGTGCCACGGCTGCTGTCCTGGCGCGAACCCGGCGATGAGGTCAGGGTCCTGGTTCGCACGCAGCAGGCCGCCGAGTACTTCACGGGTCTGGGCGCGCAGACCGTGGTCGGCGACCTGCTTGAGGCGGCGGATCGCAAGCGGGCGCTGGAGGGCGTGACTCTCGTCGTCAACGCTGCCGCCACCTTCCGCGGCCCGACCGTGACCGAGGAGGACATGCTCGCGGTAAACCGGGACGCGGCCGTCGCACTGGCCAAGGAAAGCGCCCAGCTGGGAGTACGCCGCTTCGTGCAGGTGAGCACAAACCTCGTCTACGGTCCTGGCATCGGCCGACCGCTGCGCGAAGACGACGAACTGCGCGCGGTGATCACGCCACAGCAGCGCGCATATCCGGCGAGCAAGCGGGAGGCCGAGGAACAGTTGCGCGAGCTGAGCGAGGAGTCAGGGCTCGATATCGTCACGCTACGCCTGGCGTTCGTCTACGGTGACGGCGATCCCCACATCGAGAACATCTTGCCGCGCTTTGCCGCAGCGGCGGCGAACGAACCGATGCCCATGGTGCACCACGCGGACGTCGCTCAGGGCGTGCACCGCGCCCTCACGGTCCTGCCTCCGAAAAAGGGCGGCTTCCGTGCGTACAACCTCTGTGGTGACGGGGTCTCGACGGTATACGAGCTGCACGAGCTGGTCGGACGCAGCATGGACCTGACAATGGCCGAAGGCAGGACTGTATCCGACCCCTGGCATGGCGTGCCCGACACCACGCGCGCGTACCGCGAACTTGGCTTCCGCCCGATCTACCCGAGCGCGAAGGCGGCCTGGCGAAACGGCGCACTCTAGCGGTATCGGCCGTCCGCACCGGAAATTCGCGATTCGATGCCATTCGACCATAATCGAAGCGCTTCGACGATCAAGCTGTTCATACCGTTGATCGATTGCCTTTGGAAAAACATTGTGCTGAAGCAGCTGACCATCTAGCATCCCCGGTGAATCGAAGCGCTTCGACAATGGGGAGCCGTGATGCACGCTACCGGCTGGTCGAGAAGAGCAACTCTGATGACGGCGGCCCTGCTGGCCGCGAGCACGATGCTGACCGCCTGCAGCGGCGGTGGTTCCGGCTCGGCCTCCTCGGGCAAGGTCCTCACGCTCTGGGAGTATGAGGCGGCGGACAGCGCGATGGGCCTGGCCTGGAGGCAGGCGGTCAAGGACTTTCAGGCCGCGCACCCGGGCGTGACGGTCAAGGTGCAGACCAAGACCTTCGAGCAGCTGCAGAAGAGCGCGCCGATGGTGCTCAACTCCAGCAACGCCCCGGACATCCTGGAGTACAACAAGGGCAACGCCACCGCCGGACTGCTGGCCAAGCAGGGCCTGCTCACCGATCTGACCGCGCAGGTCGCCCAGTACGGCT
>DATNEK010000037.1:0-8481 GCA_035553055.1 Streptosporangiaceae bacterium | reverse complement strand
CGTCGCGGGCAAGCCGGGCAAGACCGGGGAGAGTCAGCCGCATCCGGAGCCCGGAGTTTCATGATCTGGGAGACTTTCCCACGCTATGCGCGGAAAACTCTCCCGCACACGAAAAGCCTCCCAGATCATGAACCCGGTATCGGGATAATTGCCCGGAATGCCCGGACAGGCAGCAGCGGTCCGGCACTCCCGCGCGCCCAGGCACAACCACCAGTGCCCCCTCATCACGCCACGACCCCTGCACTACCACCATCACCCCGCCAGCCATCACCACTCACACCACCACTGACCAGCGCACACATACCGAAGAGCAGCCCCGCAGCCTCCCGTTAAGTTCCTGGCAGTGCGTTGGGACGACGGCGTCGGACCATTACTGTCGTTGGTCGCGGCATGCTTACGAGCTGCGACCGGCTGAACCGACCGCGACCGTTGCGGCCAAGGCGGTTGCGCTGGCCGTAACGGCGCGGCTGAGGCGGATTGCCCTTCGGATGTCGGCTACTCGCGGTGACCGACCACCACCGATTTCCGGTCTATGCTCGGTGCGGCCTGAGTAGCTGAGCACGCCGCCGAGCCGGATGCCGAGCGCGCCCGCGAACGCTGCCTCGCACCAGCCGGCGTTGGGACTTGGGTGGCACGGGCCGAAGTTCGTTGCCGTCCGCCACGTAAGCCGGGGCCTGCCGCTGACTGCCGGGGAACAGGCAGCCGCGAGCAGCGCGGTGACCCGAGCTGGCAGCCAGTTGGCGACGTCATCAAGGCGTGCCGAAGCCTTGCCGAATCGCTCGTAGCGCGGCGAGCGATGGCCGACCATGGCGTCGAGAGTGTTCACCGCCCGGTACCCGGCCAGGCCGGCCGGGCCTGCGAACGCGCCCCAGATCAGAGGTGCGACGATGGCATCGCTGGTGTTCTCGGCCACTGATTCGATCACCGCTCTGGCGAGGCCAGCCTGGTCAAGGCGCTCAGGGTCACGGCCGCATAGGCACGGCAGCGTGGCGCGGGCGCGGGATATGTCACCGGCCATCAGGGCGCGCTCGATCTCGGCGGCTGCCGCCGACAGCGAGCGGGAGGCGATCGCTGCCCATGCTGTCAGCGCGGTGATAGCCGTCCGGGCGGCGGGACTGGCGCGAGCCAGATGGGTCGCGACTAGCAGCGGCCCGGCGCCAATCAGCATCCCCGCGGCGGCGTAGGCGATACCCGGCGCTGTGTGGTCAGCGTAGATGCGCTGCTCAACCGCGGTCATGACCTGACCGAAGAGCGCGACCGGATGACCGCGCTGCGGATCCCCGGCAATCGTGTCGGCGATCGCGCCGCCGACGAGGCCGCACGCCAGCGGCCAGTCGCGGCCATCGCGCTGGGCGAGCCGCGGGTACTGACGCCGGTCCTGGCCAGGTCCCGTGCTTTCTCTCCTCATAGTCGGGACCGCGCGACGGGCAGATCGAGCGCGGGCCCGTTCTCGATCAGGCGCAGCAGCTGACCGGTGTCCAGGTTGTCGCTGATGGCGTCCGCGAGCGCGTCGAACTGCGCCTGCCTGGCAGCGGCGAAGCAAGTCTCGCTGGCAGGAACGAAGTCGCTCCCGGTGAGCCGGGCGACCTCGGCCAGGTAGGACTGGCGGAACGCGTCATTTTCGAATATCCCGTGCCAGAGCGTGCCGCAGACAGCGCCAGCCCGGCAGCCGTCAAGCGCGGGTGCCCCATAGCCCGGCCTGCTGGTGAGCCAAGGCTCGGCATCGCCGACCTCGACGACGCCGTGATGGATCTCATAGCCGGCTACCGGTGTGGAGCCTGAGTATCCCGACGATCGCCGCAGCGTCTTGGCCGGGGCGAAGCGAGTCGTGACCGGCAGCAGGCCTAGGCCGCGGACGGTGCCGGCCCGGCTTTCGACCTCATCGCTGATGACGGTGCCGAGCATCTGATAGCCGCCGCAGATGCCGAGAACAGGCCGACCGTCCGCGGCTCTTTTCGCGAGCGCTCGGTCGATCCCGCGCGCACGCAGCCAGTCCAGGTCGGCGACGGTTGCCTTGGTGCCAGGCAGGATCACGAGGTGCGCGTCCTCCAGCGCCGCCGCCGAGCTGACGAACCGGACGCTGACGCCGGGCTCAAGCGCGAGCGCGTCCACGTCGGTGAAGTTTGAGACGCGCGGGAGACGGACGACCGCGACGCGGAGCGACTTCTCGCCGGCGTCCGCATTTTCCGGCCCGTAGCTTCCCTCGGTCGCCACCGCGTCCTCCGCGTCGATCCAAGTCTTGGTGAGGTAGGGCACGACGCCGATGACAGGCCGGCCGGTCAGCTCGGTCAGCTCGGTCAGCCCGGGCGTCAACAAGGACCGATGGCCGCGGAACTTGTTGATCACGAAGGCGCTGATCAGCGCCTGGTCAGCCGGGTCGAGCAGCGCCAGCGTGCCGTACAGCGCGGCGAACACACCGCCGCGGTCGATGTCGCCGACGACGATCACCGGCAGGTCCCTGGCCCGGGCCAGGCCCATGTTGGCCAGGTCGCCACGGCGCAGGTTGATCTCCGCCGGAGAACCCGCCCCCTCGCAGATGACGACGTCGAAACGGGAGCGCAGGTCGTCGTAGGCGTCGAGTACCGTAGCCAGCAGCCGTTCGCGGCCCTGTACCGCGCTCCAGTAGCCGTCGTCGGCGGTGTCGCCGACAGCGCGGCCCATCAGCACGATCTGGCTGGTCAGGTCGCTGCCAGGTTTGAGCAGCACCGGGTTCATCGCCGCTTCGGCTGGCACTCCGCACGCCGCGGCCTGCATGGCCTGCGCCCGGCCGACCTCAGCGCCGTCGGGTGCCACCACCGAGTTATTCGACATGTTCTGCGCCTTGAATGGCGCTACCCTGACGCCCTGGCGCGCTAGCCACCGGCAGATGCCGGCGGTCAGCACGGACTTGCCCGCGTCGGACGTCGTGCCTGCCACGAGCAGCGAACCGGTAGTCACTGCCGTCAGCGCTCCTTCCGCTAGGGACCAGGCACCTCGGCCGATCCCGGCTTGACTTGCGTCGTCCACTTAGCCTCGACGTTGCCCCACCGCCAGTAGCCGATGGCGGCTGCCCAGACCGCGACGAACAGCCCGGCGATGCAGAGGCCAGCCACGTTGATGTTGAAATTGGCCATCAGCGCCCAGAACGCACCGTGCAGGTGCAATTCATTCACCAGGATGCCGAGGATCTCGATCGTGCCGATGATGAACGCCGCCCCGATCGACAGCGCCGTGATGATCACGTTGTAGTAGACCTTGCGGACGGGACGGGCGAACGCCCAGCCATAGGCGAAGTTCATGAAGCACCCGTCCAGCGTGTCGAAGAGCATCATGCCGCCGGCGAAGAGAAGCGGCAAGGCCAGCACGGCGTAGTACGGCAGGCCCTGGATCGCGGCGTACGCGGTCGCCGCGAGCAGCACGACCTCGGTAGCCGTATCAAAGCCGATGCCGAAGACCAGACCGACGAAGTAGAGCTGCCAGGTATGCGTAATGGACTTCATGAACCGGCCGAAGAAGCGGTTGATCAGGCCGCGGGCCTGCAAGTGAGCTTCCAGCTCGGTTTCGCTGTAGTTGCCGCGCCGCATGTCGCGAAACACCTTGACGATGCCTGACAGAACGATGAGGTTGAGCACCGCGATCAGGTACAGGAATCCGGCTGACAGCAGCGTCCCGATCGTGCCACCCGCCGTCTCATAGGCGGAGCTTGGGTTCACCACCGCGCCGAAGACAGCGCGCGCGGCGACCGTGATGCCAACGCCTACCGCGACGATGACCGTCGAGTGGCCGAAGGAGAAGAAGAATCCGCTGGCCAGCGGCCGCTGGCCGTCAGCCATCAGCTTGCGCGTGGTGTTGTCGATGCACGAAATATGGTCGGCGTCGAACGCGTGGCGGAACCCGAGGAACCACGCGGTGACCGCGACTCCGAGTCCGACGCCAAGGCCGGGGGCGCCGCCCTCGCCCTTGTAGTCGAAATGGTGCGGCATGACGCGCAGCACGTAGATGCCCCATCCAGCGAGGTTGATCGCGATGATGAACAGGAACATCGAGACCAATCGGCCCCACTCGCGCGGATTCAGCGCCGCC
This sequence comes from Streptosporangiaceae bacterium, assembly GCA_035553055.1. Taxonomy (GTDB): domain Bacteria; phylum Actinomycetota; class Actinomycetes; order Streptosporangiales; family Streptosporangiaceae; genus Chersky-822. The sequence goes on along the minus strand of DATNEK010000037.1, from coordinate 4,419 downwards.
CGGATCCGCCCAAGGCGGGACCGGGCCAGGCTGAGATTGGCTGGCTGGCTGTCCGGAGCTAGCCGCATGATTCATCCTCCGGTGATGCGGAGGACGAAGAGAGCTCGCAGACACCGCCGTGTTCGGTGTCGCGCGAACGGCCCTTCATCCGAGGACTGAAGTTCGCCGACATGCCAGCTCAGGCGGCCGGACTCGTCCCCATGAAAGGGGCTTCACCGTTGCGGGACAGCACCGGATTCGCACCGGATTTCGCTGCGCTGGACGTCACCCGTGGCTCGCGGCCCAGGGCAGTAGGCACCGTACCTGGCCGCGATTCGGGTCGTCAAGGGCCGGCACTTGGCGGCGGGCCGCGATAACGTGCCGTTAATGACTTCACCACAGTGCGGCCAGAGCCGGGCCGACCGGGTCACGGTCGTGGGCATTGGCGCGGATGGCTGGCCGTCGCTGTCGGAGGAAGCCCGCGCCGTGCTAACCGAGGCGAGTGCCATCGCCGGCAGTCCGCGTCAGCTCGCACTGCTGCCGGATCTCACCGCGCGGCGCGTGCCGCTGCCGTCCCCGCTCCTTGAGCACATCGACCAGCTTGTGCGCGACTACCCGGGTCTGTGCGTGCTGGCCAGCGGTGATCCGACACTTCACGGCATCGGTGCCACGCTGACCCGGCGTCTGGGCGCGACCGCCGTGCGGATCTTTCCCGCGGTGTCCTCGGTCGCGCTTGCGTGCGCGCGGCTCGGCTGGCCGCAGCAGGAAATCACCGTCGTGTCACTGATGAGCCAGCGACCCGAAGCGACGCTAGCGGCGATGCAGCCAGGCGCCCGGCTGATCGTGCTGTGCCCTGACCGTCGGACCCCGCCTGTCGTGGCGCGCGTGCTGACCGATCGCGGCTGGGGTGCCAGCGAGCTGACCGTGCTCGAAGCGCTCGGCGGGCCGGCCGAGCGGGTCAGCCTGCCGCAGCAGGCGGCCGAGCTGACCGGCGACGCCCTGGCCGATCTCTGTGTGCTGGCCGTCACGGCGCGCCAAGAGCCCGGGGCCGTCGCCGGCCGCACGCCTGGCCTGCCGGACAGCGCCTATGAGACCGACGGGCAGATCACCCGGCGCGAGCTGAGGGCGCTGGCCCTGGCAGCGCTTCGGCCAGGGCCGAGGGCGCTGCTGTGGGACGTCGGCGCCGGGAGCGGCAGCGTCGGCATCGAGTGGATGCGCGCTGACCCGCTGGCGCGAGCCGTCGCGATCGAGGCCAGGACGGATCGCGCCGAACGGGTGGGCCGCAACGCCGCCGCGCTCGGCGTGCCAGCCCTGCGGGTGATCATCGGGACCGCGCCGGCTGTGCTTGCGGGGCTGCCTGACCCTGACGCTGTGTTCATCGGCGGCGGACTCACCACCGACGGCGTGTTCGCGGCCTGCTGGCAGCGGCTGCCGCCTGGCGGCCGGCTGGTAGCGCACGCGGTCACCATCGAGTCGGAGACGCTGCTGCAGAGCTGGCAGCAGGAACGGGGCGGAGAACTCGTGAAGGTGGCCGTCAGCTACCGCGAGCCGCTGGGCAAATTCACTGCCTGGCGGCCGGCGCTGCCGGTCACCCAATGGCAGGTGACCAGGCCATGACCGTGTATTTCATCGGCGCAGGCCCGGGCGCCGCTGACCTGCTGACGCTGCGCGCGCAGCGGGTCATCGCGGCCGCGCCGGTTGTGCTCTACGCGGGCAGCCTCGTGCCAACGGAGGTGCTGGCCGGGACGCGCCCTGACGCCCGGCTGGTCGACACCAGGAACCTGGATCTCGACACGATCACCGCAGAGCTGGTGTCCGCCAACCGGGCCGGGCATGACGTCGCCAGGCTGCATAGCGGGGATCCCTCAATTTTCAGCGCTGTAGCCGAGCAGGCCAGGCGACTCGATGCCGCCCGCGTGCCATGGCTGATAGTCCCTGGCGTCCCAGCGTTCGCGGCGGCGGCCGCTGCGCTGCGCCAGGAACTCACCCTGCCAGGCGTCGGGCAGACGGTCGTGCTGACCAGGACCGCCGCGCGGGCGACGCCGATGCCGCCGGGCGAGGAACTGGCTTCGCTCGCGTCGACCGGCGCCACGCTCGTGCTGCACCTAGCGGTGCAGAACATCGACCAAGTCGCCGCTGAGCTGCTGCCGCGCTACGGCCGGGATTGCCCGGCGGCCGTGGTGGCCAGGGCTAGCTGGCCGGATGAGCAAGTCATCCGGTGTCGCCTTGGTGAACTCGCCGACCGGGTAAGGGCCGAGGGCATTCGCCGCAGCGCCATCATTATCGTCGGACGGGTCCTGGCTGAGCCACTCTTCGACGAGAGCCACCTGTACTCGGCAGACCGCGACCGAGGCCTGCCCGCCGACCGGAGCCTGCCATGAGAACCGTCAGCGTCGTCGGCATCGGATCTGGCAATCCTGAGCACGTCACCGTCCAGGCCATCGGTGAGCTGAACGCCGCCGACGTGGTGTTCATGCTGGACAAGGGCGACGACAGGGAAAGCCTCACCGACGTGCGCTCGCAGATCTGCGAGCGGTACATCTCCGGCGGCTGCCGGATCGTCACCGCTGCCGACGCGCAACGCGACCGCGATGCGGCTGAGTACGCCGCGGCCGTGGAAGACTGGCGCGCCCGCCGGGCGGACATCTACGAGCGGCTGCTCACCACCGAACTCGCCGAGAACGGCCGCGGCGTCGTCCTGGCCTGGGGCGACCCTGCGCTCTACGACAGCACCCTGCATGTGCTTGCCGAAGTGCGGGCGCGCGGCACCGTCAGCTTCGACCTGCGGGTAGTTCCTGGCATCAGCAGCGTTCAGGCGCTGGCCGCTCAGCATCAGGTCAGCCTGACCAGGACCGGCCGGCCACTGCACATCACTACCGGTCGGCGACTGGCGGCCGAGGGCTTTCCCGCGCACAGCGACGACGTCGTCGTCATGCTTGACGCCAGGAACGCGTTCAGCCTCGCCGCCGATGACGATGAGATCTACTGGGGCGCCTACGTCGGCACCCCCGACGAGATCCTGATCGCCGGCCGGGTAGCCGACGTCGGCCCGCGCATCGTCGCTGAGCGCGCGGCGGCCAGGGAGCGGCACGGCTGGATCATGGACACTTACCTGCTCCGCCGGACCAGCGGCCCCGCGCAGGACGCCGACCAGGCGGGCCAGCCGGGAGAGGCGGGAGGGGTGGGAGAGGCGGAAGGGGTGGGCAGGGCGGAAAGGGCGGGAGGGGCGGGATGAAACCGACCGGGTCGCTGCCCGCTCCGACCGTTCTGATACTTGGCGGCACGAGCGAAGCCAGGGAACTGGCCGCACGCCTGATCGCCAGGACGGGCCTGCGGGTGGTTTCCTCGCTGGCTGGCCGTGTCCGCGACCCCGCTCTGCCAGCCGGCGAGGTCCGCGTCGGCGGGTTCGGCGGGGCGTCCGGCCTCGCGGCCTGGCTGACAGATCAGCACATCGACGCGGTCGTCGACGCGACGCATCCGTTCGCCGCGGGTATCTCGGCCAACGCCGTGCAGGCTTGCCGCCAGGCCGGCATTCCGCTGCTCAGGGTGGTCCGCCCGGCCTGGCTGCCTGGCGAGGCAGACGCCTGGCATGAGGCACGTACACTGGCCGACGCCGCGAGCCTCCTGCCGAGCCTTGGACGCCGCGTCTTCCTCACGACCGGACGCCAGGACCTGGCGGCATTCGCGCCATTGCGGCAGACCTGGTTCCTGATCCGCTGCGTCGACCCGCCCACCGGACCGCTGCCACCGCAGCGCCAGGTCATCCTGGCCCGCGGTCCCTACGACGCCGCTGCCGAACGCGCGCTCATGCGCCAGCACCGGATCGATGTGCTCGTGACCAAGAACAGCGGCGGCGAGCTCACGGCAGGCAAGCTGGCTGCCGCGAGGGACCTCGGCATCGATGTCGTCATGGTCAGCCGTCCTGAGCTGGCCGGCGCGCCGAGTTGCTCCTGCGTCGCAGATGCCGAGAGCTGGCTGCGGCGCCAGCTTCCCCATAGTGGCGCGGCGTGAAAACTACCGGTCGCCCGTCTCGCTGCGCCACCCTGGTCGCGCTTGAGCCGACAATGACGAGCGTGGACATGTCGACGTCAGCGGCACCGAGCTCGGCCAGCGTGATCACCCGCATCTGCTCGCACTCACGGCCTACCGCGCGACCGAGTATCACGGGCGTCGCCGGGCCGCGATGGCGCAGGATCAACTCCGCGACCGCGGCTAGCTGCCAGGTCCGCGACCGGGACGCCGGGTTGTAGAGCGCCAGCACCAGGTCAGCTGCCGCGGCGCGCTCGACGCGGTCCGCGATCACCGGCCAGGGCTTCAGCCGGTCCGACAAGCTGAGCACGCAGTAGTCGTGCCCAAGCGGCGCGCCGGCCCTGGCCGCGACCGCCTGCGCGGCAGTGACGCCAGGCAGCACTGTGACCGGTACGTCAGCCCAGCGCTCAC
>DATNEK010000036.1:0-5148 GCA_035553055.1 Streptosporangiaceae bacterium | reverse complement strand
GAGGCCGTGCTGGCGGAGATCTCGGCGATAAACCTCGAATTGCTGGCCAGGCGAGAGCTCGGTCAGTAGCTCAGAGCCAGCACCTCGGCCGGCGCCTGTGGACCGGCCGCTTTGCGATGCCGCCTTTGAGTCGACGCCTTTGATGAGTAACTGTGCCGCAGGCAATCCGGCATCCGCCTGGCAGCAGCGATATGCACATTGCTGTAGTTGGGACAGCGGCGATGTGCATGTTGCTGTCGTTGGAGGCGCGGCGCGGGCGACGGCGCGCGTACTCGCCGCCCTGATATCCCAAGATAGCGCGGTCGTGCCTACGGGCAGTTTCGATGCACTCGGTGGTGACAACGGGCACAAAGGGCGACAAGCTAGTGATCTGCGGTCGGCGAGATGCGCGCAGCGGGGAAGATCTGGAGGACAGGGACGAATGCCGGATATCTTGACTGCCTACGCGGTGAGTCAGCCCGACAAGCCAGCGCTGATTGATGACCGCCCCGACGGGAGCGTCGTGAGCTGGAGCTACGCCGATCTCGAGGCCGAATCGAACCGCCTTGGGAACGCGTTGGCATCGCTTGGCGCCGAGCCAGGCAAGAAGGTCATCTGGTGCGGGCCCAACTCGCCGCAGGTGGCCGCGGTCAACAACGCGACGCGCAAGATCGGGGCGGTGGCGGTCCCGCTGAACTACCGGCTGACAGTCGAAGAAGCCAGGTACATCATCGCCCATTCCGACGCGGTCGTAGCGTACGTGGACGCCGAGTACGCGCACCTCTTCGCGGAGCCTGATGGCCAGCCAGCGCGGCTGGGCTCGCTGCGGCACGTTCTGGTCTACGGCGGACCAGCGCCTGACGGCATGCTCGGCGATGACGTGGTCGCGAGCGCATCCGCCGTGCCCCCTGACGAGGTCGAGCAGGGCATCGGCGGTGCCACGATGATCTACACGTCGGGTACAACGGGGAAGCCGAAGGGCGCGGTCAGGCATTCAAGAGACGAAGCGTCGATCATCGGGCTGATCACGTTGATCGGTTACCAGACCGACGACATCTACATCACCTCGGGACCGCTTTATCACAGTGGCCCAGGCGCGTTCATGGCGATCGGGCACGCACTCGGCCAGACGGCCATCCTGCAGCGCAAGTTCGATCCGGAGGATTGGCTGCGCCTTGTCGATAAGTACAAGGTGACGTCGACGTTCTCCGCGCCAGCGCTGGTCAGGATGATCTGCGCGCTCCCCGATGAGGTCAAGGCCAAGTACGACCGGTCATCGATGAAGCGGATGATCGCGAACGCGGCCCCCTGGAGCTACGCGCTCAAGCAGAGCTACCTAGCCGACTTCCCGGCCGACTCGCTCTGGGAGGTCTACGGCTCGACCGAACTCGGCATCAACTGCGTGCTCGAGCCCCAAGATCAGCTGCGCAAGCCAGGTTCTTGCGGCAAGCCAGCGCCGCTGACCGAGATCCTGCTCGTCGACGCCGACGGCAACGCTGTGACCGGCACGGGGCCAGACCATCCTGGGGAACTCTTCGTCCGGTCAGCGCAAATTTTCAATGAATATTATAAGCAGCCGGACAGCTATGAGTCGGCCCGCCGAGGCGAGTACCATACGGTCGGCGATATCGCCTATCGCGATGACGAGGGTTTCTATTTCATCTGCGACCGCAAGAATGACATGATCATATCCGGCGGCATGAATATCTATCCCGCCGAGATCGAAGCGGCGCTTGAGCAGCATTCGAGCATCTACGACGTCGCCGTCTTCGGCATCCCGTCCGATGAGTGGGGCGAGCTAGTGCACGCCACGATCGTCGTCGCCCCCGGCGCCGAGCTGACCGGCGACGACGTTATCGCCTTCGGCCGGGAACATCTGGCCGGGTACAAGATACCGCGCTCGGTGGCGTTCACTGACGAACTGCCGAGGACGGGCTCGGGCAAGATACTCAAGCGCGAGTTGCGCGCGCCTTACTGGGAAGGCCGGGCGGCCAAGGTCTGAGGGACGGGTCAGTTATCTAGTTCACGATGATCTCGCCGGTGTTCCACGGGAAGCCAGCGCAGTCGTTGTAGAAGTACGTTCCTTTCTTGGTGAAGCGGAACGTGCCAGACTGGCCAGGCGCCAGCGGCCCGATCTTAAAGAATTCCGGGTCGAAAAATGCCTCGGCGCAGTGTCGCTTCGAATTGCCGGCCGGGTTGGAGAAAGTCACGGTTGTGTTGACCGGGACGGTCATGATTTCCGGTGCCATCGCCGTCTGGCTGGCCAGGTTCTCCGTGGTGCTCGGCGCGTTGGTACTGGTATCCCAGGTCCGGCCGAGCACGACGGTCTCGAAGACCGAGCTTCCGTCTACAGTGACGCCAGCGACCGGCTGCCTGGCCGGGATCGCGGGTCCGGCGGTTGCCTGGCCGAGCTTGCCGCCAAGCCGGAACGCCCACAGGCTGTCGCCGTTCACCTGGGTATAGGCGGTGTTGCCTCCGGCCAGTATCGCGACGTACTGGACGCCATTGACCAGGTAGGTGACCGGCGTTGTCTCGATGCCCGAACCCGTCTGCCAGGTCCACAGTGATCGTCCGCCGCTCGCGTCGCGGGCCGAGAACGTGCCCTGTGGTGACCCCTCGAACAACAGGCCGGTCGAGGTAGTGAGCACTCCGTCGCCGTTGGTCAGCCCGAACGGCGCGGTCTTCTGCCAGACGATCTTGTTGGTCTTGGGATTCACCGCGTCGAGCACGCCGCCACGGAACTCGCCTTCCGGCTTGTAGAAGGTGGGCTGTCCGTAGGGGAGACCGTCGCTGTAGGCGAAGTCGACCTCGGCGCCCGGCACGTAGAGCAGGCCGGTCTTGCGGTCGTAGGACATCGGCGCCCAGTTCGCTCCGCCCGCTCCGCCTGGCGCGACCAGCACGGGTGTGTGCAGGTACGGCGTGAACTCGCAGCCGCGGACGTAGTCGGGGATCGGGCGGGTTGGGCCGGTCCGCCGCGGGCAGGTGGGCGTGAGCGGCTGGCCCGCCGGTATCGGCTGGGTGCGCGCCGTGGCTTGCGACGGGAGTTGCGGCACCCGGACCTCGCGGACTCTGAGTGCTGGCTTGCCGGTCTTCGCGTCGAGGTAATAGAGCCAGGCGGATTTGCTGCCGTAGACGACGACGGTCCTGGCGCTGCGGCTGCCCGGATAGCGGACGCTGGCGATGACCGGCGTCATCGTGTTGTCGTAATCCCACAGATCGTGGTGGACCGACTGGAAGTGCCAGGCGAGCTTGCCGGTGCGGACGTTCAGCGCGACGAGCGAATTCGTGTAGAGGTTGTCACCGGCCCTGGCGGCGCCTGAGACTCTAGGCTCCGGGTTGGCCACCGCCAGGTAGAGCAGCCCGAGCTTGGCGTCAAAGGACGGCGCCATCCACACGTCGCCGCCGCCGAGTTGCCACGAGTTGCCCGTCCAGGTGCCGTGGCCTGGCTGACCGGGGCCCGCTGTGCCTGCGAAGTTCCAGGCGGGGCGGCCGTCTGAGGCGTGCAGCGCGTAGAGATGGCCGCGCATGCCTGAGGCGCCGCCATTCTCCGTGCCGGTGAACACCAGCCCGTCCGCGTACATCGTCCATGGCGTCGAGGACCCGTTTGCCGCGGTGTCCTGACCGGGCGTGCCGACCTGGGTAATCCAGTTCTGGGTGCCGGTCTGCTGGCTAAGCGCGACCACATGCTCGCCGCCAAGCGCCGCGAATACCTGGCCGCCAGCGACAGCGACGCCGCGCTCGATGCCGGGGAAGCCTGACTTGTACTCCCAGATTACCTGGCCGGTCGCGCCGTTGATCGCGAACACGTCGCCCTGGCCAGTCTGCAGGTACAGGCGGCCGCCGACCGCGACTGGCGTACCTTCCTGCACGCGGTCGGTCGCTCTGCCTTCGATGTGGTCGAGCCAGGCGCCGCGCAGCCGGCTGACGTTGCCCGGCGTGATCTGGGTGAGTGACGGCCGTGCTGCGGTCGTCGTCGCGTGAGCGGAAAGTCCGAGGCTTCCGACTGCGAGCGCCGTCACGGCGAGCAGGGGGACGCAGGCTGTGGTTCTTGGCGCTGTGGTTCTTGGCATCGTGACCTCCTGCTAAAGGCGACGCCCGGCAGCGCTAATCGGTTGACAAAGGCGAACCGTCGGCCGTACTAGTCACGGTGCGGCCGGCCTGGCGGGCCAGGGCGGCGAAGTCCGCCGCGTCGGCCACAGCGGCGCCGCACTGATCGTTGTTGAAGTACACGTAGACCGGCGTCTCGTCGTCTGGCCAAATCCTGGTGAGCTCGTCGACCCACTTGCGCAGCGCTCGCGATCCGTAACGCGGCCACGGGCTCGCGGCTCCCTCGTGCAGCCTGAGGTAGCCCCAGTCGGTCGTTCGCCACAGCGGGGTGACTGGGTCAGCGAGCCGATCGGCCAGGCACAACGCGGCGCCGCGCGCCGTGAGCACCTCCTTGGTGTCCTGCGTCCACCAGGACTGATGGCGCGGCTCGACGGCCACCTTGACCGGGCCGGCCAGCCCGGCCTGGCCCGTGGCCGTGGTGAATGCCTCAAGGCAGGCGTCAAGTCGCGCCGGGTCGGCGGTCAGGTTCGGCGGAAGCTGAACGAGTACGGGGCCAAGCCTTTGACCAAGGCCAGCGGCAGCGGTCAAGAGCCGGGCGACCGGCTCATCCGGATCTTTCAGCCGCTTGATATGAGTCAGGTACCTGCTGGCCTTGATGGCCATGACGAACCCGGCTGGCGTCCTCGCCTGCCAGTCGGCGAACGTCTCGCGGGCGGGCAGGCGGTAGAAGGTGCCGTCGTTCTCCACTGTCTCGTAGCGTTCGGCGTAGTACTCGAGCCAGCGCCGCCGCGGCACATCGGCCGGGTAGAGCACGCCGCGCCAATGCCGGTACTGCCAGCCTGAAGTTCCGACGATCAGCGGCATTGCCGGCGCTCCGAGGTCGTCCACGCAGTGAGATCGTCAGCGGTCTGGCTGTTGATCACCCGGTCAGCGCCGATGCCGGTCGCCTGGGCGCGGTCACAGCCGTTTTGCAGCCAGTCAAGCTGGCCCGGCGCGTGCGCGTCGGTGTCAATCGCGAACACGCAGCCGGCCTCGACCGCCTGCCGCAGCAGCCGGTCGGGCGGGTCCTGCCGCTCGGGTCGGCAGTTGATCTCGACGGCCACGCCGTGCTCACGGCAGGCA
>DATNEK010000035.1:0-4477 GCA_035553055.1 Streptosporangiaceae bacterium | reverse complement strand
GCCATCTCGACGCCGACGATCGCGCGAAGCTGTCCTTCGATGAACTTCTCCGGCGCATCGTCGACCCACCAGCGCTCAGCGCGGCCCGCCTCATACCGTTCGGTCAGCCTGGTCACTATGTCACGCAGCCAGTCAGCGTCGGTGTGGAACATCAGCTTGCCGGTGAAGTGCACGGTTGTGTAGTTCCACGTCGGCACCGTCCGGCCGTGCTCCTTAGTGCTCTGATACCACGACGGCGAAATGTAGGCCTGTGGGCCATGGACGATGGCCAGGCCAGGAAGGTCGGCGATAGCGGTGCTCCACTGCGGATTGTTCAGAGCTATATGCCCTAGCAGCCGCCCGTAGCCATCCGGCGGTCGCTCCCAGATGACCGGCAGCAGCGTGGCGACCGGCCTGGTGCCGTCGAATGTGACCAGGTCAGCGGCGCCGACCTGGTCGACGAAAGCCGCGATCGCATCGAGGTCATTGGCGGCGAAGTGCGCGGGGATGTACATATCTGACAGGCTAGCTGGCCACGCTAAGCCGCCGACTGCCAGCGGCGCACGGCCAGCGTGCCAGGTACGACCGCCAGCGCAAGCACCCAGCAGCCCAGCATCACCGCAGGCCTGGCCGCGGCGCCACCCGCGGCCAGCGACCTGACCAGATCGGCGGCGGCGGTGACCGGGTTGACGCGCGCGATCGGCTGCATCCACGCGGCCAGGTAGGGCACTGGGGCGAAGGCGGAGCTGACGAAGTTGAGCGCGATCGCCGGGAAGTACATCACCCGCTCGGCGGTCTCGATGTCGCCGATCATGAGCGCCAGCCAAGCCGACGCGACGCTGACGCTGGCCCCGAACACGACGGCGATCAGCGCGATCGCCACGACGCCCGCGGGCCCTGTCCTGACCGACAAGCCGAGGCCGAACGCCGTCGCGATCAACAGCATCGCTTGGATGGCGAACAGCATCGCATCGTACGCCAGCCGGCCGATCAGCACCGCCGGCCTGGACATGGGCAGCGACCTGAACCTGTCGGCGAGGCCGCTGCCGGCGTCCCTGAGCAGGGCGAGCCCGGCGATCGGCGCGGTCAGCACCGCGTTCTGGATGATGATGCCCGGGATCAGGAACTCGCGGTACGCGCCAGAACCCTGGTGGCCGCTGACCGCGAGCTTCCCGAACACCGAGGTGAACAACACGAGCAGGACAATCGGCTGCACAAGCGGATAGATCAGCCTGCCCGGATTCATCCTGAGTACACGCAGGTACCGGCCGGCGACCAGCCCGCTGTCCCTGAGCAACCGGTACCTCGGCTCCGTGACCGGCTCAGTCAGCGCCACGGCCGACAGGGCAGTCATGGCCGGTCTCGGCTCGCGGCCGCGGTCGCCGCGCCGGTAAGGGCAAGGAACGCCTCATCGAGGGACGGCTGACGAAGGCCAAGGTCGGCGATCGCGATCCCGCCGGCCCGCAGCACCGCGGCGGCGCTGAGCAGAGTGTCGACGCCGACGTCGGCCGGCATTGTGAGCCGGCCAGAACCTGGTTCGGCCCGCGCGGTGAGTGCGACCTTGCGGGCGAGCACGGAAACGGCGGCTCCGGCGTCATCGGGCCGGTCGAGCCTGATCTCCGCCACCCGCCCCGCCACCAGGCATTTAAGCCGCGCCGGCGTGCCGGACGCGATGATCACGCCACGGCTGAGCACGTGCACCATGTCGGCGAACCTGTCCGCCTCCTCCAGGTACTGCGTGGTCAGCAGCATCGTGGTACCGGCGGCACGCAGCCCGGCAAGCGCCTCCCACAGCTGCTGCCTGCTGGCTGGATCCAGGCCTGTGGTCGGCTCGTCGAGCACGATAAGCGGCGGGTTGGTCATCAAGCTGGCCGCGAGGTCGAGCCTGCGGCGCATGCCACCCGAGTAGGTGCGGACCGGCCGGCCGAGCGCGTCGGCCACGCCGAGCAGTTCGGCCAGGTCCGCCGCCCTTGACCGCGCCTGCCGATGCGCAAGGCCAGCCAGGCGCCCGATAAGCACCAGGTTGTCCCGGCCGGTCAGCGCCTCGTCGAGCCCTACGTACTGCCCGGTCAGGCCGATCTTGGCCCGCACCCTGGCCGGATTGTCGGCCACGTCGAGGCCGAGCACGCGCACCCGGCCTCGGTCAGGTCGGGTCAGCGTCGCGAGGATCCTGACCAGCGTGGTCTTCCCGGCCCCGTTCGGCCCGAGCAGCGCGGTCAGCGTGCCTGCTGGCACCGTGAGGTTCACTCCACGCAGGGCTATGACCGCGCCGAAATTCTTGGCGACATCGACAACGTCAACCGCCGCGTCCGTCGGTGCGGCGGTCGCAGACTGAGTCATATCGTGAGGTTACCGATTCATACCCGGCGCTGGCCCGCGACCTTTTCCGCGATGTCCGCGGCCAGGCATAGAGGATGCGGAACCGGGGAGGGATAGGGAACAAGCCGGGGCAAGGGGGAGCCATGAAAGCTGTTGTCGGGGACGAGTTGACGGTCAAGGGCCGCCACCAGGGCGATGTCGAACGGCATGGGGAGATCATCGAGATACACGGCCATGAGGGCAGTCCTCCGTATGTCGTGCAGTGGCAGGACGGGCACGAGAGCGTGTTCTTTCCCTCGGCGGATACCGTCGCGAGCCACAAGCCGGCACGTAAGCGGGCGAAGAGCTAGCGCTGGGCGCGGTGCCGATTGGCATCGCGCGCCCGCAGCGCTGAGCCAAAGCCCGACCCAAGGAGGACATCATGTCCCGTACCGGAGTGGACAGCCTCGATCGCAGCATCGAACGGACCAACCAGTGGCTCGGTGACGTCGCGACCAACTTCGAGACCGAAGACCGCAAGCTGGCCTACCGGGTAACCAGATCCTGGCTGCACACCCTGCGCGACCGGCTGCCGGTGACGGTCGCTGCCCACCTCGCCGCCCAGCTCCCCGAACTGCTGCGCGGTGTCTTCTACGAGGGCTGGAACCCGAGCAAGGTGCCGGCTAAGTATGACCGTGATGAGTACATCGCGAGATTTGCTAAAAACGCTCAGATTCATAACACCGAGGTTCAGAAAGCAGGACAGCTGGTGACATCGGCGATGCGAAAGCATCTGTCCGACGGAGTGGTCAACGAGGCGTTCGGCGTCCTTCCCGCCGACATCAGGGAGCTGATCGAGCCGGCTGCGGCAGCCGCCGGAGGTCGATCTTGATCACTGACGCGGATCTCGCGGAACTACGGGCGCAGCGGGCAACGAACACCCCAATTATCTCGATCTATTTCAACGTTCCCGTCGACATCGCCGACCATCGCGGGATGCTGACCAGGGCGCGAGAGCTGATCAAGGGGGCGCCTGACGACTGGCCGCGTGAGCAGCCCGCTGTCGGCGAGACGGAGATCAACTCGGTCATCGACGCCATCGATGCTGGCAGCCTGGACTGGCTCGGTCACACCGTGGCGATCTTCGCGTGCGCCGAGCTTGGGCTGTTCGAGGCCAAGCCCATGCCCGGCCGCGCCGACGACCTCGCCGTGGTCGCGCCCCGTCCCTACCTGCGGCCGTTGCTCGCGACGGTGCAGCGGAACCCGGCGCACCAGGTCGCGGTGATCGACGCCAAGCACGCCTGGGTACTGGCCATCTCCGACGACGAGATAGCCACATTGGCCGAGCGCACGGGGATGGCCCTGCCGAGCCCGGCGTTCGCCGGCTGGTACGGGCTTGAGGCCTACCGGATACAGCACAAGATGATAAAGCTGGCCAAGCAGCATTACCGCGACACGATCGGGCTGCTGTCCCGCACCGAGGACGGCACCGGGCGGCCGCTCGTGCTTGGCGGCCATGAGATGCAGATCAACCAGTTCCTCACGCTGCTGCCGCCAGGCGTCAGGCAGCGGGTCGCCGGGAGCTTCAGCGTCGACTTGCAGACGGCGACACCGGCGCGGGTGCGCGAACTGGCCGCGCCGGTCATCGCGAGGTGGACCGAGTCGGCGGAGGCTCAGCTCGTCGATGAGATGCTGAACGAGCCGCCAGAGGTCGCGGTCATCACGAGCCTGGCCGACTGCGTCAAGGCGGTGCGCTCGCGTGCGGTGTCCAAGCTTGTGCTCGCCGACGGCCAGATGGTCCCCGGATGCGCCTGCGAAGAGTGCGGCGCGGTTGGCATCGGCGACGCTGGCTGCGATTGCCCTGACCAGGCCTGCCAGCCGGTTCCTGATGTGCTCGACGAGCTGAGCAGCCAGGCGCTCGCCGGCGGCGGCGAAGTGGCGGCCGTCCGGGACGCCCCGTTCACCGCTGCCGCCAGGCTCCGGTTCCAGCTGGCCACGGTCGGCTGACACTCAGGTCTGACACTCAGGTCTGACAGTCAGGCGAGCGCGAGGAACAGGCGCTCAAGTTCCTCAGTGCTCATCGGCGATTCGCCTGCCAGGCACTGGCGCATGTTGCTGGCCACGATCTTGAAGCCCGCACGATCGAGCGCGCGGGACACCGCCGCGAGCTGGGTCACGATGTCGCGGCAGTCCCGACCCT
>DATNEK010000034.1:0-64176 GCA_035553055.1 Streptosporangiaceae bacterium | reverse complement strand
CCACCGAGCCCCGCAGTGCGGATCTGGTCCCTCACTGTGATCTAGTTGGCCCATAATGCGTCCTAGTGGTCGGCACCCGGCTTCGGGAGGAGACGCCGATGCCAGCTAGTTCACAGCCGTCCTCATCGCCTGGCAGGGCGCCAGTCGTCGGCGTGCCGCCGTGGGCGGTCAATGAGGCGTCGGGCACAGGCGCACCACCCTGGGAAGTAAGCGACCCGCCCAGAGGCAGGCCGCCGTGGGAGAACAGCGATCCACCTGGCGTGGGCGGCGGCCCGCCATGGCCGCCAAGCCAGCCGCCCGGCGGGCAGCAGCCGGGCGGTGGGGTTCAGCCACCCTGGCCACCAGCAGAGCCAGCCAGCCGACAGCCGCTCCCCGACCGGCAACCCGCAGGGCGTTCGGCGGGATCGCCCACCCGCGCCGACGCACCCATTAGCTACCCTGGAGCCGATTCCGCGCCAAGCACCGGCAGCCTACCAGCGATTACAGGCGGCCTTATCCGCCGTCAAGGCACATTCGCCGACCGGATTACCAGGGATGGCTCAAGCGGGTTCCCCGTCGAGCCGGCTAGATATCAGCTGTACGCGTCGCTGGCATGCCCGTGGTCGCAGCGGGCACTCATCGCGTGCCGCCTGCTCGGTCTTGACCGGGTGATCGGCCTGACGCTCACCGACCCGGTCGCTGACGAGCGCGGCTGGCGGTTCAGCGAGGACACCGGCGACCCGCTGACCGGGGCTCGCCTGCTCTCCGATCTGTACCGGGCGACCGATCCAAACTACCCAGGCCCCTACAGCGTGCCGCTGATATGGGACATGCACAGCCGCCGGGTCGTCAGCAACGATGTGGCGCAGATCACCATCATGCTGGAGACCGAGTTCCGGCCGTTCCACCGGCCAGGGGCCCCCGACCTTTACCCGGCCGCCCGTCGCCGCGACATCGAGTCGCTGGCGACGCTGATCTTCCACACGGTGAATACCGGCGTATACAAGGCCGGCCTGGCAACCACCCAGGCTAGCTACGAACAGGCGGTCGAGGCGCTGTTCACCACGCTCGACGCCCTCGACGAACGGCTCGCGAGGCGAAGGTTCCTGCTCGGCGACCTCCTCACCGAGGCCGACATCAGGCTGTACCCGACGCTGGCGAGATTCGACGCCGTCTACTACCAGATGTTCAACTGCAACCTGCGGCGGCTATCGGACTACCCGCACCTGTGGGCATACGCGCGCGACCTGTACACCCACCCGGGATTCGGCGAGACCACCGACCTCGGCCAGATCAAGCGCCATTACTATCAGTCCGCAGAATGGGATGATATAGGTAATCGGAGTAAATATGGGATACTACCTATAGGTCCGCTACTTAACTGGACCGAGCCGCATGGCAGGAGCCGGATGCCGGGTTGACCGCGCTCTCGCCCGGCCGGCCTGGCCGGACAGGTAGCCTTAGCGACAGGGGTCATTCAGGCAAATCAAGCTCCGGAAGAGGCGATGTCGGCCGTGTCTGCCGAGTTCTCGCATGCGTCCGCGCACGCACCTACGAGGGACTTCGGGCCCAACGAGTGGCTTGTTGACGAGTTGTATCAGCGCTATCTGAGTGACCCAGGCTCGGTTGACCGCGCATGGTGGAATTTCTTCGCCGACTACCGCCGAGAGTCGGCCGAACCAGCCAGCCAGGCAGGAACCGGCGCGGCGGCCCGCGCCGCTCAGGCGCCCGCACCGGATCCGGCTCGCCCGGCGGCCGCACCGCAGGTCATCTCGCCGACCACCGCGGCCGCGCCGACGTCGATCGAATCCGCTGCGCGGTCCGACGGCGCGCGAACGGCACCTGAGGCGGCAGGCGCGGTCAGAGAAGACTTGACACAGACGCGGTTGCGCGGCGCCGCGGCACGGACCGCGGCCAACATGGAGGCGAGCCTCGCGATGCCGACCGCGACGTCGGTGCGCGCTGTGCCCGCCAAGCTGCTCATCGACAACAGGATCGTGATCAACAATCACCTCGCTCGCGGCCGCGGCGGCAAGATCTCGTTCACGCACCTGATCGGCTACGCGATCGTCAAAGCGCTCGCCGGCGCTCCCGAGCTGAACGATTCTTTCACCCAGGTTGACGGCAAGCCCGTGCTCGTCACGCCCGAGCACGTGAACCTGGGCCTGGCGATCGACGTGCGGAAGGCCGATGGCGCCCGCCAGCTGCTCGTGCCGAACATCAAAGCCGCCGAGCAAATGGACTTCCGCCAGTTCTGGCTTTCCTACGAGGAGGTCGTGCGCAAGGCGAGGGGTGGCAAGCTCACTGTCGAGGACTTCGCGGGAACGACGATCAGCCTCACCAATCCCGGCACGATCGGCACGGTGCATTCGGTGCCGAGGCTCATGCCAGGACAAGGCTGCATCATCGGCGTCGGTGCGATGGAGTATCCGGCCGCTTACACCGGCGCCGCGCCAGAGACGCTGGCCAGGGACGCGATCAGCCAGACAGTGACGCTGACCTCGACCTACGATCACCGGATCATCCAGGGCGCTCAGTCCGGTGAGCTGCTGAGGGCCATCAGCGGGCTGCTGCTCGGCGAGTCCGGCTTCTATGACGACGTCTTCACCGCGCTGCGGATCCCCTACGAGCCGGTCCGCTGGGTGCGGGACATCCCGGCCGGTCACGAGAACGACATCAGCAAAGCGGCGCGCGTGCACGAGCTGATCCACGCCTACCGGGTACGCGGCCACCTTCTTGCCGACACCGACCCGCTGCAGTACACCCAGCGCAAGCACCCCGACCTGGACATCAATCAGCACGGGCTGACGCTGTGGGATCTTGAGCGCGAGTTCGCGACCGGGGGGTTCGGCGGCAAGCCGCGCATGCTGCTGCGGGAGATACTCGGCGTGCTGCGCGACGCCTATTGCCGCACCACCGGCCTCGAGTACATGCATATACAGGAGCCAGCCGAGCGTTCCTGGCTACAGGAACGGGTCGAGCGATCGCACCTAGCTGCCGACCACGACGAGCAGATGCGGATCTTGTCGAGGCTGAACGTCGCCGAGGCGTTCGAGATGTTCCTGCAGACGAAGTACGTCGGGCAGCGCAGGTTCTCTCTGGAGGGCGCGGAATCGCTCATACCATTGCTCGATGCCGTCCTCGGCGAGGCCGCCATGGGCGGGTTGCACGAGGTCGTACTCGGGATGGCGCACCGCGGCAGGCTGAACGTCCTCGCCAACATTGTCGGCAAGTCCTACGGCCAGATATTCAACGAGTTCGAAGGCTATGTCGACCCGAGCAGCACGCACGGCTCAGGCGACGTGAAGTACCACCTCGGGGCCGAAGGCAAGTACAAGGCCGCCGACGGCACCACGATCCCGGTGAGCCTGGTCGCCAATCCAAGCCATCTCGAGGCGGTTGACCCGGTGCTCGAAGGCGTGGTCAGGGCAAAGCAGGACATACTCGACATGGGCGCGGCCTACACTGTGCTGCCGATCCTCATTCACGGCGACGCCGCGTTCGCCGGCCAGGGTGTCGTAGCCGAGACGCTTGAGCTGTCGCAGCTTCGCGGCTACCGCACCGGCGGGACCGTGCACATCGTGGTGAACAACCAGGTCGGCTTCACCACCGACCCGAGATCTTCACGGTCGAGCGTTTACAGCACCGATGTCGGCCGCACGATCCAGGCGCCGATCTTCCACGTGAACGGTGATGACCCCGAGGCAGTGGTCAGGGTAGGCAGGCTCGCGTTCGCCTACCGTGAGGCGTTCGCCAAGGACGTGGTGATCGACATGGTCTGCTACCGTCGCCGCGGCCACAACGAGGCTGACAACCCGTCGTTTACGCAGCCGCTGATGTATGACCTGATCGACGCCAAGCGCTCCACGCGCAAGCTGTACACCGAGTCGCTGATCGGGCGCGGCGACATCACGCTCGACGAAGCCGAGGAGATCCTCCGCGACTACCAGGCCGAACTTGAGCGGGCGTTCACCGAGACCCGCGAGGCGGCGAGCAGGCCGCCTGAGCCAGGTGCCGTTCTCCCCAGGCCGGCCGTCGCGCCAAGGCGCATCGACCACGCGGCGACGCCGACGGCGATCACGGCAGAGACGATCAAGCAGATCATCGACACGCAGCTCAACCTGCCAGAGGGATTCACGCCGCATCCGCGGCTCGCCCCTCAACTCGCCCGCCGCGCCAAAATGGTCGAGCACGACGAGATCGACTGGGCGACCGGGGAATTGCTGGCGTTCGGCGCCGTGCTGATCGACGGCCACGGGGTCCGCCTGGTCGGCCAGGACACCAGGCGCGGCACGTTCGGCCAGCGCCATGCTGGCCTTGTCGACCGGCACACCGGCCGCGAGTACACGCCCTTGCGGCAGCTCAACAACGGCCACGCCAAGTTCCACGCCTATGACTCGCTGCTGTCGGAGTTCGCCGCCGTCGGCTTCGAGTACGGCTACTCGGTGGCGAGGCCGGATGCCCTGGTCTGCTGGGAAGCACAGTTCGGCGACTTCGCCAACGGCGCGCAGACGATCATGGATGAGTTCATCTCTTCAGGCGAGCAGAAGTGGGGGCAGCGATCGAGCGTCGTGCTCTTGCTTCCGCACGGGTACGAGGGCCAGGGTCCCGACCACTCATCGGCCAGGGTCGAGCGGTTTATGTCGCTGTGCGCGCAGGACAACATGACCGTTGCGATGCCGAGCACGCCGGTGAGCTATTTCCACCTGCTGCGCTGGCATATCCTTTCGGGCCGGATTAAGCCGCTGGTAATTTTCACCCCCAAATCAATGCTGAGGCTGAAGGCGGCCGTCTCTTCGGTAGCCGACTTCACCAGCGGCGCGTTCATGCCGGTTATCGACGATCGGCAGCTTGCCGACCGGTCCGGGGTGCGGCGGGTACTTTTGTGCGCGGGGAAGATCTACTACGACCTTGTCGCGCGGCGGCAGACGCAGCAGCGCGAGGACGTCGCGATCATGCGGATCGAGCGGCTTTACCCGCTGCCCGACGCCGAGATCGCCGCCCAGCTCAGCGGCTACCCGAACGCGGAAGAGCTGATCTGGGTGCAGGAGGAACCGGTCAACATGGGTGCCTGGCCTTACCTCGCGACGCATCTGCAGCAGCTAATCGGGCGCGGGATCAGCGCGGTGGCATTGCCAGAGAGCTCGGCGCCGGCATCGGGCTCGGCGAAGACGCACGCACGCGACCACGCCGCGCTGGTCGACTCCGCACTGCGCTGATCCGGCGGATTGCGATGTACTTCACCGATCGCGGCATCGAGGAAATGGCCGAGCGACGCGGCGATGAGTCCGTCATGTTCTCCTGGCTGGCCGAGAAGCTGACCGAATTCGTCGACGCGTACCCGGAGCACGAATCGGCGATCGACCGGCTGGCCGTCTGGCTGGCACGCGACGACGACGAGGACTAGCGCCGGGCTAGCGCCGCGGTAATGCACGTCTATCCTGATTTCAGTCGACTAGCAAACGAGATATATCTCATGTAGCATAGGGTCAGCGGAGAGGGGGCTTGCGATGAGCCCGGTGTTCAGGCACGGTGGGTTGCGGCTGTACCTGCTGAAGCTGCTCGACGAAGCACCCCGGCATGGCTACGACGTGATCAGGTTGCTGCAGGACAGGTTCCTCGGTGTCTACTCTCCCTCACCGGGCACGATTTATCCCCGTCTGGCCAGACTCGAGGAAGAAGGGCTAGTTACCCACGAGACGGTCGACGGCAAGAAGGTGTACCGGATCACCGAGGCCGGAAGGGCCGAACTCAATCGCAGGCTTGACGATCTGGCCGACCTCGAAGACGAGCTTGCCGCGTCTGTACGTGACATCACGATGGAGATCACCAGGGACGTCAGGGAGACGGTCAGGAACCTGCGTGACGAGTTGACCTGGGCGGTTCGCGAGGCGGGCCGCACCGGCCGAGGCGCGGGGGCAGGGCCGGGCACCGACGGGACCACGAGGCCCGCGGGCGCCCGGCCGTACTCGGCGGATCAGGCCGCTGCCGACGAGGCGCCGGGCGGCACGGATGCGCGTGACGCACGTGGTCGCGCTGAGAACGCCGCACCAGGCGAGGCGCAAGACGCGACCAGCGAGGCGAAAGGCGCGCGCGAGGCGAAAGGCGCGCGCGAGGCCAGGAATTCGGGGGCGTGGCGCGAAGCGACAACCGATGAGGCGGCCGGGTCTGACCAGGCAGCGAGTGCCGATGCGACCGACGCCGCCGACAGCGCAGGTGGGGACGGTCCGCGCGCCGGTGCGGGCGGTCCGCGCGCCGGTGCGGGCGCCGATGCGGGCGGCCAGCGCGGGGATGGCGACCGAACGGAGGCCGGCGATGTCGGCGCGGGCGGTGACTCGCGGACCGATCGGGGCTCTGACGAGCAGGCTGGGCAGCGGCGTCGGGGTGATTGGCGCGAATGGACGGACTGGGCCGAGCGGCATGATTGGAGCGAGTGGGCGGACTGGGCCAAGCGCCAGGGATGGGGAGACTGGACCGGCAAGCAGGACTGGAAAGACCGGGCCAAGGCAGGCAAATCCGACTGGACCCAGTGGGCGCAGACGAACCGGTCTGACTGGCTCAAGGGCGGCGGTTTGCGCGACCGCCATCAGCCCAGGCCCGACTTGGTCTCCGACCTTGAGCACCTAGCGGCTGCTTTCGCCCGGGAGATACGCGGCGTCGCGAGGCAGGCGGAGAACGTCAGCGACGACGCCGTAGGCAAGCTAGGTCGCATTCTCTTCGACACGCTGAACAGGATCAGGACAGAGGTCTTCCGCGCCCCAGAGCCGGGCAGCGCCGCCGCGCAGCCGGGCAGCGCCGCACAGCCGGGCAGCGCAAAGGAACCTCCCGCCACTGACGCCTCAGCAACCCCAGAACCCCCAACCAACTCTGACAACTGATCTTGGCGGAACCTGGTCAGGTGGCGGACACTTCCGTCGGCGGGGCTGGGTTGTCGCGTTTGCGGGCGGTCGCGGTTACCGCGCTGCGGGGGCTGGGTTGCCGCCCTGCGGGGGCTGGGTTGCGGCGCTGCGGAGCGCCGACCGCTGACCTGGGGTCTGCCGCAGGAGTGCGATGGGTTGCCGTTTTCATCGGCTCAGGCCGGTCGTTGCCGCGGTGGGTTCGGGGTTTCACACCTGATTTCCCTGCTGGATCGCCAGATCCATCGCGCGGGCTGGCTGTTTTGGGTGCGATGGATTGCCGGATCCATCGCACCGGTCAGACCGGGCGAGAGCAAATGCCGCTCAGGCAAGTTGATCATGGATTGCTGCCGCACGTTATGTCCATTTCGTGCTGCGAGGCCGACGCGCGAGGAACAGCGGGGACCCTGCTGTCGCCCGGGCGAACGTGCGCCCACAACGCGGGCGCGGGTGCAGGTGGCCGTCCCGGCGCTTATCACGGGTTGACGTCGTTCCGGCGGGTCTTTTACGGCTTTTGTGACAACGCTAACCCGCAATAAGTCCCTTCATCCCCGTGGGGACGGCCGCGGTGCGGGAAATCCGGGCCGGTGCCGGCGGGCGGCGCGCTAGCGCGCGACAGCGTTGTGCACTTTCCTGTAGTAGGAACCACCGCGTTGGACCGTTGCTGTCGTTGGGTTGGGCGGGTGAACAGCAGCGTCGGACCATCGCTGCTGTTGACCTGCGGCGAGCTGACTGCTGCTACCGCTGCGGCTACTGCCGCTGCTACAGCTAGTGGTGGCTTAAAGGGTGAAGACTACCTTTCCGAACAATTCGCCGTTGATCATGGCGGTGAAGCCTTCTGGGGCTTGGGTCATGGGGAGCGTTCTGTCGATCAGCGGGCGCAGGCCGGTCTGGTCGCAGAACCTGATCAGCCGGGCGAGCTGGTCACGGGTGCCCATTGTCGAGCCGACAACGGATAGCTGCAGGAAAAAGATCCTGGTCAGCTCGGCTGGCGGCATGGGGCCGCTGGTCGCTCCCGAGATAACTATTCTTCCGCCTGGGCGCAGCGACTTGACCGAATGCGACCAGGTAGCTTCCCCTACGGTCTCCATCACCGCGTCGACCCGCTCCGGCAGCCTGGCACCGATCGGAAAGGCCTGGTCGGCGCCAAGCTCCACCGCTCGCGCGCGCTTGTGCTCACTCCTGCTCGTCGCCCAGATCCGGTAACCGGCCGCTCGGCCGATCAGGATCAGCGCTGTCGCCACGCCGCCGCCCGCCCCTTGCACCAAGACTGTGCTGCCAGGCTCAAGCCCGGACTTGTCGAACAGCATGCGGTAAGCGGTCAGGTAAGCCGTCGGCAGGCAGGCGGCCGCCTCGAATGAGATGCTGGCCGGCTTGGGTATGAGATTGCGCCTCGGCACCGCCACCAGCTCGGCGAATGTGCCGTCGTATCGCTCGGATAGCAGTGACCTTGCTGGGTCGAGTGTCTCATCGGCAACGCCCCCGCTCTGGTCGCTCACCACGCCGTGCACGACAACCTCGTTGCCCTGCTCATCGAGGCCAGCGGCATCGCAGCCAAGCACCATGGGGAGCCGGTCGGCCGAGATGCCGACGCCGCGCAGCGTCCACACATCGTGATGGTTGAGCGACGCCGCCTTGACCGCGACGGTCGTCCAACCCTGCGGGGGCGTCGGATCGGCGTGCTCTCCGAGCTCAAGCGCTGAGATCGGGTCGTCGGCACTGAACCTGGCTGCGGTGACTGCGAACATGGGCTGACCATAGCGCCCCGACTTCACGACCATGCTGGCGGCCAGGCTGAGAGTAATTAGGACAGCAACCAACCGTTTGAGTGGACAAGGTTGGCTGAAGGCACGTGCGCGCGCCTCTCACTGTGGCATACTCCGCAAAGGCTGGCTCCGATCCCCCAATCGCAAGTTAGGACCGGCGTGAATCTGGCTGCGTTTGCCGATCTCGCGGTGCGGTTGGTCAACTCCGCCGTTTGCGGCGACGAAGCTGACCCGTTGCGCACGCCTGAGGCGTTTCGCGAATTCGCCGCGAATCGTCCCTTCTTGGCTGTCAGGACCACGCAGTACGATCTTGACCGGCTCAAGCTGTTGCGCACGGACCTCGCGACGGTCTTCACGTACGCGGTCGAAGGCGCCGAGCAAGCGGCCGTCGACCGGCTGAACGCGCTCATGATGGTTCATCCGGTGCACCCCGTGCTCGTCGCGCACGACGGCCAGCCTTGGCACGTGCACCTCGACGAGTCGGGCTCGTTGACTGATCGCTATGCGGCCGCGGCCGTGATCAGCCTGTTCTTGCTCGTCAGCCAGCTCGGCATCGAGCGGCTCGGAATCTGCGCGATCGCCTCATGCGACCAGGTTTTCATCGACGGCAGCAGCAACAAGTCGCGTCGCTACTGCAAGGAGCATTCAGCCGCGCGCGGCAACGTCACCTCGCTGCGGGCGCCGTCGAGAAACGCACAGGGCGAAGAGGACACGCCGGTCGCATCAGCAGCCAGCTAAGGCATACGTATGTCCCTTAGCTGGCTAGTTGTCACTTGCGTTACCGAACCGACACCTTGGCGCTTCTTTCCACATACGCGAATGATCATTACCATGAGGCCTACTCGCGGGCGTTAGGAACTTGTTAGTGAACCTGAAACAGGTTCGCCCATGGCAACTTCGGAGGAAGCATGGCCACTTCGACAGAAGCAGTAGGCCAGCAGAATCACCTTCACAGGAAGGTGGGACTGCGCGGCATGACCCTGCTGTCGCTCGGCTCCATCATCGGCTCAGGCTGGCTGTTCGGCGCGCTCGGCGCCGCCAAGCTAGCGGGCGGCGGCGGGTCACTACTGACCTGGATATTCGGAGCGCTTGTACTTATGCTGCTGGCGCTCGTGCACGCTGAGCTAGGCTCGACTTACCCGGTCTCCGGGGGGACAGCGCGCTTTCCATACATGATCTTCGGCGGCATCGGCGGCTTCACGGGCGGGTGGATGGCCTTTCTCCAGGCCGTCACGATCGCCCCGATCGAGGTCGAGGCGTCCCTGAGCCACCTTGAAGCCAGGTTCCCGACCGGCTTCCATGTGTACAACGCCAGCAACGGGACTCTCACCACTGCGGGAATCCTGTGGGGTTTGCTCTTCATGGCGTTCTTCACGTTCGTCAACGTCCTTGGCGTGAAATGGCTGGCCGAGACCAACAGCATCACGATGATCTGGAAGCTCCTGATCCCGACTCTTACGATCTTCGCTCTGCTGTTCACCAGCTTCCACAGCAGCAACTTCACCGCGGGCGGCGGCTTCGCGCCGACCGGTGCGCACGGCATCTTGGCCGGACTGGCGGCCGGCGTCATCTTCGCCCTAGAAGGCTTCGAGCAGGCGATACAGATTGGCGGGGAATCGACGGATCCGCAGCGCAACATCCCGCGCGCGGTGCTGCTTGCCTTCGCGATCGGGACCGCCTTCTACCTGCTGCTCGCTATAGCTTTCGTTGGCGCTGTGCACCCAGCCGACGTCGCACACAACTGGCTGGACCCGCTGCCCAAGCTGGCCGCGCTCGGCCCGTACATCACGCTGACCACCCAGGCAGGGCTTGGATGGCTGGCCACGCTGCTGACCATCGACGCCGTCGTATCTCCTGGCGGCACCGGCCTTGTCTACCTCGGGACCTCGACGAGGCTCTCGTATGGCCTCGGCCGTAACGGTTACTTCCCGAGGATCATCAGCCGCATCAACAGCCGCGGAGTTCCGATCGTGTCGATCGGGATCTGCTTCGTGATCGGCGTGCTGACCTTCCTTCCGTTCCCCGACTGGTACGGCCTGGTCGGCCTGATCACATCGGCGACCGTCATCATGTACGCGATGGCGCCGCTCGCGCTGTTCGGACTTCGGAAGCAAGATCCCGAGCGTGAGCGCAAGTACAGGCTGCCCGCCGCGCCGATCTTGTGCCCGCTGGCCTTCGCGCTCGCCAACATCATCGTTTACGTCGCCGGGTACAGCACGCTGTTCTGGCTTGAGGTTTTCATCGCGGCCGGGTTCGTGCTCTTCATGCTGTACCAGGTCACCCAGCCGCCAGCGAACCGGACGATACTCAACTTCCGCTCCGGGTGGTGGATCGTGCCTTGGCTCGGTGGCCTGCTGGTCATCTCGTGGCTTGGCCGCTACACCAGCTCGCCTGATAAGGTGTTCGGCCTCACCCTTGACGCGACGAACCGGCTGGGCAACTGGTGGGATCTGCTTGTCGTCGCGGTGTGGAGCATGATCATCTACTTCATAGCCACCAACAGTGGCTTGCCGACTGAAAAGGTCCAGCAGTCCGTGACCGACGTGGAGACCGAGGCTTCGGTCGAGCTTGAGGTCAACCTGGCCGGTTAGCCCGCTAGCCCGCGGGGCGCAGTCGCGGGCCGGTCCCTACGCGGACCGGCCCGCGCTCGTTTTATCTAGCCGGTCGGTCGTGACGGGGACGGCGCACGGGAAAGTACCGGCCGAGCACCCGTCCTTCGATCAGCTCAGCAGGGATCACGCCGAAGCGGGCACTATCGACCGCGCCAGCCCGCGGATTATCGGAATCAAGCCACCAGCCGCCGTCTTCTAGCCAGGCGGCTCGCTTGACCAGCAGCATCCGCGGTTGCTCGGGATTCCTGGCAACAACCAGCTGACCTGGCCTGATTCGCACAGGCCGACGCCTGACACCGCGCCAGACAAGTAGCCAGTCACCGGCGTGCAACGCGGGCTCCATTGATCGTTCAGCCACCGCGACTCGCCATAGCGGCCAGTGCATGCTCCCCTCCGCCAACGCCCTAGACCTCAAGTTGTACTGTCGGATTCCGTGATCCAATGATCCGACACGAGAGAAGGACATCATGAGTCTGCTCGCACGTGCTCTCGCGCCGAAGGCCACCGCGTTCGCGCACTGTGACCTCCCGTGCGGTGTCTACAACCCGGCCCAGGCCAGAATAGAAGCCGAGTCGGTCAAGGCCATCTGCGAGAAATACCAGGCTAACTCGGACCCGGAATTCCGCACCAGGGCACTGCAGATCAAGGAAGAGCGATCCGAACTCGTCAAGCACCACCTGTGGGTGCTGTGGACCGACTACTTCAAGCCACCGCACTTCGAGAAGTACCCGCATTTGCACCAGCTTTTCAATGAGGCAACCAAGCTGGCAGGTGCGGGCGGCACGAAAGGCAGCGCCGATCCGGCCACGGCTGACGCGCTGCTCGCCAAGATCGACGAGATCGCCGCGATCTTCGCGGAGACTAAGAAAGGCTGACGCCGCGAGCCGGTGCGGACCCTGACCGGTCCGCACCGGTCAGGCTACCGGTCGGCCAGAAGAGGCTTAACGGCCCGGCTTAGGTCACTACTTGGGGGAAAGTAATGGCCACCTCCGCTCATGGCGCCACGCCAGCGGGTGCCCAGCATCATCTACACAGAGCCGTCAGCTTGCGCGCGCTGACGATGATCTCGATCGGATCGATCATCGGATCCGGCTGGCTACTGGGCGCGCTTACCGCCGCTAAGGTCGCTGGGGCGGCATCCCTCGTCTCGTGGATTCTCGGCGGGCTCGTGCTCGCGCTGCTCGCGCTGGTCCACGCCGAGCTCGGCTCTACCTATCCGGTGTCCGGCGGGACCGCCAGATTCCCTTACATGATCTTCGGGGCGCTGGGCGGATTCACGGGCGGCTGGATGGCCTGGATACAGGCGGTGACCATCGCGCCGATCGAGGTCGAAGCGACACTTGGTTACCTCGACTCCAAGTACACAAGCCTTGGGCTGCTCAATGCCAACGGCACGCTGGACAGCAAGGGCATCGGCATTGGCGCGGGCATCTTGCTGATCTTCACGGTCATTAACATTCTCGGCGTGCGCTGGCTAGCCGAGACCAACACGATCGCCACGTACTGGAAGATCGCGATTCCCACGATCACGATCGTCGCCCTGCTGGTCACCGTCTTCCGCACCGGCAACTTCAGCGCCGGTGGCGGGTTCGCCCCTTATGGCTTCCACGGGATCTTCTCCGCGCTGCCGCTTGGCATCGTGTTCGCGCTTGAAGGCTTCGAGCAGGCGATCCAGGTCGGCGGCGAGGCGGAAAATCCGCAAAAGAACATCCCGCGTGCCGTGATCGGCTCGATGCTCGTCGGCACGGTCATCTACTTGCTGCTCGAGGTCGCCTTTGTCGGTTCGCTGAATCCGGCGAACCTCACTCACGGCTGGGCGAATCCGATCAAGGGCGTCGGTGCTTACGGCCCGTACGCCACGATCGCGACCAAGGCCGGCCTTGGCTGGTTGTCCACCCTGTTGATCATCGACTCGGTAGTGTCGCCCGCTGGGACAGGCCTCGTCTACATCGGCACGTCGTCGCGGCTCTCATACGGGCTCGGTCGCAACGGCTATTTCCCGAGATCTATCAGCAAGGTCAGCGCTCGCGGCGTGCCAAAGGTGTCGATCATCATCTCCTTCGTGATCGGCCTGCTGACCTTCCTGCCGTTTCCGAGCTGGAGCGGCCTGGTCGCGCTGGTGACGTCGGCGACCGTGCTGATGTACGCCATGGCGCCGCTGTCGCTCGCCGGGCTGCGAGCCAAGGATCCTGACCGCCCGAGGGGTTACCGGCTGCCGGCCGCTGGCGTGCTCTGCCCGCTGGCGTTCATCTTCGCGAACTGCATCGTGTACTTCGCCGGCTGGAGCAATGTCTTCTGGCTCTACGTCATCATCGTCCTCGGGTTCGCGATCTTCGCCATCTACCAGGCAGCAATCCCAGCGGAGCGCCGGACGACCATCGAGTGGCGCTCCGCATACTGGATCATTCCCTGGTTGGCAGGCCTCGGCGTCATCTCCTGGCAGGGGCAGTACACGAGCAACGTGACGACCGTCTTCGGTCTGACTCTCAATCCGACACTGAACATCGGCCAGTGGTGGGACCTCGGCCTCATCGCGATCTTCAGCCTGGTGATCTTCTACTGGGCAGCCCGAAGTGGCATGTCCCACCGGAAGGTACTCCAAGCCGTCGAGACCGTCGAGGCAGAAGCCTCGGTGGAGCTGACGACCCCGCTGACCTGATCAGGCGACGCGGGTATCCCTGCATCTAGTCGGCCCGGCGGGCGTTGTACTGTCGGATTCCGTGGTCCAATGATCAGCAACGACCGTGAGCACGGTATCTGAGCTGGTCAGAGATTCCGATATGTTGCAAGGGAGACGTTGACTCCTGCAGTGACGAGAGCGCGATATTCGGCGTTGTTGGAGGGGCAGGCATGACCGAAAAAGGTACTACTTCACCGATAACGGAGAGAAGTAACATAAGCCAGATGGGACAGAGTCGTATTATTGCCACCGATCCGGTTGATCATCCCGTTCAGGCTGATCAGCTTGATAAGCCGCAAAGCGGCCGCAGTCTGGTCACCGCGGTTGAGTCAGCTCCGGATCAGGCTGAGGCTCGGGACCAGGTGACGGTCCGGATGCCTGCGGACGGCGCCTACCTGTCGGTGCTCAGGACGGCCACGGCCGGTCTGGCGGCACGGCTTGACTTTACGCTCGATGAGATCGAGGACATGCGGATCGCGGTCGATGAGGCCTGCGCGATGGTGCTCACCCAGGCGATCCCAGGCGGCAATCTCGAGTGCGTCTTCTCGCTCGGCCAGGACGAGATGACGGTGTCGGTGTCGGTGCGCGCCCTCGCGCCTCGGGTACCAGCTGGCGACACGTTCGCCTGGACGGTGCTCTCCGCGCTGGCGGGTAGCGTCGATGCCCAGGTAGGGCCTGGCGACGTACTGACGATCGTGTTGCGAAAGTGTCGTGATTCATCGAGGTCGGTATGACGGGGGAAGTTGAGGTCGCATTGACCGAAGAGTTCGAGACGATGACGGCTGAGCCTGCCGGGGGACAGGCCGTCAGCGACGCTGACGACGTGCTGACCGTCGCCGAGTTGATCGAGCAGGAGATCGATGACGACGACGACTCTGCCGAGCAGCTCTCAGGCGCGATCAGAATCCAGCACGCGGTCAGGGATCGCGGACACGCCAGGGAGCTGTTCGTGCGGCTCTGCGAGCTGCCCGAGGGCGACCCAGAGCGCTTGCGAATCAGGGGTGAGCTGGTTGAGCTGCACCTGCCGCTGGTTGAGTACCTGGCCAGGAGGTTCCGCAATCGGGGTGAGTGGCTCGACGACCTGACCCAGGTGGCCACGATCGGGCTGATCAAGTCCATCGACAGGTTCGATCTCAATCGAGGCGTGGAGTTCTCCACCTATGCCACGCCGACCATCGTGGGCGAGATCAAGCGGCACTTCCGCGACAAAGGCTGGGCGGTCCGGGTGCCGCGCAGGCTGCAGGAACTCAAGCTGGCACTCACAAAGGCCATCGGCGACCTAGCGCAGCGGCTCGGCCGGGCGCCTACGGTCGCCGAGCTAGCCGCGCACCTGGCAATGAGCGAAGAGGACGTGCTCGAAGGACTGGAGTCGGCTAACGCCTACTCAACGGTCTCGCTCGACGCGCCAGACTCAGGAGATGAGGACGCCCCGGCTGTCGCCGAGTCGCTCGGCATGGTCGACGAAGCGCTCGAAGGCGTCGAGTACCGCGAGTCGCTCAAGCCGCTGCTCGAACGACTCCCGCCTCGGGAAAAGAAGATCCTGCTGCTGCGATTTTTCGGCAACATGACACAGTCGCAAATCGCGACCGAGCTTGGGATCTCACAGATGCACGTGTCCAGGCTGCTGGCGCGGACGCTGACTCAGCTTCGTGAAGGGCTGACCGGCGAAGACTGATCGGTCAGCGCCTTAATGCTCGGCGGCACTAGCAGCAGGACGAATCCGGCCAGGCACAGCGCGAGCGCGGGCACGCCCCAGTCATAGCGCTGGCCCTGAACCAGGTAGATGCCGACGATCCCGGTGAATAGCTGGGTCAGCAGCGCCGGGGTCCGGCTCCAGCGCCTAGTCTTGGCAAGCCCGAAAGCCACGTAGCCGAGCCCGAGCGCGGCGCCTATGCCGATGACCGTGATCGCTATGCCACTGGCGTTCTGATATGACTTGCCCTCGATCGTGGCGATTCCGGCGAGCACGGCGGCGAGCAGGACACCGACCGCCTGCACGGCCAGCACCACGGTCGCGGCAGTAATCGTAGGCGGACGCCCCCGATCCTCCCGCCGCCCCGCGGTGTTGGCCTGGGGGGACGACCCCCCTGATCCCCCCGCGGTGTTGGCCTGGGGGGACGACCCCCCTGATCCCCCCGCGACGCTAGCCTGTGCGCGTGCGCGCGCTTTTGATCGTGAACCCACTTGCTACCTCCACGACCCGGCTGCGCCGGGATGTCATCGCGTCGGCCCTAGCGTCCGCTGTCAAGCTAGAAGTCGTAGAGACACGCTACCGGGGCCACGCCACGATGTTGGCATCGACGGCCAGCACCGAGGGATTCGGGCTTGTGCTCACCCTCGGCGGCGACGGCACCGTCAACGAGGTGGTGAACGGACTGCTCGGCCAGGCTGACCCCGGGCGGGGCATGTCGGCTAGCGAGCTGCCGGCGCTCGCCGCGCTGCCCGGAGGCAGCGGCAACGTGTTCACCGGCGCGCTCGGCCTGCCGCGCGACCCGGTCGACGCCACCGGCGAGATCCTGCAGGCACTCGCGGTCGGCCAAGAACGCACGATCGGCGTCGGCAACGCCGACGGCAGGTACTTCACGTTCAACTGCGGGCTCGGGCTTGACGCCGAGGTGGTGCGGGCGGTGCAGGGCCTGCGTGCGCATGGGCGGCAAGCGACGTCTTCGCTGTACGTCAGGCTCGCCCTCCGCCAGTTCTACCGGCAGACCGATCGCGGCAAGCCTGCCGTCTGGATCGAGCCGCACGATGGCGAGACCTTCGGGCCTGTCTTTCTCGGCATCGTGTCCAACACGGCGCCGTGGACTTATCTGGGCGGCCGGGAAGTCAATGCCAACCCCCGCGCCCGATTCGACACCGGGCTCGACGTCTTCGCGTTGCGCAGTATGTCGTCAATCAGCATCATCTATGCGCTTAGCCAGATGTTCACCACGAAAGGGGGCATGCTGCACGGCCGCAAGATCATGTCGCTTCACGATCTGCCGTCGCTGACGCTCCGCGCTGATCGGCCGGTCGCATTTCAGATCGACGGGGAGTACGTGGGCGAGCGCGAACTCGTCCAGCTCACGTCGGTTCCGTCCGCACTGCGAGTCATCGGCTGATTACGATCCTCATAACCGTGACGTAACACACAAAGCATTGGCCCGCTCCCGGCACTCCGCGCGCGCCCTCGGACGATGCCTGCCATGTGACTCATCTGACACCGAAATCCGGCCTAACCTTTGCCTAAGGGTCTTGCGCTTGATCGAATAACTTGGGAGGGTTGTAACGCTCCTGGCATGAGGTGAGCACGCGCGCCTCCAGCCGGGCGGGCGATGTCTACGCGGCGATGTCCACGGGGGCGTGGTCTGGCAGCCAGTACGGGACGCTGGTTCCGCATCTGGGAATTGATTCGCTTCGCTAGCGGATCAGACATACGGTATAGCTAGTGAATTCGTTCACAAGCACGACGGAGGCGGCGGGTCGCAGTGCGGCGGCTCCGGGGCCGATCCCCGGGCCAGCCACCGCAGGGACCTGTTGGCGCTCATTGAGGAGTGGACCGCATGGACTGGCGTAACTACGCAGCCTGTCGTGATGTCGACCCGGAACTCTTCTTCCCGATAGGGAACACCGGTCCCGCGCTTCTCCAGATCGATGAGGCAAAGCAGGTGTGCGCGCGCTGCAAGGTCTCCGAGGCCTGTCTGCGGTGGGCGCTCGATAGTGGCCAGGACTCCGGTGTCTGGGGCGGGCTCAGCGAGGACGAAAGGCGCACGCTCAAGCGTCGCGGCGCCCGGGTCGGTGTAGGGGCCTAGGAGTAAGCGCCTAGGAGTAAGCGCCTAGGATTCGGCGCCTATGCGATCAGGCTGCGGAGCGGCCTGATCGGCCAGCGGCAGCGGGACCTCGAGTTGTACCGTCGTACCCCCTTCCGGCCTCGCCGATATATTCAGCTTTCCGCCGAGTTCACTGACTACGAGTGTCCTGACGATCTGCAAGCCGAGGCTCGTCGCGGTGTCGAGATTAAAACCGTCAGGCAGTCCCGCCCCGTTGTCAGCCACCGTCACATGCAACCGGTCGTCGCACCGCCTGGCGGCAAGCTCAAGCGTTCCCGCTGCCCGGCCTCCTGGCTTGGCGAGCCCGTGCTGGATCGCGTTGTGCAGCAGCTCGGTGAGCACAAGCGCGAGCGGGGTGGCAACCTGCGCCGACAACGCGCCGAAGCCGCCGGTTAGCACCGGCGTGACCCTGGCCTCAGGCGCGGACAGCTCACCGGCCATCGTCGCGACTCGCCTGGCCACGTCGTCGAACTCGACCACCTCGCCGCTGGCGCGAGACAACGTCTCGTGCACGAGCGCGATTGACCCGACCCTGCGCACCGCCTCGCCAAGCGCGGCCGAGGCCTCTGGCACACCTCGCATCCGCCGTGCCTGCAGCCGGAGCAGGGCCGCCACGGTCTGCAGGTTGTTCTTGACGCGGTGATGGATCTCCCTGATCGTCGCGTCCTTCGTGAGCAGCTCGCGTTCCCTGTGCCGCAGTTCGGTAACGTCCCTGAGCAAGACAAGCGCACCAGCCGAACTGCCGTTCACGACCAGTGGGATCGTGCGCATCTGCACGACCGTCCCGTTCGCTTCGACCTCGGTCTCGGTGTGCGCTCGGCCGCTGGCCGCAAGCATCAGCGAGTCATCTCGTGGCATCGTGCTCGCGCACAGCCTCGCGGTGAGCGGCCCGAGCTCGCGTCCGGTCAGGTCGGCGGTCAGGCCTAGCCTGCGGTAGGCGGACAGCGCGTTGGGGCTCGCGTAGCTGACCTTGCCTGAACGGCCAAGGCGCACCATGCCGTCGTTGACCCGCGGAGACTGCACGTGCGCCGGCGAACTGGCCGGCCCGGGAAACAACCCGGCGGCGATCATCTGGGCAAGGTCGTCAGCGGACTTGAGGTACGCCAAGTCCATCCGGCTCGGCGTTCTCGCGGACTCCAGGTTCGTCGACCGCTCGATGACCGCGATCACCCGGCCGACCCGGCTTACCGGAATGGTCTCGTGCCTGACCGGGACGCCACGCCGCCACTCAGGGTCACCTTCGCGGCAGACTCGCGCCTCGCTTACCGCCGCGGCCAGCAGCGGCTGCTTGCTCGATGGCAGGACTGTGCCGACCCGGTCCTCAGGGAACGCGGTCGGTCCTGTGGTCGGCCTGACCTGGGCAAGCGCTATCCAGGACTGCTCGCCGGGCAGCTGAGCCCACAGCGTCAGATCCGCGATGGACAGGTCGGCGAGCAGCTCCCAGTCAGATACAAGCTCGTGCAGCCACTCAAGGTCACCTGCCACGATCCGTGCCCGGCGAGCGAGGTCATTCAGCGTGGGCACCTTTCCATCATCGCATCGCGGTCTCAGTCGTCGCTCGCCTCCCGGCTAGTCCCCTCACGGGCGTGCCAGCGCTCGCGTGCCTGCCTGGTAACGTCGCCGCCATGGTTGCACACCCCCACCCCCAGCCAGTGACGCACGGCGGCGCTCAGGCCGTGTCTGCCGCACGCGCCCATGGCGTGACAACGATGTTCACCTTGTCAGGCGGGCACGTATTCCCTGTGTACGACGGCGCCGTAAAGGCCGAGCCGCCGATGCCGATCCTTGACGTGCGGCACGAGCAGACAGCGGTGTTCGCCGCCGAAGCCACGGCCCGGCTCACCAGGACGCCAGGATTCGCCGTGCTGACCGCGGGGCCAGGGGTGACCAACGGGATTAGCGCGATCACCACCGCCTACTTCAACGGCTCGAGCGTCGTGGTGCTCGGCGGGAGGGCGCCCGACCACCGGTGGGGTTCTGGCAGCCTGCAGGAAATCGACCATCCCAAACTGCTCGCCGCGATCACCAAGCGAGCCTGGACCGAGCACGATCCCGCTGCGGTCGGCAGGTCAGTAAGCGAGGCGTTCGCGCTGGCGAAGGCCAGGCACGCGGGGCCGGTTTTCCTAGATGTCAGCCTGGAAGCACTGTTCGGCTCACCCGCGCAGCCGAGCCAGCCAGGCCAGCCAGGCCAGCCCGTCGCTGCGCCTATCGCCGAGCCGCCAGACGACGACGACCTCGCTGCCATCGCCAAGCTGCTCGCGGCCGCTTCCAGGCCCGTGCTCGTGCTCGGCTCCGACGTGTGGCTAGGCGACGCCGACGTCGCGGCCCGCGCCGCGGCCGAGGACCTGCGGCTCCCCGTGATCACCAACGGTCAGGGCCGCGGCGTACTCCCCGCCGGTCACGAGTTGCTTGTGACCAGGGCCAGGTCGGTGGCTTTCGGCGAGGCCGACCTGGTGATTGTCGTTGGCACGCCGCTTGACTTCAGGCTCGGCTACGGCGAGTACGGCGGCAAGAATGGCACGCCGGCTGCCAAGGTCGTGCACGTGGCCGACGCCAGGAGCCAGATCGCCACCCACCGAGAACTTGCCGCGAGCGCATCAGGCGACCTCACCGCGTTCTTCACCGGCCTGGCCACGGCGGCACAGCGTCATGGGCTGGCGGCGCGCTGGACGACCGACTGGCTGCCGAGGCTGACCGCCGCCCGGGACGCGGCCGTCACCAGCGACGCCGCCCTGCTGGCGAGCGACGCGCACCCGATCCATCCGATGCGGATATACGGCGAACTCGCGCCGCTGCTCGAACCCGACGCCGTGGTCATCGGCGACGGCGGTGACTTCGTCAGCTACGCGGGCAAATACATCGAGCCGAAGCAGCCGGGCGGCTGGCTGGACCCCGGCCCGTACGGATGCCTGGGCACCGGCCTCGGATACGCGATCGCCGCGCGTATCGCGAGACCATCGGCGCAGGTTGTGCTGCTGCTCGGAGACGGCGCGGCGGGATTTTCGCTCATGGATGTCGACACCTGCGTCAGGCACCGGCTTCCCATCGTGATGATCTGCGGCAACAACGGCATCTGGGGCCTGGAGAAGCACCCGATGCAGGCGCTGTACGGCTACGATGTCGCGGCCGACCTCCAGCCGGAGTGCCGGTACGACCAGGTGGTCACCGCGCTCGGCGGCGCTGGAGAACTGGTGACCAAGCCAGGTCAGATCGCACCCGCGCTACGCCGCGCATTCGACTCCCCCGTGCCTTACATGGTCAACATCGCCACCGACAGCGAGGTCGCCTATCCCAGGTCAACCACGGGCGTCTAGGGAGCCACCGCAACCGCCGCCGCTAGCCTCCGGCCCTGGCCTTCCGCATGAACCGCTCGCTGTCGACAAGCACCCGTCGCACCGTGCCGGCGCCGATCACAGCCTCGTCGCCGACGCCGGGTCCGTAGGCCACGAACATGAACAAGAGCGCGCGGCCGTCGATCTCGGTGAGTTCCGCCTGCACCTCGATCGAGCTGCCGAGCGGACTTGGTCGTTTGTGCTCAAGCGAGACCGCCGAGCCGACCGTCGTCTGCCCTTGCGCGAGGTGCGGCGCGACGGCGGCGACGCATGCGGCCTCGGCGAGCGCGAGCAGCCGAGGAGTTCCCAGCACAGGGAGGTCGCCGCTACCTAGCGAAGCCGCCGTGTCGGCGCGGGCGACCTCGGCTGTGACAGTCGCGCGCAACCCGACCGCGAGCGTGATGGCAGTCACTCGATGACCGCGATCAGATCGCCTTCCTGAATGACATCGCCCTCGGCGACGGCGAGCCTGGTGAGCTTTCCCGCGCCCTCGGCCACCACCGGGATCTCCATTTTCATCGATTCGAGTATCACCAGCGTGTCGCCGTCGGCAACGCTGTCACCCTCAACGGCGACGACCTTCCACACATTGGCGACCATCTCAGCGCGGATCTCGGCCACGCGCACCTCCTAAGGACGCAGACGACTCACCACGGACGTGTCATAGTTTCCACTGCCGAACTCCTCGCTGTTCAGCAGGTCGGCATGGAAATCGAGATTTGTCTTTGGCCCGGTTACCACGAACGACCCGACCGCCTGCCTCGCCAGCGTGAGCGCCTGCGCCCGGTCAGCCGCGTGCAGCACCAGCTTGGCGAGCAGCGGGTCATAGTGCGGCGTGACGGTGTTGCCAGCGACGTAACCGGCGTCGACCCTGATCCCGGCACCGGCCGGTTCTTCCCATTGCCCGATCGTGCCAGGACTCGGCAGGAACCTGACCGGATCCTCGGCATAGATCCTAAGTTCAAGAGCGTGCCCAGAGGGTGAAATAAAGCCCACGTCAAAGCTCGCTTCCAAACCGTCAGCGATCCTCAGCTGCTGTTCGACTAGATCGATGCCGGTGACCATCTCGGTGACCGCATGCTCGACTTGCAGTCTGGTATTCATCTCGAGGAAGAC
Source organism: Streptosporangiaceae bacterium (assembly GCA_035553055.1). GTDB lineage: Bacteria > Actinomycetota > Actinomycetes > Streptosporangiales > Streptosporangiaceae > Chersky-822. The sequence goes on along the minus strand of DATNEK010000034.1, from coordinate 41,986 downwards.
GAATTCGCCGGTCTTGGTGTCGACCAGGCACTCGACCGTTCCAGCGCCGCGGTAGCCGACCGCCTCGCCGGCTCTGATCGCGGCCGCGAGCATGCGCTCGCGTAGCTCTTGGTCGACGCCAGGGGACGGGGTCTCCTCGGCCACCTTCTGGTGCCGTCGCTGCACAGAACAGTCGCGCTCGCCGAGTGCTACCACCCGGCCGTCAGCCAAGCCGAGTATCTGGATCTCGACGTGCCTCGCCGCGGCGATGTAGCACTCAAGCAGGATCGCCGGGCTGCCGAAGAACCGCTCAGCCCTCGACCTAGCGGTCTCGAAACCGCTGCGCAGCGACTGCTCGTCGCCAGCCGCGCTCATGCCGATGCCGCCGCCCCCCGCGGCCGCCTTGATCATGATCGGATAGCCGATTCGCTTGGCCAGCGCCGCGGCGGCATCGGCATCGGCCACCGGCTCGGTGGCGCCTTCGGCAACCGGCACTCCCGCGCTCGCCATCAGGTTGCGGGCGCGTATCTTGTCGCCCATCTGCTCGATCGCCTCTGGCGACGGCCCGATCCAGGTCAGCCCGGCGTCAATGACTTGCGCGGCGAACTCCGCGTTCTCGGCCAGGAACCCGTAGCCAGGGTGGATCGCTGCCGCGCCGGTCCTGCTAGCTGCCCGCAGTATGGCGCCGGTGTTCAGGTAGCTCAGCTTGGCCTGCGCCGGTCCGATCAGTACAGCCTCATCCGCCTCAGCAACGAACGGCAGTTCGGCGTCAGCCTCCGAGTACACCGCGATTGCCCGCACCCCGAGCCGTCGGCACGTCCTGATTACCCTGCGAGCGATTTCGCCCCTATTGGCGATCAATACGGAAGCTGGCACCCGCAAACCCTATCCCCTGGCGGTTCTCCAGGCGCTGTGCTGGTCGGGGGGACGACCCCCCAAAGCCCCCTGCTGTGCTGGTCGGGGGGGACGACCCCCCAAGCCCCCCGCCGTGCTGGTCAGGGGGGACGACCCCGCGAGCCCCCCGATGGCGTCCTAGAGCCGGCTGAGCGGCAGGCGGCTGGTGACGATTGCGAGCGCCGCCACCACCGCCGGGTCGTAGTCGCGGTCCGTCCTGGAGCGGATACCGGCGATCGCGGCGGCGATCCTGTCCCGGTCGGGAGAGCCAGCCACCTGATCGTCGAAGGCGTTGACCACCCGGATGATCCTGCTGCCGAGCGGTGGTTTGACCGCGTTGCCCCGATAGGGCAGCCACTGGAACCTTACGATCGCGGCCACCTCATCGAGCACGCCAGTCTGGCTGATCACCTCGGCGCCGAACTCAGCGATTCTGCGCGTCTTGGCCAGATCCACGTCAACGGTCGCCCCGGCCGGGATCGGGTCGACCAGCGAGAGCTGGCCGATGTCGTGCATCAGCGCGGCGTACTCCAGCTTGAGCAGGTCAGGCTCGGACATGCCGAGTTCCCTGCCAACCGCCAGGGCGATCTTGCTTACCCGGCGGGAGTGACCGCTGTCCACGTACCCGGCGACCTCGGTCACCTGGGCGAGCGCCCGCACTGTCTGCAGATAGGTGGCGCGAATGCCCGCGTACCGGCGGAACGCTAGCTGGATGACGAACAGCGGTCCGGCGAACACGGCGAGCTCGTCGAGACCCATGACGGTGGCGCCGAACACCGTGATGATCGCTGATATGCCGACAGCCAGGCCGAGCCGCCACTGCACTCGCAGTTCGTCTGCGAGCGTCACCGAGTACCTGGCACGCAAGTCCTCGGCCCTGATGACGGCGATAATCACCGTCTCGAGCAGCCAGGCCATGGTCGCGAGCACGGCCATGACGCAGAAAGCCACGTACCACCGGCCCGGCATCCAGATGGTGCTCGCCAGCGGACGGAATATGAACGCCACGAGCGCGACGGCGGCTAGCCTCGCCGACATGCCGGTGGCACCGCCTGGCCGGCCGGCCGCGATGTGCGGCAGCGCGCCGAGCGCCATGCCGAGCGCGGCGACCGCGACGACCTGGGTCGCCGAGATCGGCAACACCGACTCCGGATGCGCGTGCGGATGGTGCACAGGCGCGACCGTCAGCGCCATCGCCAGCGCTAGCGCGGCGGTCATCGCGATCGGCGCGGCCTCCCTGCCGCCTGGCAAGGACAACCTGAGCAGTTCGCCGAACGCGATGAACAAGCCGAAAGCTATCGCTGCCTGCGAAGACTGCCCGATGCCTACCAGCCGGGCCACGCAGATCGCGACAAGAATGGCGGTGCCGCCGAGCAGCAACAACCTGGCGGTGTCGACCGATTGCAAAGCTTGCCACCGCTGTGCCGCTGGCCGGACACCGACGTCGCCGTCGCGGTATCGAGCTGTCGTCGCCACGCCCTCCTCACCGGCTCTCGACTACGCGCAACGGCGAGATCGGGTCGTCATGGTCTTGCGACGTCAAGATCTCGTACTCGCGAGGCTGCGCCAGTTCCTGCCCCTTCCATCCCTCGCGGTCGAGCGCGCTAATAAAGGCCTCGACGATCTTCGGGTCGAACTGGGACCCCGCGCTCTTCCGAAGCTCAGCGACAGCCTCGTCATTCCTTCTCGCTACACGATACGACCGAGTGGATGTCATCGAATCGAAAGCATCGGCAACGGCTATGATTTTGGCGAACTGCGGAATCTCGTCTCCGGCGAATCCCATCGGATAGCCGCGGCCGTCCATCCGCTCGTGATGGTGCATAATGCCAGTAAGCGCCTCGTTCAGGAATCCGATCTCGCCGACGATCTCCAGACCGCGCATGGGGTGCAACTGGATCGCCGCGTACTCCTCCTCGGTCAGCGCGCCTTCCTTTTGCAGCACCTTTGTCGGGACACCGAGCTTGCCGACGTCATGCAGCATGCCAGCGAACCTGACCGCCTCGATGCGGCTTGGCGGCATCTTGATCTGGCGGGCGATCATGCCCGCGCCCCTGGAGACCCGGTCGCTGTGACCTCTGGTGTAGAAGTCCTTCGTCTCCACCGCCTGGCACAGCGCTGCCAGCGTCGCAGAGTGCGCCCTTTGCTGCTCGGCGAACTGCCCCATCGCCCAGCGCGCTACGTAGAGCGGCACGAGCACGATCGTGGCGGCGAAGTACTGCATGACCGGCCAGAGCGCAGCGATCACCAGGCCAAGGCCGGCGAATCCGATGTCGTAGGCGAGCAGCAGAGGTAGCGCGGCCGGAGAATCACCCCGTCGAGTAGCCGCTGCGCTGCGCCGATCGAGCAGCAGCATTCCCCACAGCAAGCCGTGGTTCACAAGTACGTGCGCGAGAGCCGCGACAGCGAACGGCCAAAGAAGCGCCTCGAACATGGTGGGAGGCAGGCCATGCGATGAGTTGATTTCCGTTACCCGGAGTAGGTCAGGCATGAACGGGTGCGGCTGCCCGCTGACCGCCAGATACGCGACTCCGGCCGCATACCCGGCCACCGCGTACATCGCGCCGTTGAATAGCCGCTCGTAAAAGAGCACCTGGCGCCGCATGGTCAGGACTGCCGCCGCTCCGACCATCGCCGCGCCAATTCCGCCGTGCAGTAGCACAACCGCGGCCAGCGTCGCCGCTGAGCTTGGCGACCACGCCGACTGCCTGGCCGCCAGCGGTGTCGGCGTCGAATCACAGATCAGGAACAGTAGGGCGAGAACGGCATAGCAAGCCCACCATTTCGTATCCGCGGTACTTATCGGCGCGATCAGCATAATGCCGCCGGCAACGCCGACAATTGCCGCAAGATAGAGCCAAGAGCCCAATGAAAGCCTGCCCATGGCCCCCGCACCCTCCTCGCTACCCGTGGGCTTGCGTACGCGGCAATAATGATTGTCGCAGCAGGAGGTTAGGTCGGCTACCGGTTCGCCGGTGTAGTCTCAGCCGGCTTCGATCTGAGCGCGGACGGCTTCGATCCTGGTCAGCACCTTTTGCCGAAGGTCACTTGGTACCGGCTCATGTCCGCAATGCTTGTGCACCAGCCGCTTGACGGCTTCTTCGAGGCCATACTCGCGCAGGCATGGACCGCATTCGTCCAGGTGGACCTTGACCTGCGCGTACGCTACCTGGTCCATCTCGCCATCAAGGTAGCTGTAGACCATGTCGAGTACCTCGCTGCACGGCACCTCGTGCGGCTTGCCGCAGCTCATCTCGCCTCCCCCCCGGGCGCTTGGGCCGACGAAGACCCATCGGCAGCCGCCTTGGCCAGGCCGAGCTCTGCCGCGTAGTCGGCAAGCATGTCGCGCAGCTGCCGACGTCCCCGGTGCAGTCGCGACATCACGGTTCCGATCGGGGTACCCATGATGTCGGCGATCTCTTTGTAGGCGAATCCCTCGACATCTGCCAGGTATACGGCGATTCTGAATTCTTCCGGCAGCGCCTGCAGAGCCTGCTTGATGTCAGAATCCGGCAGGCTTTCGAGCGCTTCGGCCTCGGCGGATTTGAGGCCAGACGACGTGTGCGAGGCGGCACGGGCAAGCTGCCAGTCCTCGATCTCCTCGGTGCCGGATCGCTGAGGCTCACGCTGCCGTTTGCGATAGGTGTTGATGAACGTGTTGGTCAGGATTCGGAACAGCCAGGCCTTGAGGTTCGTGCCGTCCTGATACTGATGGAACGAACCGTAGGCCTTCGCGAAGGTCTCCTGCACCAAATCCTCGGCATCAGCTGGATTGCGGGTCATCCGCATGGCCGCCGCATACAGCTGATCCAGGTACGGCAGGACATCACGCTCGAAGCGTTCGTTACGCCCCTGCTGTGTCTCAGGTACCGGACCCACCCCCTCCGCTATACCCAGCCCACCTCTGGACTGCAAGCAACCTCGGGCGGAGGATACCGTGTCGGCCACGCGAGCCGAACGCGCGGCCACCCCTATTGGTGAACACCGGCGTCTGACTACATCGGAAGTGGCGCTGTCGCACCAGTTCTTACCAGCAATGGGCACGCGCGTTGCAACGCGCCGGATGCCATCTTCATTCCGCCTGGGAGTAGCTCAGCGCCGCAGCCTGTCTCGCTTGCCCTGACATGTCACGCACCTGGCAGCCTCTGGCTTGGCCTCAAGGCGACCATCAGGCACAGGCCGGCCGCAGTCGACGCAAAGCCCGTAGCTGCCCTCATCCAGCCTGCGAAGCGCCTCGAGTATGAGCACACGCCGGGCTTTGGCCGCGGCGAGTATCGCCTCGGCGCGATCTGACTCAGCCAGGTTCGATCCGGCGTCGGCTGGATCCTGCGGATAGTCAGAGACGAGAGGATGCTTATGGTGAGCTCCGTTCAGCACGGCAACTGACCTGTCCAGCTCGTCACGTACTTCCTCAAGGCGCTGACGAGCGATTGCTACGTTCAACCGACCCACACCTCCTGTGCCCGCCCAACCCCGGCGCTACCGGGTCCGCTTGCTCGATTAGCGCAGGGCCGTTGTTGCGCACGGAGTTGACCAGCGGAGCGACCGGATAGCTAATCAGTCCGGTCGTCGTCGCGGGCGCTAGCAGCCCGCGCAGGTCAGCCACCTCCGTGTTGGCCGGATCGAGCCAGTCAGTCCAGCTCGCCTGATCGATCACCATCGGCATCCGGTCGTGGATCTCGCCGAGCTCGTCAGGGGCTGTGGTCGTGATGATCGTGGCTGTCCACAGCCACGCGGCCGGATCGTCGGCCTGAATGGACCGATCCCGCCATAGCTCGTACAGGCCAGCGAATGCCAGCGCGCCGTGGTCACGCCTGCAGATGAAGTAGGGCTGCTTCTGGCCCTTGCTGCCGGCCGGAGGCGCTTGCCATTCGTAGTAACCGTCGGCCGGGAGCAAGCATCGCCGTTTGCCGAACGCCGACCGAAAGGCCGGCTTCTCGCTGACCGTCTCGGCTCGCGCGTTGATCATCTTGCTGCCGATCGAGACGTCCTTGGCCCAGTACGGCACCAGCCCCCACCGGACCACGCGAAGCTCGCGCTCGGGCTTGGCTGCCACCGAAGCGGCAGGCACGCCGTCGGCCTGCGGCGCGCCGTCAGTCCGGCCGGCCCTTGGCGCCCTCGTCATGACGGCGTAGACGGGCTTGGTCGGCGCCACGTTGTAGTCGGGCTGCAACGGCTCATCCACCCGATCGCGCTCGATCGCGAACTCCTCGAGGAGTTCGATGCGCGAGCGCGCCGAGGCGTACCGGCCACACATGTGATCACCTTCGCTGCGTATTCGTTTACCGGGGGACGGCTTCTCGGGCCGACCGGAGCGTTGCCGAATCGACGCTACCGGGCATAAACCACGACAAACCGGGGCCTGGTTGGTCGACCCCGCGATCCGAACTACAGATTGACGCTGTTCATAGCCACGTCGAGGCTCTGCCAAACATTGGCAAACACACAAGCTTTGGCACAACAACGGCTCAACAGCAGAGGTTGGTGAACGTAAGCGGCGGCCTGGTCGCCAAGCGAGGTCCGGCCGCGGCGCGCGAAAATCCGGGCCGGCGCCAGCCGGCGGCATGCTAGCGCGCGACAGCGTTGTGCAGCTTGCTGTCGTGGGGACAGCGGCGTTGGACCGTTGCTGTCGTTGGGCTGGCCGGGTGAACAGCAGCGCCGGACCGTTGCTGCTGTTGTCGGCTGCGCGGACCCGGCTAGCGTGCGTATCGCCCGGCCTGTCGGCCCGGCGGCGGCGCGGGAGCGTTCTCGTCGCGGCAGCCGCCCGGCACCTGTTCGGTCATCGCGGGTTTCCTGCCCAGAATTCCCGGCCGCTCAGGCAGCATCGCCGGCCCGGCGATGCTGCAAACCCTCGCAGTTCAACGACTTCGTCGGGCCGGCCGGGACTGTCTATCGGCGTCGCCGGATCGGCGATGCCGCTGGCGCCGGGGGTTTAACGACGTCGTCGAGCCGGCGATGCCGTCCGCGGGCTCGGTGGCGCCGCCGGGTCGCGCGGCCGGGGGCTGCTTCCCTGGCTCGCCTCGCGATACGCGGCCGCGTGGCACCGCAGGCAACCGCGGCACTGAAACACAACACGGGGAAACAACTCCAAGCCGATACCCTCGCAGCATGGCTACGAACCCACCGGCCGGCGATCCCGGAGCCGGATGCTCGGCGGATTGGCTGGTCCGCGCGACCGGCGATCCGCGGGTTCGCGACGCGGTCACGGTCGGCAAGACCCGCCCCGATCTCAGCACGTACCGGCCCCGGACCTTGGTGCCGCCGGGGTGAGCCCGCCGCGGCACACGGGGCTAGACGAGGACGACGTCAGGATCAGAGCCGGCCGGGGCTCACGGCCGCGCACCAGGCGCAGGCCAGCGCACGATCAGGCGACTCGCGCGTTCGTGGCCGGGGTGGATCGGGGCCGGTACCGCTGCGTGCTCGATGATCGCATCGTCTCCGCGATGAAGGCCCGCGAGCTTGGCCGCGGCAACATCGTGGTCGGCGACACGGTCAGCCTGACCGGCGATGTGTCGGGTGCGCCGGGAACGCTGGCGCGGGTGGTCAGGGTGGAGCCTCGGCACAGCGTGCTGCGCAGGTCCGCTGACGACACCGATCCGGTGGAACGCGTCATCGTGGCCAACGCCGACCAGATGCTGATCGTGAGCTCGCTTGCTAACCCGCCACCTAGGTTGCGGCTGATCGATCGGTTTCTTGTCGCGGCCTACGACGCGGAGATCGGGCCGGTCCTGTGCCTGACCAAGTCAGACCTGGCCAGCCCTGACCAGGTCTTGCCTGTCTACGCGCCGCTTGAGCTGCGGTTCATCGTCCTCGGCCGACCGCTGAGTGACCCGGCGCTCGCCGAGCTGCGCGAGCTGCTGGCCGGCAAGATCAGCGTCCTGGTTGGGCAGTCGGGGGTCGGCAAGTCCACGCTCGTCAATGTGCTGATCCCAGACGCCGCCCGCGCCGTTGGCGCGGTCAGCCCTGTGACCGGGCGCGGCAGGCACACGTCGTCGTCCGTGGTGGCCCTGCCGTTGCCGAGCCCCGGGATGGCCGGAGGCTGGATCATCGACACGCCTGGCCTTCGCAGCTTCGGGCTCGGGCACATGTCACCGGAAGACGTGCTCGCCGCATTTCCTGACCTAGTCGACATCACGGCCGACTGCCTGCCGGGCTGCGATCACCTAGGCCCTGGCTGCGCTCTCGATGCCGCGGCCGGCACCAACGGCCCGCTTGCCGCCAGGCTCGACTCGCTGCGTCGCCTGCTGCGTAGCCTGGAGGGTACAGGCAGCCAGGAAGGTACGCAGAGCCAGGACTCCGACGCATGATCAACAGGCGTCCTGTACCGCTATCGGCGGACCGGTCGTAGTCATGGTGCCCTGTTAGCGATAGCGTTTGCGGCCATGGCGAGCTTCGATGACGATCTGCGGTTCGCCCATGTCCTTGCCGACTCGGCGGACGACATTACGATGCGCAGATTTCGCGCGCTTGATCTGTCCGTCCAGGCGAAGCCCGACCTCACCCCGGTTACGGACGCCGACCTGGCGACCGAAGAGTCACTGCGCAATGTGCTTCGCCGGGCTAGACCGAGAGACTCGATGCTCGGCGAGGAGTACGGCAAGACCGGCACGGGGTCACGTTGCTGGATCATCGACCCGATAGACGGGACCAAGAACTTCGTGCGGGGCGTGCCGGTGTGGGCGACGCTCGTCGCGCTCATGGCCGATCGCGAGGTAACTGTAGGAGTCGTGTCAGCGCCGGCGCTCGGGCGGCGCTGGTGGGCGGCCCGCGACGGCGGCGCGTGGACCGGCAGGTCGCTTACCAAGGCCGCCGCGTGCCGGGTGTCCGAGGTGACCATGCTCTCCGATGCCTCGCTGTCTTATTCAGACCTGGCTACGTGGGAGGAAAGCGGCCGGCTGGATGAGTTCATCGGCTTGGCGAGAGCGGTCTGGCGTACCAGGGCCTACGGGGATTTCTGGTCTCACGTGCTGGTCGCCGAGGGAGCCGTCGACATCTCGGCCGAGTCCGAGGTGTCTTTGTGGGATCTCGCGGCGCTGCAGATCATCGTGACCGAGGCGGGCGGTACCTTCACCGATCTAACCGGGACCGCGACACCGGATGGCGGCAGCGTGATCTGTACGAACGGCCTGCTGCACGACGAGGCGCTTGGCATGCTGACGTCGCCCTCCAGCCGAGCGGCAAAGAAGGGGTAAACGCGGCGCGGCTGTCGACCGTGGCTCTGGACGGGTTCGTGGCCCGATGCGGGTTGAACTGGGCAGGCTGATGGCAGATGCTGGACTCATAGCGCGGCACATGTTCACAAGCTTGATGACTGCGATGGCGCCGCCGGGCAAGGCATAGCTGCGCCGCACACCGGGGGATGCGCGGCGTGAGGGTGCCATTGTGATGCGCTCGCGTTGCGCACGTGCTCCGCGGCGTTTGTGCCGATCGGGTCAGGAGGGGTGATCGGATCATGAAAGTCAGCGAAGGCATGACCCAGGTCGTGCTTAGCGTGGGGCCGGCTCACACGTTGCGCCAGGCAGCCAAGATGATGGCGATGCACCGGGTGGGCGCGGCGGTCGTGCTCGACGCTGAACGATCAGGCATCGGCATCCTCACCGAACGCGACATCTTGAACTCACTCGCAGCTGACCAGGACCCTGACACAGAGTTCGTCTCCGAGCATCGCACGCCCGATGTCGTGTTCGCTACGCCGGACTGGACGCTTGAGCAGGCCGCCGAGACCATGGTCGCTAGCGGGTTCAGGCATCTGGTCGTGGTCAATGGCGGAGAAGTAGCCGGCCTTCTTTCCATGCGGGACATCGTGCGCTGCTGGTCCTCAGCCGGCGCCGTAGCCGCTGGCGGCCGGTCGGCTGTCGGCTCCTGAGCCCGGTCAGACCAGACGCGCGAACCTGCGCAGCGACCAGCCGAGCCCAAGCCTGGTGAGCGGCCCGATCAAGGTCGCTGCCACCAGCTTGGCCAGGGCCGGCGGCAACGCCACCGGCAACTCGATCTCTTCGGTCCAGCGGAACTCAGATCCGCCCTTGTCCCGGCGCGGCAGGACCTCGAACACGCCATGACCGCGCACGATCTTGCCGAGGTGGGTGACGGTGCATCGGCGCGGCGGCACCCACTCAGTGATCTCCATCGGATCAGCGAACTGAAGTCGCCCGATGCCAGTGCGGCCAGTCACCTTGGCGCCAAGCCCGTGGCCGCCGTCGGTCCTCGTCACCAAGATCCACTCTCGTTGCCTGGACCAGTCGACTACTAGGTCCCAGACCTGTTGCTGGCCGGCGCTGACGACCACGCCGGCTGTCACGGTCAGCTTCGCAGCCACGAGGCCAGGCTAGCGGCCGGGCGTCACCCGGCAACAGCGAGGCTCGCACGTTGAGGCTCCCACGTTGTCCCAGCCGCCGCGAGCCGGGCAGGATGGGTTGACAAGGGTGAAAGCGTCGGTCACCGTGACATCTGGACACCTCCTGACCTGCCATCTATTCTTGACTGTATGGTCAGTCAGTCGCCATCGACTCGTCAGTCGCCGCTTGACCCCTCAGCCCTGGCGCTGTCGCTGCTGCCGTTCGGCCAGAGCAGGATGCTTCCCCGCGGGGCCTACGTGGACCAGGCCGTGTTCGAGTGGGAGCAACAGCACTTCTTCGGCGGCGGCTGGGCCTGCGCTGGCCGAAGCGACCAGGTGGCGAACCCAGGCGAGATGCGGGCCGAGCCGACAGGGACTGGCAGCGTCCTGCTTACCAGAGACGACGACGGCGCGCTGCACGCGTTCGCGAACACTTGCCGGCATCGCGGGCATGAACTGCTGCCCTGTGGCGCGGCCGCGAACCGTGAGGTCATAATCTGCCCCTACCACTCATGGACATACGACCTGAAAGGGACGCTCAGGGCGGCGGCCGGCTTCAAGAGCCAGCCTGGCTTCGATCCCGGTCAGTGGAGCCTCGTCGAACTGCCGGTCGTCGAGTGGCACGGGCTGATCTTCGTTGACGGGTCAGGAAAAGCCGCGCCGTTGGATGTCGCGCTCGGAACGCTGGACGAGATTGTCGCGCCGTATGAGATGAGCAGGCTGGTGACGGCCGGAACGCACGAGTACGACGCCGCGGCCAACTGGAAGATCCTGACCGAGAACTACCATGAGTGCTACCACTGCCCCTCTATCCACCCAGAACTCTGTAAGGTCAGCCCGCCGAAGAGCGGCGAGAACTTTGACCTGCCAGGTAGCTGGGTCGGCGGCACGATGCACCTGCGCGATGGCATGGCCACGATGTCGCTCGACGGGCAGAGCCACGGCGTGCCGCTGCGCGGCCTCGATGCCCGCTCGCTGCGAACAGTCACCTACGTGAACGTCTTCCCGAACGTGCTGATCAGCCTGCATCCGGACTACGTCATGGTGCACAGGCTGCTGCCGCTGGCCGCAGACCGCACCAAGATCGAGTGCAGCTGGGCGTTCGCGCCCGAGGCGACCGCCGAGCCCGGCTTCGACCCGAGCTACGCGATCGACTTCTGGGATCTCACCAACCGGCAGGATTGGGCCGCGTGCGAGTCTGTGCAACGCGGACTCAGCTCGCCGCACGCCGTGCCCGGTCCGCTCTCGCCGGCCGAGGACGCGGTCTACCAGTACGTCACCATGGTGGCTCGCGGCTACCTTGGCCAGCCGGTATACCTAAGCGGTGACGATAGCGAGCCTGCAGCTTCAGTTTCGCCAGTTCGTGGCCGAACGTGACTGGGAGCAGTTCCACAACCCGAAGAACCTGGTGATGGCGCTGGCCGGAGAGGTAGGCGAGCTCACCGAGATCTTCCAGTGGCTCACCAGCGAGGAATCGGCCGCCGCGATGCGCGACGAGGGCCGCGCCGGCGAGATCCGCGATGAGCTAGCTGACGTCTTCGCTTACCTGATCAGGCTCGCCGACGTGCTCAACGTAGACCTAGAACGGGCGTTCACGGAGAAGATGGTCAAGAACGCGCGAAAGTACCCTGTCGAAACGGCCAGGAGCAAAGCGGCAAAGTACACAAAACTGCCGCCACGCTAGCACCGAGCACTAGCCCCGACTACCGCGTGCCCTGGCGATGCGATGGATTCCCGGTTTCATCGCGCCAGCCCGGCCAGGTACCGCGATGGATGCCCGAATCCACACCCGATTTCCCTGATGAAGCCCCGAATCCATCGCACCCAACCACGCAAGAACGGGCGCCGAAACGCGATGAATCCCCGAATCCATCGCATCGAGCCGGCCTGGGCGGGGTGCCGAAACGCGATGAGACCCCGAATCCATCGCACCGAGCCGGCCTGGGCGGGGTGCCGGGGCGCTATGGATGCCCGAATCCATCGCACCCGGTCGGGCGTTACGACGTTTTCGGGTCGAGAACGACGACTGGGATCTGGCGGTCGGTCTTGGTCTCGTAGCCGGCGAAGGCCGGGTTGTCCCGCTTCTGCGCTTCCCAGAGGCGGTGCCGCTCGTCCCCTTCGGCAACCCTGGCGACGACGTCGCGCTTTTGCGTGCCGACCTCCACGCTCGCCCGCGGGTTCGCACGCAAGTTGTGGAACCAGTCTGGGTTCGTCGGCGCTCCGGCCTTGGACGCGAACACCACAAGTGCGTCACCGTCGACCCGATAGGCAAGCGGGTTGACGCGTGTTGCTCCCGTCTTCGCGCCCCTCGTGTGAAGCAGCAGCAACGGCGTTCCTTCGAACACCCCGCCGACCTTTCCGCCATTCGCGCGAAACTCAGAGATGATCTTGGAGTTCCAGTCCTCTGGCATGCTCGCTCCAGTTTCCTTGCGCCGTTGCCCGGCCCGTTGCCCGGCCCATTGTGTCGCAGGGCTCAAGCACCTATCGCGGCGAGGCGCTGCTCGATCTCGTTCAGCCTGCTGACTATCTCACCGAGCCGGTCGGCAATCGAGCCAGCGGCCTTGCGGCCATGCGAGAAGCCAGCCACCGCGCCGGTAAGAGCTCGGCGAAGCTCGGCCTCGTCGACGCCGTGGGCGCGCAGCGACTGGCCTGCCTGGCTATCGGGATCGGCGAGCAGGCCGACGAGCAGGTGCTCGCAGCCCACGTAGTTGTGGCCGAACCCGATGGCCGCCTCCATGGCCGCCGCCATGGCGTTCCATGCTGGCCAGCTGAGGTTCCGCCACGCCTCGCTCGAGCGCCCATCGTCAGCGACTCGGGGCTCGCCGGCCTCGGCCTCGGCCGGGCGGCCTGACTCGATCGAGGAACGCACGCCGTCGGGGTCAACGTCGAGCGCCTGGAGCAGGCTGACAGCGACATTGCCGCTCTCTTCGAACAGCCCGAGCAGCAGGTGCCCGGTGGTTACTTGCGTCCCAGCAGCGGCGGCGTACCGGCCCGCCAGCCCGACTACCGTCCTGACCCGGTCAGTCACCCGGGCGGCGGCGCCTACCTTGGCCATGTGATCTGGGCTGAGTGTCTGGTTGCGAATGGTCTCGATGACCTTGCGTACGTCGGTGACCCTCTGTACTACGTCCGCCAGCGCCGCCTGACACACCGGCGACACCGGAATACCCACTCGCCGCACCGCCGCGGCCAGATCCTCTGGCAAGTACACGTTGATCTTAGGCATGAGTCCTCCTGGGCCATCTTTTCAAATTTTTGGGGTTATATTCAGGGGTTATAGATAGGGTTATAGGCTAAGACCCGGCCGTCGTCAACACACGGCCTAAGCACTGTCACCGGGTGCCGTTACATTCGTCCGCATGTTCGATGCGACGGCGGTACTCGACGGCCTTGACACCGAGCAGCGGCAAGCAGCCACGCATCCGCAGGGGCCGCTGCTGGTGCTCGCCGGAGCGGGGACCGGCAAGACCAGGACGCTGGTCGCGCGGGCGGCGTGGCTGTGCGGCCAGGGCATCGAGCCGAGCCGCATCCTGCTGCTCACCTTCACCAGGCGCGCAGCCGACGACATGCTGGCCAGGGCGGCTTACGGCAACCAGCGGCACCGGATCATGGGCGGCACCTTCCACTCGATCGCGCACCGCGTCATCCGCAAGCACGCCGAGTCGTTCTCGCTGCCGCCGCAGTTCAGCGTCGTCGACCCAGGCGATGTCGTCGACCTGTTCGACGTGCTCAGGGGCGACTACGGCCTTGTCGGCACCGAGCGCCGGGCGCCGAGGGCGGCGACCTGCGCCGACATCTACACCAGGTGCGTCAACACCAAGCAGCCCGTGACCGAGGTTGTCGCCAGCGGATTTGGCTGGTGCGCCGAATTCGCCGCCCAGCTCGGCGACCTGTTCCGCGGCTATGTCGCCCACAAGCGCGCCCACGGCCTCGTCGACTTCGACGATCTGCTGCTGCTCTGGCGTGCCGCGCTCGCCGACCCGGCGGCGGGACCAGCGTTGCGCGGCATGTTCGACGCCGTGCTCGTTGACGAATACCAGGACGTCAACGCCGTGCAAGCGGATATCGTCCGGTTCCTTCGACCCGGAGGAAGCGGCCTGACCTGCGTCGGTGACGACGCGCAGGCCATCTACGCGTTCCGCGGCGCTGACCCGGCGCACCTGCGCGGCCTGGCGGCTGACTTCCCCGGCATCAGCATCGTCAGGTTGGCGAACAACTACCGCTCGAAACGGACCGTGCTGACCCTGGCGAACGCGGTCAGGCCGCAGTCGCCCGGCCTAGAACTCACGCTCGCGGCCAGCAGGGACGGCGGGCTGATGCCGCTCGTGGTCCGCTGCTACGACGAATCGACCCAGGCACGCGAGATATGCGTGCGGGTGCTTGACGCCCGCGACGCCGGGACCGACCTGCGCGATCAGGCCGTGCTGATCAGGTCAGCGCACCACAGCGACGTGCTTGAGATCGAGCTTTCGGCCCGCGGCATACCGTTCGTCAAGTACGGCGGCCTGCGGTTCACCCACGCCGCGCATGTCAGGGACTTCCTGGCCGCGCTTCGCGTGATCATCAACCCGGCCGACGACGTCGCCTGGTTCCGGCTGCTCCGGCTGCACGACGGCATCGGTCCCGCGCACGCCAGGCGGCTCGTCGCCGCGCTGAGGCTCACCGACCCCGCGCCGCTGCGCCGCTGGAACGAAGCGGTCGCGGCGGCACCAGCCCGATCAAGGGCCGCGCTGACAGCGACGCTCGGCGGTCTCGCCGACATCGCGCCCGATGCCCGGCCGACGGGGCTGATCACGGCCGTGCTCGCCGCGCTCGACGCACCGCTGCGCTGCCGCTACATCGACGCCGAGATCAGGATCGCCGACCTGGAACGGCTGGCCGACGCCGCCGCCAGCCGCCCGTCACTGCACGACGCGCTCGTCGACCTCGCGCTTGACCCGCCGGTGTCGGCGTCGGACCTGGCCGGCCCAGGCCGGATCGACGAGGACTACCTGACCATCTCGACGATCCACTCGGCGAAGGGCCTGGAATGGCCGGTGGTGCACCTAGCCCACCTCGTGGATGGCGCGATGCCAAGCGACCTCGCCATCTCCTCCCCGTTCGGACTCGAGGAGGAACGACGGCTCTTCTACGTGGCCGTCACCAGGGCCAGAGATGAGCTGTTCCTCTACGCCCCGCTGCGCCTGCACCACCATCGCCGCGGCCGCGACGACAAGCACAGCCTCGGCCAGCTCACCAGATTCCTCGATCGCGCGGCGCTGGCCGCCTGCCACGTCACCGAAGCGGCACCGGCCGAGCCGGCCGTGCCCCGCATCGCGGGGCTCACCGCCCAGCTCGACGCCGACCTCGATCTGCTCTGGTCACGCTGAGGCGCACGAACATTGACCACCTTTAAGGCGGAAATTGGCACAGACTGATGCCGTCTAGCGGGTAACCGCGCTTTCGGCCGCCCCGCCGTACAGTTCCGCGGCTCGCCAGCAGTACCAGGCCACCACTGAGCGGTAGGGACGGTACGGCTCCCCGAGCGGTTCTAGCTGCTTGGCTGTCGGCATCGGGATCCCCCAGGCCAGCCCGAATCCCTTCCTGACGCCAAGGTCGCCGGTCGGCCAGACGTCAAGCCGGCGGAGCTGGAACATCAAGAACATCTGGGCTGTCCACGGCCCGATGCCGAGCACAGTCGACAGCCGGGCGATCACCTCGTCGTCGGTCTCAGCTCGCAGCCCGGCCGGATCGAGCACGACCGTGCCGTCAAGAACCTTGGCTGCCAGGTCCCGCAGCGATGCCGTCTTGCGCGCGGAAAGCCCGGCCCCTCGCAACCTCTCGTCGGGCAGTGACATCAGATTCTCCGGCGTGACCGTGCCGGCCATTGCCGCGATCAAGCGGCCGTGAATGGCGGCCGCGGCCGCACCGGCTAGCTGCTGGTAGACGATCGCTCTGACCAGTGCCTCGAAATGGGTTTCCGCTGGCGGCCTGATGTCGGGTGGACCGGTCTCCGCGATGAGGCGGCGCATCACCGGATCGGTATCGGCAAGGGCGGTGGCCGCGGCGGGCCAGCTGGTGGTCGGACTGGTGGACTCCGATCGGGCGGACATGCCCCAGTTTCGCACAAGGAATATTCGGTGGCATCCCGCCGATGGCTTCTCCCGTATTGACCCCCGCGACGCGCCCGAGGCCTTGCGCGAGCTTCCGCAGCATCCGTCGGATATCTGGACACTTCGCGGCTGGTGCCCGGCTGCCGCCCGGGCCGCTCTTAACGGCAATCCGTGCCTGATTTTCTGGCACTTCCAGCTTGGCTAGCGCGGGGGCGCGCTGACCACGGATGTTTGACTGAGCAGTCCCAGCCGGCTGACTATAGGCGCGTGAGGCGATGGCGTGGCTGGCCGGCGGATGTCATTGTGGCGCTAGCGCTGACGGCTGCGGGCTGCACGTCGTCGGGCACGGTGAGTGCGCATACGTGGAAGGGCATCGCGCATCCGACCGCGGCCCAGCGGGACTGGCCGACCTATGACCGCGTAGCCTCACGCAGCGGCGTCTCGATCACGTCCCCGGCGCCCCGAGCCGTGCGGAGGTCGTGGACGGCGGCGGTCGACGGCCTGGTCTATGCCCAGCCGCTCATCGTGGGCTCTGATGTGATCATCGCCACCGAGAACGACACCATCTACGCGCTCAGCGAGTCGACCGGCAAGGTGCGGTGGTCACGCCACCTGGCCCGCCCAGTCACCAGCGGGCTGCCGTGCGGGAACATCTCGTCTTCCGGCATCACTGGCACCCCGGTCGCCGATCCCGCGGCCGGGCGGCTGTGGGTGGTGACGTTCACCAGCCGGCCGACCTTCCGGCACATGCTGTGGGAGCTGAACATCAGCAACGGTCGGACGGTCGCCCGCAGGCCGATCGACGTCCCTGGCAGCGATCCGCGCGCCCAGCAGGAGCGGGGTGCGCTGACCCTGCTCGGCTCGCGCGTATACGTGCCGTTTGGCGGCCTGTTCGGGGATTGCTCTGACTACAAGGGCCGGGTCGTCGGTGCGCCGGTCTCCGGTTCCGGACGGCTGGTCAGCTTCACCACGCCGAACAAGCGCGAGGCGGGGATCTGGGCACCAGCGGGCGAAGCTGTGCGGGACAACAGCATCTACGCGACGACCGGCAATGGCTCGCCAGTCAACCGGGTCGACGACTCGGACAGTGTGCTGCGGCTCAGCCAGCGGCTCAAGGTGCTCGGCCGCTTCACCCCAGCCAACTTCAAGCAGCTGTCGGCCGACGACGCGGATCTCTCGTCGACCGCGCCAGCGATGCTGCCAGGCGGCCTGGTCTTCCAGGTCGGCAAGGAAGGCGTCGGGTACGTGCTCAACGGCACCCGGCTTGGCGGGACCGGCGGTCAGCTGACCTCATCGAGAGTCTGCGACGGCGGCTTCGGCGGTGACGCGGTGATCGGCGACAAGGTCGTGTTCTCCTGCTTTAGCAGCCTTCGCGCGATCTCGGTCATCCCTGGCAAGAACGGCCGTAAGCCGGCCATCCACGGGCTGTGGTCAGTGAGCGTCAGCCCAGGTCCGCCGATCATCGCTGGCGGCGTGGTCTGGGACGTGAGCCGGAGCAACGTGCTTTCCGGCTACCGTCTGGCCGACGGCAAGACCGTGTTTTCCGCTTCCACAGCGCCCGTCGGCACCAGCTTCCCGAACCTGGCCGCGTCAGGGACCAGGCTGATCGTCCCCGAAGGCCACAAGGTCGTCTGCTACATCGGGATCTGACGACAGCAACCAGGCGGCCGGGGCGGAGGTGTGCGGCAGATTTCCGTGATCATGGAGGTCTGCGTGATCGTGGAAGAAAAACCGCGATATTTGCGGTAAGTCTCCAGGATCATGGGGCTGGACATGATCACGGCAAGTTGCCGTGGCTTGAGGGCGGGAGTGCAGCCGGGCCAGGCGGCGGCGTCATCCACCTGCGAGGGAGCCGGCGAAGGCCGTGACCAGGCAGGTCGCCACCGCGAGCAGGACCGTCACGGCGATCAGCGCGGCCCCGTTGCGTGCCTGGCGAGCCTGGTCTGGCGGGTCGATCAGCCGCTGAACCCGGTCGGTGACGGCCGCGGTGCTGGCGGCGAGCGCGGCGGTCGGGACCGACTGGCCGGTTCCCATGGCCAGCAGCGCCGCGAGCAGAGGCTGGCGGGCGGTGCGGCGGGCCGCGGCGTCGTCGGCGCACATCTCGGTCAGCCGTGCCACCTGCACCCGTCCCGTCGTGAAGAGCGGCAGGGCAGGGATGCTGGCGGCGAGTGCCCTGGTCAGCGTGACCAGGAGGTGGTGGCGGCCGGCCAGGTGCGCGCGTTCGTGCGCGATAACGGCGGCAAGCTGCGCGGCGTCGAGCACGGCGATCGCCCCGGTGGTCAGCACGATGGTGCCCGGCCGGCCCGGCATGCAATAGGCGGCAGGCCGCGGGTTATCGAGCACCACGGCAGTGTCGGCGGCTGACAGGCCGCGACCAGTGATCCTGGCCGCCTCCGAGTGCGCGCGGGTCTGTCGCCGGGCCCGCCGCACCACGAGCCCGTAGCGCCAGGCCAGCGTCGCGGCCGTAGTCGCGGCGATGACCGCGGCCACGCTTAGCGCCAACTCGAAGACCGCGCCGCGGTACACCGCCGCGGCACACTCCTGGCCGGTGACCGAGCGGCATACGGCCTCAGCCAGCCACGGCCAGTGCGCGATGGCCGCGTCGACGAGAAACCGCACGGCCGCCATCGCGCAGGTCAGCACGCTTGCCATCGCGGTCACCCAGGCCACAAGGCCCAGCCTGGCGCTGATGCCGACCGCGGTCAGCCGTGCCAGCAAGATGGGCAGCCACCAGGCCACGGCCGCCGCGTAGCCGCCCGCGAGCAGCGCCGCGCTCATTCGTGCCGCCGATCGGCCGATCGCCGGTCGGCAAGCCGCCGCACCACGTCGCTGAGCACGTCGGAGTCCTGCCCGTCGATCTGGGCGACGAAATGATTCAGCACCGCCTCGGTGTCGCCACCATCGGCCAGCGCTTGGGCCATCAGGCGCGCGCTGTATTCCTCGCGGCTCGCCGTCGCCGTGTAGCGATAGGCCTTGCCGTCCTTGACCCGGGCGAGCCAGCCCTTGCGGTGCAGGTTGTCCATCGTGCTCATCACGGTGGTGTAGGCGATCTCCCGCTCCTGGCGCAACTCGCCGAGCAGATCCCGCACGGTCACCGGACGATCGTGATCCCACACAAGGTGCATGATCACTGTTTCAAGATCACCGAACCCGCGCAAGACACCTCCTGTGTTGCTGAAGTATCGCCCACTCGCATGGTGCGCTGACAGTGCTAGCCCGGGGGACGACCCCCGGAACCCCCGCAATGCTGGCCCGGGGGCGACCCCCGGAACCCCCGCAGGGCTGGCCCGGGGGGCGACCCCCGGAACCCCCCGCAATGCTACTATCTACGTACGTAGACCGTAGGAGACTTTTGTGTCCAGGGCAGATAGAAACCGGCAGCGGGCTAAGGAGAAGGTCGCCCAGGCCAGGGCGGCGCAGGCGAAGCGCCGGCGGCGCCGCCTCACCCTGAGCGTGGCGGGCGCGGTTGTGGTCGTGGCCGGGGCGGCGACCGGTATCGCCCTGGCGGTCGGCGGCAGCGGCAGCGGCACGCGGCCCGGTGGCCCGAGTTCGCCGCACCTGCGCCTCGCCCCGCTGAGCACGCTCGGCCCGCTCAAGCCGGCCCTGCCGCCGGGTCCGTTCGGCCCTGAGGGTGTCCCGATCCCCAAGGGTGCCGCTCCGCTGGCCACTACCGCCACGAAGACCACCGGGCAGGTCGTCGACGGTATAGGGTGCCAGACCAGCGAGCAGACAATTTTCCATATCCACTCGCACCTAACCGTCTTCGTCAACGGTTCACCGCGCCAGATACCGGCAGGTATCGGCATCCCTGGCGCCCAGGCCCAGAGCACTCCTCAGGGCCCGTTCATCGACTCGGGTACCTGCTTCTACTGGCTCCACACCCACGCGGCCGACGGGATCATTCACATTGAGTCACCTATCCACCGCATCTACACGCTTGGCAACTTCTTCGACGAATGGCGCCAGCCGCTCGGCCCGAACCAGGTCGGTCCGGTTACCGGGCACGTCACCGCGCTCTACAACGGCAAGGTGTACCGGGGCAACCCGCGCGACATCCCGCTGAACGCGCACTCCCAGATTCAGCTCGAGGTCGGCACGCCGCTCATCGCCCCCGAGTCGATCGCCTGGCCAAGCGGCCTGTAGGCCCGCACGAGCCTGCCGATAGGCCCGATGCGTGCCGCCGCGTGGATGCGGGCAGAACACACCGATGGGGGACCGCAAGGCTAAGCGCGTCGCGGCGTTCGCCGACTCCCCCGGCCGCCCAGCGGCCGACGATCAGGCCTGGTACGCACGCGGAGCCGAGGCGGTCGCGGCGGCGCTTGGCGTTGATCCTTCAGTCGGGCTCACCGCCGAGCGGGCAGGCGAACTCCTGGCGGCAGGCGGCCAGAACACGCTGCCCGACGAGCCGAGGAAGCCCGGATGGCTGCGCTTTCTCGCTCAGTACAGCAGCGGCATGCAACTCATCCTGGTCGGCGCGGCGGTGGTGTCGATGGCGGTCGCCCAGTGGGGCACGGCCGTGCTGCTGCTAGCGCTGACGGTGCTGAACGCCGTCGTCGGGATGCGGCAGGAAGGCAAGGCCGAGAGCGCGATGAACGCGCTGAAGTCGATGATGAAGGCGACGGCTCGGGTGCGCCGAGACGGCTCAGAGTCGCAGATCCCGGCCGAAGAGATCGTTGTCGGCGACGTCGTTCTCGCGGCCGCGGGTGACGAGGTACCCGCCGACGGCCGCATCATCGAGGCGAGCGCACTGCAGATCGACGAGTCGTCGTTGACCGGCGAAAGCACCCCGGCAGCGAAGAACGCCGTCGTGCTGCCCGACGGGTCGCTGAGCCCAGGCGAGCAGACGAACATGGCGTTCATGAGCACACCGGTCACGCACGGCAGCGCGACCATGATCGTGACAAGCACAGGCTCAGGTACCGAGCTAGGGAAGATCTCGGGCATGCTGGCGGCCACCGCCGCCGAAAAATCCCCGATGACCAGGGAACTGAACAAGCTGACCTTTTGGATCGCGGCGGCGGCAGGCCTGACGATGGCGGTAATGTTCGCCCTTGGCCGCAGCCGGGGCCTGGCCTGGGACGCTCTGTTCATCAGCGCCGTCTCCCTGGCCATCGCCGCGGTTCCTGAGGCCCTGCCGACCGTGACGCAGACGATTTTGTCACTTGGCGGCGTCGACCTCGCCAGGCGAAACGCGATCGTGAAGGACCTCCCGTCGGTAGAGACACTCGGATTTACCTCAGCGATCAACTCCGATAAGACCGGCACGCTGACGATGAACCAGATGACGGCGATCGAGGTGATCGCCGCTGGTGACCGATACACGATCTCTGGCGTCGGCTACGAGCTGACCGGCGATGTTCACCACCCGGTCGGGTCCAAGGTATCGATAGAAGACGCGATCCTGCCGTACCTGATCGCAAGCGATGCCGCGCTGGTCGACGGCAGAGTCGTCGGCGATCCAACCGAGGGTGCCCTGCTCGTGCTCGGCTACAAGGCTCGCGTCGACATCGACGCTACGCGCGGCCAGTTGCCACGGCTGGCTACGCTGCCGTTCGACCCCGCCTACAAGCTGATGGCGACGTTCAACTCGGCGCAGGACGCGGGTGGTCACCAGGTTGTGCGGTGCTTCCTGAAGGGAGCGGCCCCCGCCGTCATGGCGCGTGCGGCCAGCGCGCTGTCAGATGGCACGAGCATCCCGTGGGACTCAGGACTCAGCGAGCGGGCGGGCGCCGAGCTCGAGCGGATGGAACGGCACGGGCAGCGGGTGATGGCGGCCGCGACCAAGGACATCGATCCTGACGACTTCGATCCGGACGGTGATCTGCTCGGCTATGTCACCGGCGTGCGGATGACCAGCCTGGTCGGGATGATGGATCCGCCGAGGGCCGAATCGAAGGCGGCTGTCGCCAGCGCCGAGGCCGCGCACATTCGGGTCAGGATGGTGACCGGCGACGACGTGATCACCGGCGCCGCGATCGCCAAGCAAGTGGGCATCGGCGGGCAGGCCATGCTTGGTGCGGAATTCGCGGCTATGCCTGAAACGGAGCGACTGGCACGCATTGACGAGATCGGCGTCGTCGGCAGAGTCGCGCCCAAGCACAAGGTGCTTCTTGCCGACACGCTCAAGAAAAAGGGCGACGTCGTGGCGATGACCGGTGACGGTGTCAACGACGCTCCGGCCATCAAGGCGGCGGACATCGGAATCGCGATGGGCACCGGGACCGAGGTAGCCAAGAACGCGGGCCGGATGATCTTGTCCGACGACAACTTCGCCACGATCGTGTTCGCGGTCGAACAAGGCCGCAAGATCTACGACAATCTCACCAAGTACATACGCTTTGTGCTCATACTCCTGGTCGTCTTCGTGCTGACCTTCCTCGGCGCCAGCTTGCTCAACATCGCCGCGGGGGAGCCGTTCACTCCGGCCCAGGTGCTGTGGATTCACTTCATCGTCAACGCGCCATTCGGATTCGCGCTCGGCTTTGACCGGGAGAGCCCAGGTCTCATGGCCCGCCGCCCGCGGCCGCGAGGCGAATCGGTGCTCACCACGCCGGTGCTCGTGACCGTCGGGCTGGCCGGACTGGCGATAACCGTCGGACTGCTTTCGATGATCCAGCTCGGCGTCTCCCGCTACGGCAGCGCGCACATCGGCAACTCGATCGCGTTCACCGCCTTCGCGCTTTGCCTGATCGTCGCCGCGATCGAGTGCCGCAGCGAGAGGTGCACCGCGCTGACCACGGCCACGTTCGACAGCAAGCAGCTGAACTGGGCGATCTTCGGCGAATTCGTGCTGGCCGTGCTCGTCACTCAGCTGGACGCGTTCCAGCGCTTGCTCGGGACAACGCAGATCAACCTGCGCCAGTTCGGCTGGGCGCTGGTACCGGCGATCGCGCTCCTCGCGCTGTGGGAGCTTGGCAAGCTCGCGGCCAGAAGGACATAGCAGCGGGGTTGCCTCGGAGGCTGGACGAGCGCGGGTCAGTTCATCGCCTCGGACACTCGGGCTGACGCCATTGTCCGGCAATAGCGTTTATTGTAAAGTTTCAGGCCCCACCGGATGCGTGTGCAGGGAGGGGTGCATTCATCGTGGACTCGGGTTTTATCGTCGTTGGCGACAACGGAACAATCCGGCATTCGGGACTGCCCGCCAGCTTCCTGACCGGGCTTGCGGAGCGAAGCGCCGCACATCTCAAACTTACTGACGCCTACTTTGTCGCGGGCGGCGGCTGGGTGCAGTTCTACGACGGCGGGTTGTGGTGGGCTAGCGGCATACCGCAGGACGCCTTTACCCAGATCGGCGCCTTCATATCCCAGGGCATCAGCGTCGCGGACTTCAGACTGAGCCCGTCGGGCGACTGGATCGTGCTCGGCACCGGCGGGCACTACGCCTACTCCCCCACGCTCGACCAGCCGGTCATCGACTCGATTGCCGACGCCGTAGAGAACAGGCATCTCCAGCCGTCCAAGATCGTCTTCTCTCCGGTGCCGAACAGCTGGTGCCTGATCTGCGCCGACGGCAGCTTCACGTTCCACGGGGACTTTCAGCAAGACGCCGCAGCGAAGATGAACGAGATGGCGGCCAGCGGCTACAAGATCAGCGACATCGTCTTCGCGCCGACCGGCGGCTGGGTGATCTTGTCCCCCACCGGCTGGTACTACAGTGGCATGCCAGCCGAGCCGATCCAGGCGATCGGCGAACTGCTGGCGGGCGGCAGCGCGATGCCGAGGCTCGCCTTCTCAGGTGTGCCGCTGACCTTTACCTTCGTCAGCTATACCTGCGATACCACGCGGTCAGAGCCGCACCTGGGAATCGGCGGTGATGACACCGATACCGCGGAGCTCGACGTCCAGGTTGGCGGGTCACTGTTCACCCAGCGCACGCCACAGTCGGTCAACGTCGGCTCCAATTCGGCACCGCAGGTCATCAACCTGTCCGTCGGTCCCATCTTGGTGCCGGATCCGGCGACGCGCATCGTCGTGGCGCTGCAGATCGTTAATACCACTAACCAGTCTCTCGCCAGCCAGACGCTGGAACAGGCAGCGAAGACCCTGATCGACAACTCCGAATCCGAATTGTTCGACGACGCCGTCACGGCGCTTAAGGCAGGGCTGACGGCCGGAGCCGCCACCTTCGGCCTGGCCATTCTCGGCCTGGTCGCCGTGGTCGGGCTGATCGCCGTTACTCAGGACGCCTATAGCCTGCTCGACCAGGACGACGATGGCATGGTCGGGCTCGGCGGCATGCTCGGCAACACGCTGGCGTTCGCCGCCGCACTGGGCGGTCACACCGACGACTTCACCGGCCCGCAGCCAAGCCCGGGCACCGGCCGGGCACCCCACTACCTGCTCAATTGGAGCGTCGCGGCAACCCCTGTCGCCCCCGCGCAGATGACGGTGTCAACCAGCCCGTACCCAGTACCGATGCAAACTCCGACGGCCGTCACGGTCCACGCCCACGACCAGGTGACCAGCCAGGCCGTCGCCGGCCAGGTGTTCTACAACAACGCCGACATCGGCCCGACTAACTCGCCGCTGCCGGCGCACACCTATCAGTGGGTAACCAAGACCAAGATCATCCGCGTGCCGACCGGCGGTCACCCGCCCTACGTGGACAAGACTGTCACCTACAACGACTACCCAAGCGTGCTCGTGTCCGCCGACGGCTACGCCGATGTCAGCCTCAAGCTTGGCCCAACCCAGTCGCCACCGCCCGAGCCATAGCTAGGCCTTCGCCACCAGGGTCAGCACGTCGTACTTGGCGACGGACTCACCGCGCTGGTTGGTGACGTCGGTGTCCCACCGCACCTCGCCGTAGTCGGCGTCGGTGCGCGGCGTGATCTGCTTGGCGGTGAGCGTCACGGTGAGCTCGTCGCCTGGCTTGACCGGGGTCAGGAAGCGCAGGTTCTCCAAACCGTAATTGGCCAGCACCGGCCCGGGCTCAGGCGCGACGAAGAGGCCGGCCGCCAGCGACACGACCAGGTAGCCGTGCGCGACGATCCCGCCGAATAGCGGGTTCGCCGCGGCAGCTTTCTCGTCGGTATGGGCATAAAATTTGTCCCCGGTAAACTCGGCGAAATGGTCGATCTCGTCCAGAGTGACCGTTCGCGGGCCCGCGACCACGCTGTCACCGATCCGAAGCTGGGCCAGCGACTTGCGGAACGGGTGCTCTCCCTCCTGCCGTGGCGAACCAGCTACCCAGCGACCCGTGATCGCGCTGAGCACCTTCGGACTGGCCTGAACGGCGGTGCGCTGCATGTGGTGCAGGACGCCGCGGATGCCGCCCATCTCCTCGCCGCCGCCAGCCCGGCCAGGCCCGCCGTGGACGAGCGTCGGCAGCGGCGAACCGTGCCCGGTCGACTCGCGGGCGTCATCGGTGTCGAGCACGAGCAGCCGACCGTGCCACGGCGCGACGCCAAGCACCACCGCGCGAGCGAAGTCCGCGTCACCGGTCACCACGGATCCGACCAGGCTGCCACGCCCGCGTGCGGCCAGAGCCACGACCTGCTCGGCCGAGGCGTACGGCAGCAGCGTCGACACCGGGCCAAACGCCTCTACCTCGTGCGGGGCCGCTTTCCCCGCGTCGTCCGCGCGCAGGAGGATCGGGGATAGGAAAGCACCGCGTTCGGCGTCGGCGTCGATGACCGTGGCGTGGTCAGGGTCTCCGTATACCAGGCTTCCTACGGCCAGAAGCGCCTTGAGCGACCGGCGAACCTCGTCCCGCTGTTCCAGGCTTGCCAGGGCGCCCATTCTTACGGCTGGATTAGCCGGGTTGCCGACAGTGACCCCGCGCAATTTTTCTGCCACCGCGTCGGCTACCTGTGCGAGCAGTTCATCAGGCACGAACGCCCGGCGGATGGCGGTGCACTTCTGCCCGGCTTTCACCGTCATCTCAGTGACGAGCTGCGACACGTACAGGTCGAACTCGGCGGTACCCGGCGCGGCGTCTGGCCCGAGTATGGACAGGTTCAGCGAGTCAGCCTCGGCGTTGAACCGCACCGCGTTCGCCAGGATGACCGGATGCGCGGCCAGCCGCTGCGCGGTGGACGCCGAGCCTGTGAACGACACCAGATCCTGCTCGGTCAGATGGTCGAGCAGGTCGCCGACGCTGCCGCAGATCAGCTGGATCGAGCCGTCGGGCAGCAGGCCTGAGCTCACGATCAGCTCGACGAGCCTGTGGGTCAGGTAGGCCGTCTGGCTGGCCGGCTTGATCAGGCTCGGTACCCCGGCGATGAACGCGGGTGCCAGCTTTTCTAGCGGCCCCCACACAGGAAAGTTGAACGCGTTGATCTGCACGGCGACGCCACGCAACGGCGTGCAGATGTGCTGGCCGACGAAGCCGCCACCCCGGCCGAGCGGTTCGACGTCGCCGTCGATGTAGACGGTGTCGTTCGGCAGCCGACGCCGGCCGGTGCTCGCGTAGCTCGCGAGCACGCCGATGCCGCCGTCGACGTCGAACTTCGAGTCGCCCAGGGTCGCACCGGTACGCGCGGACAGCGCGTAAAGCTCATCTCTGTGCTCACGCAGGTAGGAGCCGAGCGACTTGAGCAGCGCGGCCCGCTGGTGGAACGTCAGCTCACGAAGCGCTGGCCCGCCTGTCGTCCTGCCGTACTCAAGCGCCGCAGCCATGTCGATTCCGGCAGATGAGACTTGCCCCACCTCATCTCCCGTCACGGCGTCAAGGATCGGGACGCCGTCGCCCGATGGCGAATGCCACCTACCCTCGGTGTAACTTCGCAGGACGGTCATCGACCCAGCCTCCTCGATGGGTTAGTGGACCCTTGAGAATTATCAACCGCCGCTGCCCGCCGGTGTGCGGTGACCCCGCGAGCCGAAGGGCACCGATGCCATGACCGGACTTCCCGATGCGTCCGCCTGGGCTCTGGACCCGGACCTCGCCCACCTCAATCATGGCGGGTTCGGGGCCTCGCCGATCCGGGTGCTTGCCGAGCAGCAGGCTTGGCGTGCGGCGATGGAGCGCAACCCGACTGGCTTCCTGACTCGCGAGCTGCCCGGCTTGATCGACGCGGTGCGCGAGCAGGTCGCCGGGTTTCTCGGCGCTGACGCCGATGGCCTGGTGTTCACCGACAACGCGACGGCGGGGACGCAGACCGTCATCACCCAGGCCAAGCTGGCGCCCGGCGACGAGGTGCTGACGACCGACCACTGCTATCCAGCGGTGCTCGCGCAGCTTCGCCGCGCGGTCGAGGCTGCCGGCGCGGTGCTGCGGATCGCCCCTGTGCCGATTCCCGCGAGCAGCGGGGCGGCCGTTGGCGAGGCCGTCTTGTCCGCGCTGTCCAGCCGGACCCGGCTGGTTGTCATCGACCACATCGCGTCGTGCAGCGGGCTGGTGTTCGCGGTGGAGGAGATCGCGGCGCAGTGCCGGCGGCTCGGAGTGACCGTGCTCGTCGACGGCGCGCACGCGGCTGGCATGCTGCCGGTCGATCTCGGCCGGCTTAACGTCGACTTCTGGGTGGGGAACCTGCACAAGTGGGTCTGCGCACCCAAGTCGGTCGCGGTGCTTTACGCGGCGCCGCGGTGGCGGGACACGCTCGCGCCCTTGGTGGCCTCGCACGGAGCGCTGCGCGGATACCAGCCGTCGTTCGACTGGACGGGGACCCGCGACCCAAGCGCGTTGCTCGCGGTGCCGACCGCGCTTGAGTTCTTCGACCAGGCAGGCTGGCAGGCGGTTCGGCGGCACAATAACGACCTTGCCCGGCGGGGCGCCGAGCTGATCGCCAGCCGTATCGGCACCAGCTCCCCCGACGCTGGCGAGTTCGCCACGGCGATGCGGCTCGTGCGCCTTCGCCACGCCCTTGACGAAGACAACGCCAGGGCGCTGGAAACCCGGCTGCTTGAACAGCATCGCGTGGTTGTGCCGGTAACCTGCCACGGCGGTTGGCAGTGGCTGCGGGTATCAGCGCAGCTCTACAACACGCTGGCCGACTACGAAAGGCTCGCCAACGCTCTGGCTGACCTTGGCCTGGTTGGTTGATATCAAGCCGGTGCGATGGATCCGGGGATCCATCGCGCCCGGTGCCCGATCCCGCGCGGTTCAGTGCGATGGATCCGGGTATTCATCGCATCCGGCGCCCGATCCCGCGCGGTTCAGTGCGATGGATCCGGGGATCCATCGCGCTTCGACGCGTCGTCCGGTGCGATGGATACCCGGATCCATCAAGGAAATCGGGTGTGGATCCGGGCATCCATCGCGGCCGACGCGATGAAACCGGGAATCCATCGCAGCTGTGGCTGCCCGCCGACCGCCACCACCGCGCACACCGCGCCACCCGCGCCCGCCGGCGCCACCACGTCACCCGCATCGCGGCAGTGGCCTGCCAACCCGATACGCCTGGCTTCGCCAATCCTTCCTTAGCGGTGCGCTCGGCCGGTGACCCGGCGCGGGGCTCCGAGAGCGCCGAGTTTGAGTTCTTGCATCAGCTCGAAGAAGGCGAGCTTGGGCTGGAGTTTCACGTCATAGATGGTGGCGTACCCCTCGCCGGTGAAGAAGCCAGGAACCCAGGAGTCCGCGTCCCCGAATCCCCAGACAGTGAACGATATGCACTCGGGTACCGCCAGCGCGGCCTTGATCATCTGGCCGAACTCATACGGCTGGGCGAACGCCGCCAGGTTGTCGGTCGGCACCTGCGTGGCCGGGCCGTCGACGAAAGTCCTGACGTCGGCCTCGGTAATGGCGACCTTGAGGCCCAGGCTGGCATACCGCTGGAGGTCCTGTGTCATCCGGGTGCCAGAGAAGCCGAACTGGGTGTCGAGGTGGCCCTGATTTCCGACCCCGTCGATGGGCACGCCCTGGTCGAGCATCTGCCTGAGCCACGCGAACACCGCGTCGCTCTTGGCGTTCGTGCCGTCCTCGCCAGCGATGTTGTAGTCGTTGTAGAAAAGCAGCGCGTGCGGATCGGCCTCGTGCGCCCAGCGAAAAGCCTGACCGATGATGTCCGGCCCCAGGTTGGAGACCCAGAAGTCGTTTGGGTTGATGCCGGACGGGTTGGCATCAGTGAAGAACTCGTTGGCGACATCCCACTGCCAGATCCGGCCCCGGTAGCGCCCGACTTCGGTGAATATGTGCTGCTCGAGCAGCCCCATGAGCGCAGAGCTGCTGATGGTGCCGTTCGCGACGCCGGTGGTCAGCCAGTCAGGTAGCTGGTTGTGCCACAGCAGCGTGTGCCCGCGTACTAGCTGATCGTGCTGTTCGGCGAAGCCAACCAGCGTGTCGGCGTCCGACCAGTCGAACACTCCCTTGGTCGGCTCAACCGAGCCCCACTTCATCGCGTTGCCTGGCGTGACGACCGAGAACTGCTCGGCGAGCACGGCGTTGTAGGCGGGGGTGTTCAGGTCGAACGGTATGACCGCCGTCCCGATGCGCAGGCCGATTAACTCGGCTAGGCCGCGCAGCGTGCCCGGCGGGTCAACGTGGCGCGGGCTGACGGCAGGCCGTCTGACCGCGGCCGTGGCAGCGCTGCCGGGTATCGCCGCGGCCACCCCGGCAGCGCCGCCCATCGCGAGGAAACTCCGGCGTCTCATGGGATCACCTCCAGATCGAAAGTTTTCGGATACTCAAATACAGATTTGACGTCAAACTAAGCTGGATCCTGATGGCTGTCAATGTCTTAGATCATCGTGCGCGGCTGATCACTGACCGCATCGCCGCTAGTCGCAGCCTATGAGTGTCTTGGCTAACGGTCCGAAAATTTTCGAAAGCTTCTCTAGTCCTTGAGGCGACTCGCGGCTTCCCGAGCTCACGCGGTCCAGGCGACCGGCAGCCGTTTGACGCCACGCTGGAAGTTCGACCGCAGGAATGACGGCTGACCCGCGTAGCTGAGCGTGGTCGTGCGAGCCAGCACCTCGTCGAATAGCGCCCGCATCTGGACCCGGGCGAGGTGGGCGCCCAGGCAGAAGTGCGGGCCGTGACCGAACACCAGGTGCGGATTAGGGCGACGGCGGATATCGAAGCGGTCGGGGGCGGCGAAGACCGTCTCGTCGCGGTTGGCCGAGGTGAATGAGACAACCACCTTGTCTCCTTCGCCGATGCGCTGACCGCCGAGTTCGCAGGCGGAGGTCGCGCTGCGACGGAACGTCATCACCGGGGTCCACCAGCGCAGCAGCTCATCGACCGCCGTGGTCATCAGCCCGGGGTCGGCGCGCAGCTCATCTTGCGCGTCCCCGTGCTCGATCAGCGCGATGGCCGCACCTGGCAGACCGTTTCGCAGCGTCTCGTTCCCGGCCACGGCGAACAGCCAGAACAAGTTCTCGAACTCAGCCACCGACACCTGGCCACCGTCGTCGTCGACCTGTGCGAGCAGGATCGACATCACGTCGTCCCCAGGGTGGCGGCGCTTTTCCTGCGCGAGCAGGTGAGCGTAGGCGTACAGGTCAGGCATGCCATCGCGAGTTCGCGGATCGGGCAGCCGGCCATCGCTGCCCGGCTTGGGTCGCAGCGCGAGCGCTTGCCTGGCCATCGAGGTTCCGCTGGACGGATCGAACTCGGCCGAGGTCGCGTAGTCAGGATCCTGATAGCCGATCACCCGGTTCGACCAGTCGAAGAGCAGCCAGCGATCTTGCCGCGGCATGCCGAGCACGTCGGCCAGGGCAAGCAGCGGCAGGTCTGCCGCCACGTCCTTGGCGAAGTCGCATTCTCCGCTGCGCCCAGTGAACGCCCGGTCGCAGATGGCCCGCGCGTGACCGCGGATGCGGTGCTCGAGCTGGCTGACTGCCCTTGGGGTAAACGACCGGCCTAGCAACCGCCGCAGCCGGGAGTGATCCGGCGGGTCCATGTTGAGCATCATCTGCCTGACATAGCGCAGTGCCTGCGGCGTGGCCGGGTCACGGATCTGCGTGGCCCCAAGCGCGGAAGAGAAAAGCCGCGGTCTGGCCAGTACCGACTCGACGTCCGCGTGCCGCGGCACCAGCCAGAACCCGGGGCCAGCCGGCCAGCCGAGCACGGGAATCTCGTCCACCCAGACGACAGGGCTCTCTCGCCGCAGGCGGGCCAGGGCCTCGAAAGGGACGCCGCCCGTGTAGGTAGCCGGATCGAAGACGACCTCGGTATCAGGCCGAGCCGACCGAACCTGTGTCATTCCGCCGACTTTAACTATCGCCTGCGCCACGGGCGACCCCTAGGCCGGCTGGAGGTGACGGTGGCAGACTGCCGCCATGGATGCGCGTGCGGCGGAACCGCGGATGCTGCGGGGCGGCAGCGGGGAGCCGCTTTTGCTGCTGCTGCATGGTCTCGGCGCGACCGGCGACGTCTGGGACGCGTGGCGGCCGCTGCTCGCCCGCCGGTGGCCGGGCCGCTGGATCGCACCTGACCTGCCCGGTCACGGCGGTTCACCACCGCTGACCAAGTACACCTTCGATAGCTTCGCCGCCGCGGTCGCCGGTGTCGTCGCGCCGGGCGCCGACGTCATCGTGCTCGGACATTCGCTAGGCGGCGTCGTCGGCCTGGCCTTGGCCAGTGGCATGTTCCCCGTGTCGGTGCGGGCCGTCATCGGCCTTGGGATCAAAACCGACTGGACAGCGCAGGAGCTTGATCGGGCCCAGGCCGTCGCCCGCCGGCCCCTGGCCTGGTTCGCCTCGCGCGACGAGGCTGCCGCCCGCTACCTGCGGGTATCGGGTCTTGACGGACTGCTGCCTGCCGATGATCCAGCTGTGGACGCCGGACTGATCGAGCAGGACGGGCAATGGCGGCTGGCGATGGACCAGGCAGCCTTCGCCGTCGGGGCGCCCGACATGGCAAAGCTGCTCACCCGATCGGTGGCCCCGGTGACGCTGGCCCGCGGCGAACACGACCCGATGAACACCGACCAGCAGCTAGCCAAGCTGGGCGTGAAGGCGGTCACCCTGCCCGGCCTTGGTCACAACGCTCACGTCCAGGATCCCGAGTTGGCGATCACGCTCCTCGACGCGCACCGATAATCGGCTTCGTCCTTCCCAACCACTAGAGCGGCTCAAGCGTCCTATAGCTACGGGCACGTTCGAAGTGCCGCATGGAAACGCTAAGGAAGTTGAGGGGGACGCCTCATGAGAATGTCGTCCGCACGGGCGACGGCGATTGCCGCCGTTCCCGCGTTGGTCATCGCGCTCGGGGCGGGCAGCGCCGCGGCGCAGCCCGCCAGCGGGAATCCGCCACCACCGAAAAAGTTCGAGGCGAACTCGGCCAGCTTCGTGTCAGCGAGCACCGGCTTCGTGCTTGGCACCCGCCACTGCGGCAGGCTGCCGTGTAAGGCACTGCTTGAGAAGACCGTCAACGGTGGCAAGACCTGGAAATCGGTACCCGTACCCGCGGTGGTGCTAGTTCCGCCGTTCACTGGCTCGCCGCGGTCAGCGGTAGACACGGTCACGTTCGAGAACGCCACCGACGGCTGGCTGGCCGGCCCTGGCCTGTGGGCTACTACCGACGGCGGCAAGCACTGGCAGCGGGAGTCGCTGCCCGGCGAGGTGATCTCGGTTGCCGCATCCGACGGGGTGGCGTTCGCCGTGACCGAACCGGTCAACGGCAGTCTCAACGCGGCGCGGCTCTTCCGGAACCAGGTAGGCACCACCAAATGGACCCGAGTCTTCGGCGTCTCTCCGGCGAACGCCGTTACGGTGTTCGGCCACTCAGCCTGGGCCGGCATCGCACCGAAACTCTGGACCTCAGCCGATAGCGGCAAGCACTGGACCAAGCTTTCGTTCCACTGTCCCTCCGATGCCGTTTCCGCGAGCGCGGTGGCGGCCGCGTCAACCAAGAACGTCGCGCTTGCCTGTTCCGACGAGGGGTTCCCGCAGCCTGGCTTCAGCGTCAAGGAGGTCTACACATCGTCCAACGGCGGGCACACCTTCCACTTCGTCGGACAGCCGCCGGAACCTGGCCAGGTCCGCACGCTGGCTATGCCGCCTGGGCGCCCGCGGCTGATCACGATGACGGCCGCCAGTGGCGCCAGCTATCTGTACCGGTCAACTAACGGCGGCGGGACCTGGCGGACGACGACCTACTTCGACGGCGGCCTGGACTTCCGTGACCTGGCCTTCGTCTCCGCTACCACTGGTTACCTGATCCGCTTCGGCGGCACGCCCGTCATCGCCTACAGCATGGGGCTGATGAAGACCATGAACGCCGGCGCGCACTGGACGAAGGTGACAATCCCGTAGTTCCTTTTCTCCTTATCTCCCAGCCTTACCGGCGGCCAGACTGCGAAGCTGGCCGCCGCTAAGCTCGTATGAGCCGATAAGTACAGATAAGCGAGGAACCGTGGCCGTACTCGATGACGCCGGCGCGATGGCTGATGAACTGACCGAGTTGCGGCATGCGCTGCACCGAGAGCCCGAGATCGGCTACGACCTGCCAAGGACGCAGCGCAAGGTGCTCGATGCGCTGGCCGGGCTACCGCTGGAGATCAGCGTCGGGGAGAAGCTCACGTCGGTGACCGCGGTGCTGCGCGGCGGGCAGCCTGGGCCGGTCGTTCTGCTGCGTGGCGACATGGACGCGCTGCCGGTCACCGAGGCGACCGGAGAGCCTTTCGCATCCCGCACCGATGGCGTGATGCACGCCTGCGGCCATGATCTGCACACCACGATGCTGGCCGGCGCCGCACGCCTGCTTTCCGCGCGGCAGCCGCAACTGCCGGGGAGCGTGATCTTCATGTTCCAGCCAGCGGAAGAGGGCGGCGCGGGAGCGAGGTTCATGATCGAGGAAGGTGTGCTCGACGCGGCGGGCGAACGCCCGGCAGCCGCCTACGCGCTGCATGTGCTGTCCGGCACGCACGATCGTGGCGTCTTCGCGACCCGGCCTGGCCCGGCGCTGGCCGCGTCAGACGCGATCAACGTCACGGTGCGCGGCCGCGGTGGCCACGCGTCGCGACCGCACAGCAGCGCTGACCCGATTCCCGCCGCGTGCGAGATGGTCACCGCGCTGCAGGCAATGGTCACCCGCCGGTTCGATGTGTTCGACCCGGTGGTGGTCACGGTAGGCAGCATCCACGCCGGGACCGCGCGCAATGTGATACCGGACGAGGCCACCTTCGCAGCCACCGCGCGATCATTTAGTCCGCAGGCAAAGGCCCGACTGCGCGACGAGACGCTGCGGCTCGTGCGGAACATAGCCGACGGCTACGGCCTGACCGTCGAGGCTGAGTACGTCGATGGCTATCCCGTCACGGTCAACGACGCGGACCAGGCCGCCTTTGCCAAGGCCACGGCGGCGGATATGTTCGGCGCCGACCGGGCGATAACCTCAGCGCATCCCGCGACTGGGTCGGAGGACTTCTCTTTCGTCCTCGAGCAGGTACCAGGGGCGTTCGTCTTCCTCGGCGCCTGCCCGGCAGGTACCGACCCAGGCACGGCACCAACGAACCACTCGCCTCTCGCCGCCTTCGACGATGCCGTGCTCGCCGACGGAGCCGCGCTCTACGCCGAGTTGGCCATACGCCGGCTGACCGCACTCTCATCGCCTGCCTCGTCGTCGGGCTCGTCGCCGGATCCCGCGCATGACTGACTCAGGATCCGTCATCGGCTGGCTGCTCGACTCTGACCCGTCGATCCGCTGGCAGGTCATGCGTGACCTGCTCGGTGCCTCCGAGTCGCAGTGGAGTGCCGAGCGGGCCAAGGTGGAGAAGGAAGGCTGGGGGGCGAGGCTTCTTTCTCACCAGGACGAGGACGGGCAGTGGGCCGGCGGCGCCTTTCTGCCGCGTGATTTCGATGCCAGGGAGTGGCGGGAGGTCGGCCAGCCGTGGACGGCGACCGCGTTCACGTTGCAACAGCTGCGGGAGTTCGGGCTTGATCCGTCTTCTGATCGGGTCAAGCGATCCATCGAGCTGATCGGCGCGAACTCACGGTGGGATCATGCTGGCCAGCCTTACTGGGACGGCGAAGTCGAGGAGTGCATCAACGGCCGTACCGTTGCCGACGGCGCTTACTTCGGGGTTGACATGTCGCCGATTGCCGCGAGGCTGGCGGGAGAACGGCTCGACGACGGCGGCTGGAACTGCGAGCGAGCTAATGGCTCGCTTCGCTCGTCGTTCGCCTCAACCATCAATGTGCTCGAAGGGCTACTTGAGTACGAGCGCGTTACCGGGGGCACGCCGCAGTCAAGGCAGGCACGCGCGTCGGGTGAGGAGTACCTGCTCAAGCGCGGCCTTTTCCGTCGCCTGAGCACCGGCGAGCCGGCTAACGAGCAGTTCCTGCGGCTTGAGCATCCGAGCCGGTGGCGCTACAACGTCCTGCGGGCGCTTGATTACTTCCGCTCGGCCGCCGCCCTGACCGGCGTCGCCCCCGACCGCCGGCTCGGCGACGCCGTCGACCTCGTTCGCTCAAGGTGCCTGGCTGACGGCACCTGGCCGCTGGACTGGAGCCCGCCGGGACGCGTCTGGTTCGACATGAACGACGCAGCGGGCAAGCCGTCTCGCTGGGTGAGCCTGCGGGCGATGCGCGTGCTCAGCTGGTGGGAGGGGTAACGCCAGGCAGGCTCAGTAGGCGCGGGCGAAGATCACGCGCTTGCCGTAAGCGGACTGCTTGCCGCAGCGGACACACGGGCCCTGCTCGGGTTCGCCCCCAAGCGGGATGCAGCGAGGAGTGGCAGTGGTTTCTGCCTTGATCTCGTCTTCACAACCCGGCTCGCCGCAGTGCAGCGCCAGCGCCCAGCCGACCGCCACGGCGGCGGCGAACTCAGGCCAGGAATCAACAGTGGCGGTGTGGTCGTCGCGGAAGTCAGCGGCCCGCTGAGTCAGCATCGCCTGGAACGTAGCAAGCTCGGCAACCAGCAGGTCAGGCGCCGCGGCGAGCGGAATGGCCTCTTTGCCGGACTCCGGTCGGCTCGTGTCGGGTTGCGGGTACGTCAGGCGGCGAGACATCAGCGCGGTACCAGCGGCGAGGTCTCGCGGGCCAAGCTCAAGGCGGATCGGAACACCGCGCATCTCCCAGTCATTGAACTTGAAGCCAGGCGAAAGCTGGGGCCGGTCGTCGACGTGCGTCCTGATGCCAGCGCGCCGCAACCTGGCGGCCAGTTCGGTGGCCGCGGACGACACCGTCCCGGCCTGCTCCCCGCGTCCGATCGGGACGATCACGACTTGGTAAGGCGCCAAGGCCGGGGGCAGCACGAGGCCTTTGTCGTCGCCGTGGGTCATGACTATGCCCCCGACCATCCTGGTGCTCATGCCCCAGGATGTGGTGTGGCACAGCTCGGCCGTGCCGCTTTCACCGGTATAGGTAATCCCGAATGCGGCCGCGAAGTTTGTCCCCATGAAGTGCGAGGTGCCAGCCTGAAGGGCGCGTCCGTCCCGCATCATGCCTTCGATCGTGAACGTGCGCTCGGCTCCCGCGAACCGCTCGCGCGGCGTCTTCTCGCCCGGCACGGTGGCCAGAGCCGCGGCCTCGACGGCCACGTCCTGGTAAAAGCCGAGCGCGAGCATCGTCTCGGCGGTCGCGTCGGCCGCGGTGGCATGCGCGGTGTGACCTTCCTGCCAGAGGAACTCGCTGGTGCGCAGGAACATCCGAGGCCGCATCTCCCACCGGAGCACGTTGGCCCACTGGTTAAGCAGCAGCGGCAGGTCCCGGTGCGAACTGATCCACTTGGCCATCATCTCCCCGATGATCGTTTCCGATGTCGGCCTGATGACCAGTGGCTCATCGAGTTCCTTGCCGCCTGCCTGGGTGACGGTGAACAACTCGGGCGCGAACCCCTCGACGTGCTCGGCCTCGCGCTGCATGTAGCTCTGCGGGATGAGCAGCGGGAAGTACGCGTTCTGATGCCCGGTGGCCTTGATCCGCCCGTCCAGGTCTGCCTGCAGCAACTCCCAGATCCGGTACCCGTATGGCCTGATCACCATGCTGCCGCGAACCGGTCCCCTGTCCACCAGTTCAGCGCGGAAGACCACGTCGTTGTACCAGGCAGCGAAGTCCTCGCTCTGCGGGGTCACGCTGCGCTCGTCACGTGCCATGAACTTCAGGTTAGCGAGTCGGCGGCGCCGCGTCCCAGAACGGCTGCCCGTGGCCGCCCGTGATGCGGAGGGCAAGGCCGTGGGTACTACTGCTGGGTGGGCCTGGGCAGGCCGAACGGAGCGGGCGGAGCGGGTCTGCCGCCCTCGTAGTGGAAGTCACTCGTCGGGGGTTTCCGATCTCGGCTTGGCGAGGAGCTTGGGCAGTACCCTGCTGAGCGCCGCGCGGTCGGTCGCCGTCAGGCGATCGGTGAACAGCGACGCTACAAGCCGCAGGTGCGAATCAATGGCGGCAAGCAGGGCCGCCTGCCCGGCATCAGTGACCGCGATCTCCATGCCGCGCCGGTCGTCGCCGGCTGTGCTGCGGGTGATGACTCCTGCCTTCTCCATCCGGGCGAGCAGCCGGCTCACGCCGCTTTCGCTGAGCAGCATCCGATCCCGCAGCACTTTCTGACGCGCCCGCATGCCAGGCAGGTCGGCTAGGTGCACGAGAACGTCGAACCACTCCAGCGGCAGCTGATGCTCGGTCAGCATCTCATCAGCAAGCTGCTCGATGATCTGCCGGTGCACAGCAAGAAAGGACTGCCAGAGGGGGGTCTGCTGATTCAGCCGAGCTAGTGCTTCCGCGAGCTCGCAAGCTACTTCCGCCTGGCGCCCGCCGCTCGCTCGCGGAGACTGCCGGACTGGCCTGCTTGGTCCCTTCGACCTCACTGGGTGCACTCACCTTGGCGATTTCTGGCCATACCAGGTAGGGATTACTTGCGCGGGCAAGCGACGGCCCGCATGCTCACAATACTGCGACTGCCTTCCACATCAAGCTGGGCACGAGAGTCACTGGCGCAGAGACATTGCGCGCGCAAGCAATTTACCGTTCTTCATTTACTTGCTTGCGCAAGTAAATATGCTACGCTGACCATGCCAGCCAGTCACCACGGGAAAGGCGAACAAAATGACCTCATCTACAGCGGAGCCAGGCACCCCCGCGCGCCGTCTGCTGACACGCAGGAACCTTCTGGCGTCAACGGGGCTGGCAGCGGCCGCCGTGTCCGCAGCGCCGCTGCTTGGATCGAGCACCGCCCAGGCCACCGTCTCCCCCGACTGCCCGCCAGGAACCACTGCGCCAGTCCCGCCAGCGGCGAAAGGCCCGGCTATCCCCGCATCCGGGTACCTGGTCCAGGAGATCGCGGATCGCGTCTACTGGCTGACTGACGGCCTCTATCAGATGATCTTCGTGACAACCGCGGAAGGAGTCGTCGCAGTAGACGCCCCTCCGACTATCGGGAACAACATCGGCCGGGCTATCGCGACCGTGACCAACTCACCCGTCACCCACGCCATCTACAGCCACCACCACGCCGACCATACTGGCGCGATGGCACTCTACGAGGGAGCCCGCTTCTACGCACACAGGCAGGTCGCCGACCTGCTGAGGCAGACGAACGATCCGAACCGTCCGCTCCCCGATGTCACGTTCGACCGCCACCTGTCCGTCCAGGCCGGTGAGGATCTCCTGGACCTGGCTTACCACGGCCCCAACCACTCGCCGGGCAACATCTTCATCAACCTGCCCGCACAACGGATCCTCATGCTCGTTGATGTCGTCTTCCCCGGCTGGGTGCCCTTCGCCTACCTCGCCGAGTCACAGAACATCCCCGGCTGGCTCGAAGCTCCCGCCCAGGCGCTCCGCTATCCGTTCGACACCTACATCGGGGGCCACCTGACCCGCCTCGGCAACCGCGACGACGTGATCATCCAGCAGGAATACGTGGCCGAACTCAAGGCGCAGACCGCCAGCGCGATCGCGACCTTCAACCCCGCCAGCGTCTACCAGTCCGTCGATCCGGCTAACCCCTGGGCCATCTTCCGCGCATACCTAGACGGCATCGCCGCCCAGGCCGCCAGCGCAGTCGTACCCAACTGGATCGACCGGCTGGGCGGGGCCGACGTCTACACCCTGTCCAATGCCTACCAGCTTGCCGAGTCGCTGCGGATCGACTACGGCCAACTCGGCCCGTTCGGAATCCACCCGTAGCAGCCCCCTGACCACGGCTGCCAGCTCCAATGGCGAGTGCTGCCGATTTTAGACTGGAGATCGTGCGGGTATCGCTGGCCACCGACTCCTCCACGCGGGACTGGCCGAACGAAGACTTTGCCGCCATCACGCCAGGCGTGGCCGTGCTGATCGACGGCGCGGGCTCTCCCGGTGGCCGGGAGACCGGATGCGTACACGGCGTGGCCTGGTACGCCCGCACACTCGGGGCGCATCTGGCGGCGTCGGCCGTGGTGACGTCGACAGCGCTGGCCGATGTACTGGCCGATTCGATCAGCCAGGTCAGCGCGATGCACTCAGGCACCTGCGACCTTCACCACCCCGGCACACCGTCGGCGACGGTAGTCCTAGTACGGACGAACGGCGACACCTTGGAGTATCTGGTCCTGACCGACTCGGTGCTCTTGCTGCTGCCAATTGCCGGCGAACCCGTCGTTATCTCCGACACGCGGCTTGAAGACATCGCGGCGGGGCTCCGGCCGAACTACCGGGAGCTGGCACGGAGCCGCGAGCGCGAGGCGGTCAGGCAGGCGTACCTATCCAAGCTCGACGCCCTCAGGAACCAGCCGGGCGGCTACTGGTCGGCGGCCGCTGATCCCGCTGCCGCCGAGCAGGCCATCACCGGCACATCGGCCATCGCCGATCTGGAAGCGGTGGCACTGCTGAGCGACGGCGCCGGGCGCCTAGCCGACCGGTACCACCAGGCCACCTGGCCGCAGATCGCCGCGACGCTGGCTGAGCACGGACCTGGCGAGCTGATCCGCCAGCTTCGAGCCGTCGAGGCCGCCGATCCCGAAGGCAAGCGGTGGCCGCGCGGCAAGCTTCGGGACGACGCCACTGCCGTCTACTGGGCTCTTCGCTGACCAATTGAACTGACCGCTGTGGTGTATCAAGGCCAGCAGTCGCAGGGTCGTCTAATGTGCAACGCGGATTGGAGGCAGTCATCGACGGTTGGGCTGACCGACCGCGGGCGGTTCGCATGGAGCGACTGTTGCGTAGCACGGAGCCCGTTGCCTACTGGCTGGTGATAGCGCCGCTGGCGGCGCGCCTGCCGTACAGGCTCGCTTACCGTATCGGCCGCATGCGGGGAGACTGGTGCTTCCGGTACCGGGCGGGGAAGCGTTCGGAGATCGTGGGCAACCTACGCCGGGTGCTCAGTAGCGAACTCGGCCAGGACGACCTCGGCCAGCAGGACGACCTCGGACAGCAAGAGGCTGAGCGCCTCGCGCGGGAGTTCTTCCGTACGACTTCTTGTGAGGTCATCGACGTCATGCGGCTGCGGGGCCGGGCCCGGTCTCTAGGGAAACTGGTCGAGATTCGCGGCCGCGAGCACCTGGACGCCGCGCTGGCGGCTGGCAGGGGCGCCATACTTTGCACCGCCCACTTCGGTTCATGCAGCAGCGCCTTTTCCCTGCTCCATGCCAGCGGATACCCGCTCACCGCTATCGGCCGCACGTACTGGAATTACTCAACTGGCATGTCTTCGACCCAACGGTGGATCTGGGACTTCGTCTTGGCCCGGCGCCTGCAGCGGCACAGGCAGCGGCCGAACATCGAGCCCTGGCCGGGCCGGATTCAGGTCATGGCGCAGGCCGCGGTCGCGCTTCGCGCCAACGAAGTGGTGACGATCTCAAGTGACGCCCCGCCGCTGGAAGCTGACCAGGCCCGCGCCGTTGAGATGCCCTTCCTCGGACGACACGCCAGGCTACTGCCCGGAGTCGTGGGCCTCGCGCGGCTGACAGGTGCCCCGGTCCTGATGATGTTCGTTTACCGCTGCGCCGACTACCACCACCAGGTGCTTGAAATCTCGCCGCCGGTGTCGCAGGAAGGCGAGACAGTGACGGCGTTCGGGCGCTGCGTGGCCGCGATCGACGCCGCCGTGAAGAAAAGCCCAGCCGAGTGGGTCTACTGGGCCAACTCCGAGGACCTTGCCAGCTTGGGTCTGCTTCCCGCGGCCTCATCGCGCTGCGACTCAAGCAGCTCGAGCACCGCTTTGTAGTCAGCCTTCCCTCGTGAGCCGCGCGGCAACTCGGTGACGGGAAGGATGAGATCGGGAACCATGTAGGGGGGCAGGAACCTCGAGCAATGGCCGATGACCGCATCGTGTTCCAGAGCTTCCCCGTCAGCGACGCGTACCACAGCGGCTAGCACTTCGACTTCGCCCCGTCGGTGTTTGACGACGGCGGCTTCGTCGATCTCGGCCCGCTGCTCGAGCACGTGCTCGACCTCTTCGGGCTGCACGCGATGCCCGCGCA
Source organism: Streptosporangiaceae bacterium (assembly GCA_035553055.1). Taxonomy (GTDB): domain Bacteria; phylum Actinomycetota; class Actinomycetes; order Streptosporangiales; family Streptosporangiaceae; genus Chersky-822. The sequence goes on along the minus strand of DATNEK010000034.1, from coordinate 461 downwards.
CCTTAAGCAGCCGGTCGACCCGACCGAGGAAAGTGAACCCGCGGGCGTCGTCTCGTGAAACGAGGTCGCCCGTCGCGTAGTACGCGCGCCCGTCGGGCCCGGTGGAACATACCCGGGATGTCGCGGCCGACAGCTTCCAGTATCCCGACATGAGCGTGTCCGAGGCGACGAGCAGCTCGCCCGCGGTCCCGTTGGACCTGACGGCGCCAGGCCCAGCCGCCAAAGACCCAGCCGCCAGGGACATGGTGGCATAAGGGCAAGGCTTTCCGATCGGGATTGGACCTCCGCCGTCCACGTCGAGCGCCGTCAGGTCGTGGAACGTGCAGACGTTGGTCTCGGTCGGGCCATACCAGTTCGCGACTCGGCAAGACGACGGCAGGTTCTGCCACAGGACGCGCAGTGGTCCGGCCGGTATCTCCTCGCCGGCGAAGATGACCTGACGCAGGGCGCTGCCCTTAAGT
>DATNEK010000033.1:0-33877 GCA_035553055.1 Streptosporangiaceae bacterium | reverse complement strand
GGGGGTGCTCGATGTGCGGCACGTCAGCTGTCGCGTCGCACGGTCGCGTGATCATGACGGTTATGGGTGTTGAGCCTGGCCAGGTCGTGACCGAAAGCGGACATCCGGCGCGGTACCGCCCGCTCAGCTCTCCTCGTCGATGCTTTCCTAGACTCCTGCCGATCACGGAGCCGACTCCCTGAAACAAGCACTGACCTGCTTAGACGCTTGGATTCCGTCGACCGAGCGGTTAGTTCGGAGAAGACCGGGCCGACGCGGTGTGGCTGGCGAAGATCACCGAGCGGGGAATGGTGCGGGCTGGTTTCGTGCCGCCGGAGGAGATCCGGGTGCTGCGGGCGCATACCCGGTACCGGCGGCGGCTGATCCAGGCCCGGACCGCGCAGGAGAACCGGACCGGGAAGCTGCTGGAGGAAGGGCACCTGAGGTTGTCATCGGTGATCAGCAGCGTGCATCGCGGGTCCGGCCGGGCCATGCTGGACGCGCTGGCGGCCGGGGAGCGTGATCCGAAGGTGCTGGCCCAGCTGGCCCGGGGCCGGATGCGGGTCAAGATCGCCCGGATCGAAGAAGCGCTGGACTGCTCGTTCTTCACCCCGGCCCTGGCCGGGCTGCTGGCCCGGATGCTGGCCATGGCCGACCAGATGACCGCTCAGATCGAGGACCTCGATGCCGAGATCGCGAGGCTGTGCGCCCCGTTCGAGGCCGAGATCGCCCGGCTCGATGAGGCCGGCGGGATCGCCCGCCGCACCGCCGGGGACGTCATCGCCGGGACCGGTGTCAACATGGGCGTGTTCGCCACCTCCGCCCACCTGGTGTCCTGGGCTAAGCACTGCCCCCAGATCAAGGAGTCAGCCGGCCGCCGCAAGGGACGCCACGCCACCGGCGACGGCAACGCCTGCCTGTCCGCCGCGATCAGCGAAGCCGTCATCGGCTCGCTGCGCACCGGCAGCTTCGCCGCCGCCCGGTACAAACGGCTCATCCGCCGCATGCCGAAGAAAAAAGCCCTCGTCGCCGCCGGCAACTCCATGCTCACGATCATCTGGCACCTGCTCGCCGACCCCGACGCGACCTACCACGACCTCGGCGCCGACTCCTGCGAACTCCGCGACCCCGCCCGCCAGAAACGCAACTACATCCGCGGCCTGCAACGCCTCGGCTACCACGTCACCATCGACGCCATCAACCCCGCCACCGGAGAACTTACCCCCGCAGTCGCATGACCCCAAACCCGAACCGGCCGGCGCTGCGCGCCGCCCGGCGCTGCCGCCCTCCACCTGAGGTCTATTTACATACCAACGGTCCAACGCTGTCGTCCGGGCTCGCCCGGGCCGCCACCGCCGAGCCGGAAACAGCTGCCCCTTTCTGGCGCACCTGCTCGCCGGCCGGACCCGGCCACCCCGGGAAGCCCGGCCACCCCAAGCACTCCGGTCAGTCCGTCGGATGCGACCTTGCAAAGACCCTGAGGATCCGACTCGGCTCCGCGGTCACCGTGGTGAGTTCCGACGACCCAGTCCGGGCGGTTCACCGCAGACCGTGGCGCGCAAGATCGCCACCAACCTCCGCGAACTCGATGCCACCGGGTTCGACCTGAAGTACGGGCTGCCCGGCATGACACACAGCCAGCCCATGTCCGGCATAGAACTCTACGGCCACCAGGTCATCCCCGCGTTCGCGAGTTTGCTCGCCGCTACCATGCCACCGCGTATCCGGCCGGCTTCCTAAGGCTGTTGACCGCCCGGCGCGCGGCCAGCACATACGGGTGCGCATCGGGGAGCCGGTCGCTCAAGATGGCTCTGGCACAGTCAGCGAACGCGGACGCCTCGGCGAGCCTGTCCTGCCCAGCGAGTGCGGCGGCGAGGTTGAGCATGGCCCGGCCGACTTCGGTGTCCTCGGGACCGAGCACGTGCTGCAGTATCCGCAGCGATCGCCGGCCAAGCGCCTCGGCGATGTCGTAGTCACCGTGATCGGAGCGCAAGGCAGCGAGATCGGCGCAAGTCGTGGCAACCTCAAGGTGATCAGGGCCGTAGCAGCTCTCAACGATGGCAAGAGCGCGGCGATAGCACTCGTCCGCGTCAAGGAACCGCCCAGCCAGGTGATACAGGGCGCCGAGAACGTTGAGATCCCTGGCGACATCGGGATGAGCGGCACCGAGTCCCCGGCTTCGCAGCGCCAGAGCGCGCTCGGCGAGGTGGATGCCACCAGCGACGTCGCCACGGGAATGCGCCCGCACCGCCAGGTCGTGCAGCAGCCCGGCCTCGGTCAGCGGATCGGCTTCGGTCAGCGGATCGGCGGACATGACTATCTCGGCCTCCTCGGCGAGCGGGCCGCCATTCGACCCGCTCAGGCACCGTTGTACGTCACCGCCGCGCGGAACCACCTGAGTAACGACTACTCAGTTCTACGTGAGAGCCCCTGTCACCCGGAAACGGCCAGGAGGTCCAGATGCTGACAAATAGTTGCTCGTGGTCTAGCCGGGCATTCGGACATAGCGCAATCTTCGCGTTGCGAAGGAACGGGGTCGTGACCGACAACGTGCCCGCTGCCGGGCAAGATGACACGCTAAGAAGTATGCACAACCCACTGCGGCTAACTCGATCAGCGCGCGCAGGCTGTCGTGATCATCGCGGCAGGCGGGGCATCCGAGCAAGTGCGCGCGCATCGCAGGCATCGCGGCATCGGCGTCACCGCCGCGTTCTTCCAACTCGACATAGACGTCAAGCAGGTCAAAACATTCATCGCAACTTAGCTCAGGCCCGACTGGGCCGACCAGTCGCCTGACTATGCCGTAAGTGTCGTCGGGCATGTGGGTGGTCATCGGCAGTTCCCCTCCCCGATGTCAAGACCTCGCGCGACCAACCCGGCTCGGAGCTTTCGCCGAACATCGTGCAGGGTCTTGTACAACGCACCGCGGCTGCTGCACAGCCGCTCCGCCAGAACATCGATCGGCACGCCGTTGAGCGCGACCGCGACGAACACCTCCTGCTGCCTGGCGGTCAGCCGCTCGACTTCCTCCCTGAGCGCCCCGAGCAGGTCGCGCGCTTCGGCGTGCTGATCTGGACCGGGCGCACCATCGGCTACGACCGGCCACGACGCCGGGGTGAGCGGAATCTCGCGACCGCGCCACGCGTGCCTTCGCACCTTAACGCCCGCTTCGACGATGGCGAACTTGCAAGCCCACGTCGTGAACCTGCTATCGCCGCGAAAGTCATTCAGCCTGCGCAAGATCGACATAAGCGCGTCATCAGCGCTTTGCCAGGCGAGGTCATCGGCGTCGGCATCGGCAACGTGAGGAAAGGCGCCCTGCCGGCGGCGGACCTCGAACCGGGCAGCGCGCAATAACAGCTCGTGAAGTTCCCTCATCGCGGCGTCCCGATCAGAACCCAGGCCGTTAAGCCTGGCTACCCAAGGCTCCGACTTCGCCGCGGGCGAGGCCGCGGCGGCACCGGTGTCCTGCGGTCGCGACGTCACGACTCAAGCGAAGCGCGTTTCGCCAACCAGAGCAAGGAGCCCAGCGAAAGCTCCTAAAGATCGTCGAAGTCCCGCCAAAATCGAGTCAAAGGATCTTTCTGATCAACCAGGCGAAGGCTCGTCAGACGCCAGCAAGTAGCCAGGGCTTTTGCGTTGTCGGTTTGGATTAGCCGCCTCGCCGGGCAGGATCGGTGCGGCAAGCGGGCCAAGGACCGCCGACCCGGGCGCGGACCGCCGACCCGGGCGCGATGGATCCGGGAATTCATCTGGCCGTTGCGGCCTGGCAGCGCGATGGATACCCGAACTCACACCCGTTTTCCGCGATGGATCCGGGTATCCATCGCGGGGTCAGGCCCCGCCGGGCAGGTCAGCGCATCCCGAACCGACTATGCAAAGACCCGAGCAAGTAGCCGACTGCCCTCAGTGGCTGCCTGCACTAAGTACCCTGCGTTCACACGAAACTCGCACGTAATTCGCAGGCTGGCCTGATGATGGGGTGATCGGATGAACGCGACGACAGGGAGCAGGGCATTGCGCGATCCGATCGCGGACCACCCGCGTGACCAGGGAGAACTACTTGTCGTCGACGATGAGCCGTTCCTGCGTGACGCCGTCGCCGCATCGCTGCGGTTCCTCGGTTTCGACGTCATTACCGCCGAGACTGGAACCGCTGCGCTCCGACTGGCCAGGGACCATTCGTTCGATCTGATGGTCCTTGACGTGATGCTGCCGGATACCGATGGCTTCGAGATCGTCAGGAGGCTGCGCGGCGAAGGCAACAGAGTGCCAGTGATCTTCCTTACCGCGCGGGACACCCAGGGCGACAAAGTAACCGGGCTCACGCTTGGCGGCGACGACTACGTGACCAAGCCGTTCGGCCTCGAGGAGCTGGCGGCCAGGGTCAGGTCCGTGCTGCGCCGCACCCGCCCGACGGTCGCGGCCGCCGCGATGCTCACGTTCGCCGACATCGAGCTTGACCAGGACAGTTACGAGGTCAGGCGGTGCGGCGAGCCGATCGACCTGTCACCGACCGAGTTCCGCCTGCTGCGCTTCCTCATGCTGAACGCTGGGCGAGTACTCACCAGGGCTGAGCTGCTCGACCACGTGTGGGACTACGACTTCGGCGGGTCGAGCACGGTGGTCGCCACCTACGTCGCCTATTTGCGGCGAAAGCTGGTGCACGGGGACGACGTGATCCACACCCAGCGCGGCGTTGGCTACAGCCTGCGCCTGCCGCGCGCTCACAGTGAAGCGTAGAGTGGCCGACCGGGCTCCGCTGCGAGCCCGGGTACTGGCCGGCGTATTGCTGATCACACTCGCGGCGCTGGTCGGCTTCGACCTGGCGGCCACCTCGGCCATCCGCCGGTACCTGTACGCCCAGACCGACTCGCAGTTGGAGAACGTGCTCAGCCTTTACCGGCCGCCGCAGGTCGCGTTTCCCCTTCATTCCCCGCCGAGAGTGCAGTTCACGCCCAGGACGGCGCGCATCAGTGTCAATCGGTCGGGCGGGTTCAACATCATCGGGCCCCCTCTGGTGCTCAGGCCCGGCTTGATCGACCAGTACTTCGTCGAGTTCTATTCGGGTAAAGGGCCGAAACTAATCCTGGGCGGCAATCCCGACCTCAAGCCGCGGATACCCGCCAGCTTGCACCGCTTGGCCGCCCGCCAGCAACCGCAGACCGTGCCGAGCAGCAACGGACGCGCGCAGCTCCGGCTGGCGTCCATGCCCATCGGCGGTGGCGCGCTGCTCGTGACCACCAGCCTGGCCGGCCTGGCGAAGATCGCCGGTCGGCTCGAGATGATCCTTATCATCGGCTCTTCATGTGCTGCGCTGCTTGTCGGTATCGGTGTCGCTCTGATCCTGCGGCGTGGCATGCGCCCGATCGAGACCATGGCGATCCAGGCCGATCGCATTACCGCGGGCGACCTTACCGACCGGGTCTATCAGGGCGGCGTCAGGAGCGAGGTCGGCCGGCTCGGCGCGGCGCTCAACGACATGCTCGCCAGGATCGAGACCTCGGTCCGCGAGCGCGAGGCGAGCCAGGAGCTGACCAACAGGTTCTTCGCCGACGCCAGCCACGAGTTGCGCACGCCGCTCGCCTCGTTGCGCGCGAACGCCGAGCTTTATCAGCAAGGAGCGCTCACCGACCACGCGCAGGTCGACGAGGCCATCCGCCGAATTGTGATCGAGTCGCAGCGGATGAGCGCGCTGGTTGACGACATGCTCCGGCTGGCCAGGCTCGATCAGCACCCCGGCCAGCAGCACGAGCCGGTCGACCTGACCGCACTCGTCACAGACTGCGTCGAGCAGGCCAGGGTCGCAGATCCGCGACGGTCCTGGCTGGCAAGCGTCGACGCGGACCTTGAGGCGACCGGCGATGCCGACTTGCTGCGGCGGGCGGTCACCAATGTCCTCGCGAACGTGCGCACGCACACGCCCGACGGCACCGCCGCTACGGTCAGCGCCGCTCGCGCCAACGGCTCGATCAGGATCGAAGTCAGCGACGACGGCCCAGGCGTCCCGGCTGGGCAGCTACCGCGGCTCTTCGACCGGTTTTACCGGGGCACGACCCCGTCGCCGCGGCCAGGCGCCGGCCTCGGGCTCGCCATCGTGGCAGCGACAGCGACCGCACACAACGGCACCGCCGTGGCGGCACTGAACTGCCCGCACGGGCTGACCGTGACCCTCACCCTGCCATCGCCGCGACCATGAGCGTGATCGTCGTCATAGCCGGGGTGGCCGGCAGCGGAAAGACAACCATCGGCAAACTGGTCGCTGACAGGCTAAACTGCGCGTTCGCCGATGGCGACGACTTTCACCCGGCCGCAAACGTGGCCAAGATGCACGCGCGCATCCCGCTCACCGATAACGACAGGTGGCCGTGGCTGCGAGCCATCGCCTCCTGGATGGACGAACGCGCTGCCGCGGGCGAGTCGGCGGTCGTCGCGTGTTCTGTGCTGCGCCGCGCCTACCGTGAGGTGCTGCTCTCGGCGCGGGCGCGGCCTCGGATGATCTTCCTGGTAGTCCAGCAAGACGAGTGCGCGGCCAGGCTTGACGCCAGGCACGGCCATTTCTTCGCTCCCGAACTGCTCGACAGCCAGTTCGCGACGCTCGAGCTGCCGGGGCCGCAAGAGCCGGTGGACCTGGTCCCCGCCGCGGGAAACCCAATCCAGATAGCCGACCACATCGTGACCCTGCTAGGACGCGACGCCAGCTAAGCACGCATCGGGCAATGGTTTGTCCGACCTTGACGCTTGGTCCTATCTTGCTCGGAGTATCTTGATTACCCAGAACAACCCGGTCCGGTCTGTGGCACCTAAAGGAACGCAGCAGCCGACGGCCAGGGGTCTGTCGTCGTGTGCGCGACCTGCGAGCGCGGGCGCCAAGCAGCGGCCATGCGCGATCGCGACCGGATCGGTAGGCCCGCCCGTGCGAGGAGCCAGTCGTGACGGAAATGAGCCCGCAGGAGTGGGGTGCCAGGTACAGCGCGTACCGCGATTGGTATGAATGGCAAACTGAGCGCCTAGAAGGGCGGATTATCGCCCTTCTGGACACTGTAGGCATAGATGTCTTCAATGTGGAGTCGCGCACCAAAGAGATCCGGAGCTTCATCGGAAAGGTCGAGGCGCGGAACTCAGGCAAGCAGGCTAAGTTCGGCGATCCGCTGCGCGAGATCACCGATCTCGTCGGCGCGCGCATCATTACCTATTACCTTGAGGACGTCGACGCGGTAGGCGAAGTCATCCAGGCGAATTTTCAGGTGGACAAGGCCATGGTCGTCGACAAAGCCGACGACGAGGTAGACAGGTTCAACTACAAGTCGGTGCACTATGTCGTCAGGATCTCGCCGCCGACCTCTGACACCCGCGACTGGGGTCCGTATGCGGATCTGCGGGCTGAGGTCCAGGTCAGGACCGCATTGCAGCACGCGTGGTCGGCCGTGCAGCACAAGCTCGATTACAAGTCGGAAATCGCGAATCCCAAAGAACTGCAACGTCGCTTGTTCAGGCTGAACGCTCTTATCGAATCGGCCGACGTGGAGTTCTCGAAGTTGCGCGACGACCGAGCGCGCATCGAGTCGAGCTACAAGGCCGACGTTCAGGAAGGCAAGCTGGAAATACCGCTTGACGAGGCATCAATCACCGCGTACATCCAGGACGGCGACACCGGCGACAGGATCACCCAGTTGCTCGCCTTCCGCAGCGACGCCAACATCGGAAGGCTGGACGGCAAGAGGCTGGCCAGAGACAGGCAAGACCTGCTCAGCGTGCTGCGCCGGTACAACATCACCACGGTCGCCCAGCTTGACGACTACCTCAGCGGCAATATCTTGCCGGCCACGATCCCCGACGGATTCTTCGGCGATGACCGGCGCAGCGTAGAAGACGCGCTGACGGTGCTGATCCTGACCGACAAGCGAGCAGATAGGGAGACCTACGGCAAGATCTACATGGCAGACGGCTGGACTGAATTCCGCGGTGGCATGGACGACTGGCACCACCAGAAAGGCCACTGGCACCAAGGACGCTAGGAGCCCGCGCAGGACCTCGCCGCAGGGCTCCCAGACTCCGCAATCTCACCCGTGCAGCTTGTCATATCGGCGAACAAGGGCGGGGCGGCGGCCTGATCGGCCTTATCGCTTGACGACTATGACCGGCAGCTTGACCGAGACCGTATAGCCGGCCGCGTCGGTGACTGTGACGGTCGGAGTGTAACGGCCTGGCTTGTGGTAGCGGTGGGCTGCTAGCTTGCCTCTCGCTCTGGTGCCGTCGCCGAACAGCCAGACCACCTTTCTGATGCCCAGCGGGATCACCGAGTTGGCCAACGTGAAGTGCACCCGCGTCAACGGCTTGACTCTGGTCGCGCTCTCGTGCGGTACAAGCACGGGAGCGAGCGCGTTGCCCCGGACCAAGAACCGCTTCGTCGCGATGCCGGTGGTGCCCAGCGTGCCATTCCAGGCGAAGTTCTCGACTAGGGGCGCGCTGCCGTGACCAAGGAACTGCAGGTCAGCCACGTCGACGCTGAACTTCGATCCGGACTTCGCGCGCACGCTGACGTGGTAGCCGCCAGCCATGGGCTCAAGTATCCAGGCGAGCGACCTGCCGCCAGCCTCGACGTAGCCGGCGCCAGTGTAGGAGTGGGTCCTGTTCTTGCTATTGAGCCCGACTTGGCGCCCGAACGGATTGGTCACTAGCAGATGGGCCGGCGGATCCTGAATGAGCGCGATCCGGTCGAGCACAGGGAGATTCTGGGCGAGCGTCGAGTAAATGAAGTCCACCAGCGCACTCATGGTGTCTCCGCTGAACCCTGGCGGCAATGGCAATGTGTCAAGGTCGACGTAATAAGTCAGCGGCTGGGTTGTATAGAACGGTGCGAGGGAGTTCGCCGCCGGGCCGCGCGCCATCAAAGCGATGCCACTCGGAACCGTCCACTGGGCAACCACGTCCCAGCTCGCATCGAAGGTGGGCGTCAGGAAGCAGTTGTCGGTGCGGGCGAAGTCGGTGAGCGGCGGAGTGGCTCGTGGGTTGGACAGCGCTTGCAGCGGGCCGAAATCGCACAGCGGGATCCCGGCGGCCACGTCGTTAGCGGCGAAGGAGCTGACTGTCGCCGTAATCTCCGTCTGCCCGAGCGGAATCGGCGTCGTCACCCCCGGGATGGTGAGATCGACAGGCAGCGAGCCCGCTGCGGGCTGCATGGTGCACTGCGCCCCTTTGCCCGTTACTCCCGGCGTAAATGCCAGCGAGAGCGGGCCGTAACTGATTCCTACGCCGCGGCCCGACGGTGGCAGAGCCGGGGTCGTCGCCGGCACGGTGACCTGCGAGGCCTGGCAGGCGAGCACGGGCGGCACCGGTAGCGTGAACTGCAGGTCGCCGGTACCGCCCACGCAGCCGTTCTGCGAGTTGTTGACAATCACGTTGATCGTGTAGCTGATCTGGAACGTGTTAGGGCTCGCGTAGGTGTGGGTGAACGTCGTGAGCGCGATCCCGCCCTGGCCGCCCGAGTAAGTCTTGACCGTGTCGGCCGTACCGTCGCCCCAGGATGTGTCCTGCATGAACGTGCAGCCGGTCGAGTCACCCTGGCTCGCCATGACGAAGGTCACCGTGGGGTCAGCGCTGCTGCAGGCAGGGAATGAGAAGAAGCACTGCTGGCCGAGGCCATCGGGATGCATCTGCCTGACCTCAGCGACGACGGGGCGGTGCCCGCCAGCCACCGCCGCGCTGGCGCTCCCGGCCTGCGCTGCTCCCGCGCCGAGCACGACGATCGCGGCGGAGGCGACTGCCCACGCCCGCGCTACACCTGAGCCAATCATACCGATCTCCACCAGAGATTTAAAAGTCAGCACACCGCACAGATTGATCAGCTTATCCAATAGTTGCGATAAGCGAGGCCGTTGCAGACGACTAACTTATTACCTCTAGCAGAATCCGAGCGCCTAGGATTAGCGACAACTCGGACCTCGACGAGTTTTCCTTGACAATACGCCGAAAAGGTCTTCCCGAGCACGCGGGCCAGCCGCGAGCACGCGCCATAGCTGCTCCCATGCCCGGGCCTCGTCGCTGTCAAAGGAGGGCACTGCCGCCGTCAATCGCTATCGTCTGCCCGGTGACCCAGGATGACCGGGTCGCGGCGAAGAACCGAACGCCGTTGGCGATGTCAGCCGGATCGCCGAGCCGCCGCATGGCGATGCCGTTGACGAGGTCGCGCTGCCCGTCAGGGCCGTAGCTCTCCCATTGCCGCTCGGTTGTCGGGTTCGACAAGATGAAGCCGGGCGCTATGCAGTTGACGGTGATGCCGAACGGCCCGAGCTCGTGAGCCATCTGCCTGGTGAAACCGATCTGGGCGGCCTTCGCGCTGGCGTACGCCTGTATTCCCGTCTTGCTCACGGTGAGGCCGGCGGCTGACGAGATGTTCACGATGCGCCCCCATCCGCGCTGCTTCATCGCGGGCACGACCGCGCGGGTGCAGTGGAATGCGGTAGTCAGATTGGCGTCGATGACGGCGCGCCAATCGGCGTCCGACACCTCTTCGAGCGGGATGCCAACCTGCCCGCATACCCCGCCCGCATTGTTGACCAGGATGTCGGTGCCACCAATGCCAGCGAAGAACTGCCGCACCGCGGCCGCGTCGGTCAAATCGACGGCGTCCTTGTCGACCCCGTAAACATCCGCGCCATCGCCGCGGAGAGCGTCGGCAATCGCAGCGCCGATGCCGTGCGCCGTACCGGTAACTACCGCGGTCTTGCCGACCAGTTCCCTCGTCATTGGCACCTCGGTAGAAGTGGTGTCGGTCCTACAGTCTGCTGCCGGACCTGCCAGATAACGCAGAACCCTACTGCAACCGCCCGATTCGTCCACTTCCGGGCCGCCGTGTTCATTAGGTGCGGCGGTGGCTACTTCGACAGCGTGATCGCAGGCGGCGGCGCAGATGCGGCATCAATCGAATTCCCCAGCCACTGCCCGCAACGGCGCTTCGAACTCAAGGGTCCGCAGATGCGGATCGGGCGGCGCAGCGTATACAACGGCACGCTGGTCAACGGCCGCGAGATCGAGTCGGGCAAGCCGGTCCCGCTACACGACGGCGATCGCGTCTGCCTAGGCGCCTGGACCGCCCTGACGTTCCACGCGAACGTGACAAGAGGCGGGGAACGGTGATCGACTGGGAACGTGACTAGGGCAGCCGCTATCGAGTACGCGACGGATTATTTCGATTCCGGAGCTTTTCTCGATGACCTGAGCCGACGGGTCAGCTACCGCACGGAGAGCCAGGCCAGGCCGCTCCCGGAAGCCTTGCGTGAGTACCTGGAGCGCGAGATCGCCCCTGTGGCGCACCGACTCGGCGCGCAGGCGCACGTACTCGACAACCCCGATCCGACCGGCGGTCCGCTACTGCTCGCCCGGCGCGACGAAGACCCCGGCCTGCCCACGGTGCTGACCTACGGGCACGCCGACGTCGTGCTCGGCGAAGAGCATCGGTGGCGAGAAGGCCTTGATCCCTGGCTGGTCACCATCGAGGGCGATCGCTGGTACGGCAGGGGAACGGCCGACAACAAGGGTCAGCACACCATTAACCTGGCCTCGCTCGAGCACGTGATCAAGGCCAGGCAGGGACGTCTGGGCTTCAACCTCAAGATCTTGATCGAGACGGGCGAAGAATCAGGCTCACCCGGCCTGCGGGAATTCTGCGCTGAGCATCGCGGCGAACTAGCCGCCAACGTGCTTGTCGGTTCTGACGGGCCGCGGATCGCCGCTGACCGGCCCACGGTGTTCCTTGGCACGCGCGGCGCGGCTTGGTTCACGCTGCGCGCGGCGCTCAGGGAGCGCGCCTATCACTCGGGCAACTGGGGCGGTCTGCTGCGCAACCCGGCGACGGTCTTGGCTAACGCCGTCGCCTGCCTGGTGGACGGGAGCGGCAGGCTGCTGGTGCCTGGGCTGCGCCCACCGCCGATACCGGCCAACGTCAAGGCCGCGATCGACGGCATCGGTGTCGGCGGGGGCCAGGACGACCCTGACGTCGACGCCGACTGGGGCGAACCTGGGCTCAGCCCGGCTGAGCGGCTGATCGGCTGGAACAGCCTCGAGGTGCTGTCGCTCGCGGCAGGCAACCCTGATACGCCGATCAACGCGATCCCAGGGACCGCGCACGCGTACTGTCAGCTCAGGTTCGTGGTAGGCACCGACATCGCTGGCCTGTGCCAGTCGCTGCGCGCGCACCTGGACGATCACGGGTACTCAATGGTGGCCATCGAAGCAGGCAAGGTCATGCACGCATCGCGCACAGATCCGGACGATCCCTGGGTGCGCTTCGCGCTTAATTCATTGGAGAAAACGGCGGGGGCAGCTCCCGCCTTGCTGCCGAATCTCGGCGGAAGCTTGCCAAACGACGTGTTCACCGACGAACTCGGCATGCCGACGATCTGGGTGCCGCACTCCTACCCGGCATGCGCGCAGCACGCGCCGGATGAGCACCTGCTCGCGCCGCTCGCCCGGCAGGCACTGCAGCTTATGGCCGGGTTGTTCTGGGACCTTGGCGAGCGCTCGGACGCCGACGGGTAAGCGCGCTCGGCTACCTGCCGTGCAGCAACGCCGCCGCGGCCGCCAAGGTCGCCATCGACAGCGTGGTGGTGAACAGGACCGCCCGGCCGGCCAGCGTCTGCGCGGTGCGGTAGTGCTGTGCGTAAACGAACGCGTTCTGAGCCGTCGGCAACCCAGCGCAGATCACAACGGCGAGAAGCTGGGCATGGGGTAGCCTCAGCGCGAACGCGCCGATCGCGAACGCGATCGCCGGCTGGACAGCAATCTTGAGCACGGTGATCACCGCGATCTCGGTGGCCGCCACCCGGCGTGCTGGCCTGGAGGTCTCGCTCTCCCCCGCCGTCTCAGCCTTTGGCTCCCGGTACAGCGACGCCCCGAGCGCGACCAGCGCGGTCGGCACTGCCGCTCCGGCCAGCAAGGTCAGCGTCGCCGCGACGATGACAGGTGGATGGAAGCCGGTCGCCGACGCGATCACGCCGAGCGCCGACGCGAGTATCACAGGGTTGCGGACGGGCAAAGTGGCGATTCTGCTCAGCCGCACACGGCCAGCCGCGTCGTCGTGCCTGTCGAGCACGATCAGGATCATCGGCGTCACGATGAGCACCTGCAACAGCACGACCTCGATCAAGAACGACAGATTGCCGAGCACCTGCAGCGCGATCGGAATGCCGAGGTTCGCCGAGTTCACGTAGCCAGCGGCCATCCCCCAGATGGCGCGCTCGCCTAGCTTGCGGCCGAACCATCGGCCCGCACCGTACCAGCCGACGCCGATCACTACCGCGGTACTCGCCGCGAACGCGGCCAGTGGTCGCAACGCGAACCCCGACAGCGGCGTCTTGGCGAGCGTCACGAACAACGCCGCTGGTATCGCGATGTGGAAGAGGAACTGCCCAAGAACGACGGCCCCGTTCTCGGCAAGCAGCCGCCAGCGGCGCGCGAGGTATCCCGCGACCGTCAGGATCCAAATCGGCCCGAACGCCGCGATCAAACCCACACGGGGAAGTAGATCAATTCATCCGTTGTCGTCAGAAGCCGGGGGTACCCCCACTCGATGAGTTCAGGCGGCGGGCACGTGGTCGCGCCACGAGTGCGAGGGCTCGAAGCCGAGTACCCGCCTGGCGCGATCGATCGACAGCAGCGTGTCGTTGCCGGCGACCTCAGCCCTGAGCGGGACGTCGGGAAAGACCTCTCGCATGAGATCGGCCGATGGGCGGGTCATCACAGTGTCGGCGGCGGCGATGATGAAGGCGTCACTGCCGCTGACGTCAGCGTCCAGCGCAAGGCGGCAGGCCTTCGCGGCGTCCCGCTCGTCGATGTAGCCCCACAGGTTCCACTTCCGCTCCATCGGGTCATCCCAGTACGAAGGGAACTCCTGGTAGTCGGCGGGACCGAGAATGTTCGAAAAGCGCAGCGCGACGAATGGCAGGCCTGACCACTGCGCGATGTGCGCGGCCATCGTCTCGCTAGTCACCTTCGACAGCGCGTACGTCGAGGTCGGGAACGGGTAGTGATCCTCGTCGATTGGCGCGTACCGGGGCGGGGTATCAAACGGCAGCCCGATCGTGGTCTCGCTTGACGCCCAGACCACGCGCCGCAATCCAGTCCGCGTGGCCGCGTGAAAGACGTTGAAGTTCATCGTGACGTTATCGTTGAACGTCACGGCCGGGGTGCGCAGGTTGGGCGCGGGAATGTTAGCCAGGTGGATGACCGCCTCGACGCCAGTCAGGACCTCGACGGCCTGGCCGTAGTCGGTAAGGTCGGCGCGGACGAACCAGGCGCCGAATTCCGCCGGCCGCGGCGCCACGTCGGCGCCGAGCACGTGATGCCCGTGGTCAAGCAGATCGGCGACGACGGCCCGGCCTGCCCGCCCGCTAGCCCCGGTCACGCATACCTTCATCGACCCTCCTCGTGATCAGCGGATCAGCGGTCAAGCCAGGAGTGGACCTGGCTGGTCAGAAACTTCAGGTCGGCTGGGATGCCTTCCGGGCTGCCAGCCCTGTGGCCCCAGATGCTCGGGATCGTCGCGAGCTCGCCGCGGCGCAAGTGGGCAAGCTCAGCCTCGTTGTCGGCCACCCGGAAGTACAGGTCAGTCGCGCTCGGCATGAGCAGTACCCGCGCGGTGATGGCGGCGAGCGCCGCCGGCAGGTCACCTCCGAACCGGCCGCCTGCGCTGATATCGGCTTCGGTCCAGGTGATCGCCTGCGCGTAGATGTTCGCCGCCCGGAGGTCAGCGAACCCGGCCTCCCACTCGGTCGCCAGGAACGTGTCGAGGTCGGGGTAGCCGAGCGCGGTCTCATGCAGGCGTTCGCGGTAGAAGTCCTGGCTCAGGCCCCATCCGGCGTAGATGTGCCCGAACGCGCGGAGCGCCGCCGCCGGCTCGGCGCTGAACTTACCGTCTCCCAGGTACTGCGGCGCCGCCTCCAGGGTGCGCAGCAGGCTGGACAGGAACACCTTGTTGTGAATGGATGTCCTCGCGCTGCCGCAGACGATGATGGCCCGCTCCACCATGTCCGGATAGAGCGCCGCCCAGTGGTAGGACTGTCCCGCGCCCATCGAGAAGCCATACGCGGCGGCGATACTGGTCACCCCGAAATGCTCGGTGAGCAGCCGGTGCTGGGCGCGTACGTTGTCGGCCATCGTCACGATCGCGGGAAAGCCGGGTGTAGTGGCCGCGCCAGAAGACAGGCCGCCAGAGAACATGTCGGGGATCACGATGAACCAGCGGGTCGGATCGAGTACCCCGTCCGGCCCGATCAGCCAGGCGAGCTCCTCGTGCGTGGCGCAGTAGCTGCACGGGTAGACGATCACGTTGTCTCGCGACTGATTCAGCGTCCCGTGTGACTGCCATACGAGCCTGGCGTCGCTGATCACCCCGCCTCGCTCGACCTCGAAGTCGCCGAGGCTGAGCACGCCGTCCTCGACCGGCCATTTCCCGGCTAGTTCAGTCATAAGGCTGCTCCCATCACCGGCGATCCACGCGGCTGGGACACCAAGGGTAGCGGAGAGCCCGCGCCCGCTCAGATCCGGATCTGAGCGGGGCACGGGCGCGCCGTTCCTTTCCTTATGAAGCCGGGAAGTTGAAGTAATGCAGGCTGACGTACGGCGGATTGCCCCCAGCGCCCGATGAGAACTCCAGGTAGACGTTATGAGTGCCGGTCACCTTGGAAATGTTCGCCGGGACCGTCTTCCAGGTAGTCCAGCCGCCGGTGTTGCCTACGGCGAACGAGCCCACAGGCGAGTTCGACGGGTTATCGAGCACCACCTCGACCAGCCCGCTCACGCCGCCGGCGGCGCCCGATGCCACTCTGGCGTCGAACTGGGTCGACCCGGTAGAGCCGAAGTTGATATTGCTGTACTCCAGGTAGTCGCCGTTGATGAGCTGGGCGGCCTGGTTGCCGTCAACGCCAGAGGGGTTGGTGTCTCCGGTCGCTGCCTGGACGGCGATCGTCCCCTTGCTCGAGCTGAAGCAGTCAGCCGAGATGTTGGCGGTTGCCGTCGTCGTGCAGGACGTACCGCCGCCTGGCGATGATGAACTCGGGCTCGGCGACGGGCTCGGCGACGGGCTGCCGCCCGTGGTCTCGTACGCGGCCACGTAGGCCACCGTCATCGTCGCGCCCGAGGTCGTCGAGCTTGTCGGGGTCGTGCAGCCGCAGACGCCGTTCGGGAAGCCGCCGCCCATCGCGAGGTCGAAGATGACCGAGAAATTGTGATCGATGGCTGCCTGCCAGGTCGCTACTGGCACTTGGCTCTCGTTGACCTGGAAGAACTGGGTGCCGTCCAGGTACCAGGTGATCGACTCCGCCGATGTGTTCGTGCGGTTCACGATCACCGTGTAGGTGTGGAAACCGGTCTGGCAGCCTGAACAGGCCTTCAGGCCGCTGCCGATGCCGGTGGTTTCGTTGCACGGCCCGCCGGGGTCGACGCCGCAATGGAACGTACCCGAGTGGTCGGAAAGCGCGTTGACGTCCTCGAGTATGTCGATCTCGCCGGTCGACGGCCAGGTGCCTGGGCCGAGCATCCAGAACGCCGGCCAGTAGCCCAGGCCCGAGCTAGGGTTCGGCTGCTCGATCGAAGCGGTGACTTCGAGTTCTCCCCCAGCGGGCGCGCCCACATTGGCCGTGTTGGTCTGGATGCGGCCCGAGGTCCATGAGCCGCCTGAGTTGATCGCCTTGATCACTAGGTGGCCATTGCCGTCGAGGAAGACATTGTTCGTCGAGTTCGTCATCGTCTCGATCTCGCCAGTGCCGAAGCTTGAGCCTGGGCCAGTGTCGTATTTCCAGTTGGCCGAGGACACAGGCGAGCCGGCGGCGCCGGCGAAACTGTCGCTGAATACCGTGGTCCAGCCTGACGGCGGACCAGGCACCGTGGTCGCCGCCACCGGCTGGCTGAGCGCGATGGCGATCGCAGTGGATACCGATAAGGCGGCTAAGACTGCCGCAAACGCGGCGATCAGCCGCCTGTGACCTGGGTCGGCCGGGGTCGCCGGCCAGGTGGCCTTCATCGGATGGACCTCCTGTCTACTATGTTCAAACCTTGATTCAAGATGTGAACTAAGCCTCTGTCAAGGGGGTACCCGGCCGAACATGACAATTTTGTCACTTGACTAAGCCATTCACGTTATTAGGCTCGTATATGAATTATTCTCGGAATCGCTTTTAGATAATTCGTTACCTAGGACGGGCCGCTCGAGATGGGAGCGTCCGCGCCGGGCGCTCCCATCTTGCATTTGGCAAAGGACTCCAGCTCCGCCGCTGGTGTTCAGGGTGCGGCGTTCCTGGCGCGGTGGATGACCGGGCGGAAAGTCGCCGTGGGCACCGCGGATGCTTGCCGCGTCACGGAAAGATGACCGCGTGACACCTGAGTTGGCTCAAGTTGGTGCGCGCTCAGTCAAGCCATGGACATGGATTGCCGGATCCATCGCGAGGGTCGCGCGGCTTGGGTGGCGGATTGCCCGGTTCGGGCGATTTGACGTAGCTGCGCGGCTGGGTTCGTCCTGCACATCGGCGACGCCGGCATGATCAACTGTGACTGGTGCGGCGATTGAGGCAGAGCGTAAAATCGTGACGTAGAGTTTTCCGTCGGAGTAGTGTTTTCCGCTCTATTTGCGGAAAAGGCTACCTCGACGGAAAAGACTACATGATCATGACCCGAGCTGGGCTTGGCACCGGGTCGCGGCTTTCCGCCCGAGGGCACGGCCTGATAAAGAGTGCCGCTTTGTGCGCAATTCTGCTCGCCGCACAGTGATACGTCGGAGAGTTTTCGGGCCACGGATGTTTTTCGTGTTATAACCCGGAAAACTATCCGTAACATGACAATCATTCGTGATTCACCCGGAAGCCTTCCGTGACCAGCACGGGAAGTCTCCGGAACACGCAAGTCATCCGCCACGCGCCAGGCAATCCTCCGCCATCCACCGGCCAGGAAGCCACCCAGTCAGACCAGCGGGAAGGGGGCGAAACCCCCAGGGCTGGGTGCGGCGAGAACGCCGCGGTGGGCGGGGCGTTTGCCCTAACTGGTCCTGGCCAAGCAAGATCGCACTATGAGCCGTCATTATCTTGAGCCCTCGCCTTCGACCACGGCGGACGTATTCTGTCGCGACCTGGCGCCCGTGCTGACCGTGGAGCCGGGTGCGACGGTCGTGGTTCGCTCGCTCGACGCGGCTGGGCACCTGGAGCGACAGCGAGTGCCGGGCGAAACGGTACCTGTGATGAGCAGTCAGCGTCGCGGGCACTGCCTGACCGGCCCGATCGCGGTGCGCGGGGCGATGCCCGGCGACGTGCTGGCGGTCAGGTTTGTCTCCTTGCGGCCTGACGACTGGGGCTGGACCGTGGCAGCTGCTCGCGATACACCCCTGACCAGGCGTCTCGGTTTGCACGAAGGCCCGCCCGCCTGGCTGCTCTGGCAGATCGACGCCGATGGCGGCGTGGCTACCGACAATCACGGCCACCAGGTCACGATCGCGCCGTTCCACGGCGTCGCTGGTCTGGCCTGGGACGAGCCTGGCGAGCACTCGACCGTCCCGCCCCGCGCGGTAGGCGGCGGAAACATCGACTGCAAGGAACTCGTCGCCGGGTCAGTGCTATACCTGCCGGTGACCTTGCCAGGCGCGCTGCTCAGCATCGGCGACGGGCACGCTGCCCAAGGGGATGGCGAGGTGGCGGGGACGGCCGTCGAGTGCGGCATGACCACAGAGCTTCAGCTCGACATCGTCACCGGCGGACCGGTCCGCGGAGTGCACGCGGAGACCCCGGCCGGATGGATCACCTTCGGGTTCAGCCCCGACCTCAACACCGCGATGTACGACGCGCTCGAGGCGATGCTGGCGTGGATGGGACCGGTGTACGGCCTGCCCAAGGCGGAGACGCTCGCGCTCGCCAGCCCTGTGCTCGACCTGCGTGTCACCCAGGTAGCTAACGAGTCATGGGGTGTCCACGCTCTGCTGCCAGCCGGCGCCATCGGCTGACACGCGAATTACGGCGACGACAACGGCGGCGGACCACAGTGACAGGCCAGCATCTGAAGCCAGCAGCGCCCGGCGAGGTCGCAGCAGCGCTCGCGGCGGCAGCCGGACTCGGCCTGTTCTTCCGGCTGGCGGACCCCCGTCCGTTTGAGGCCGGGTGGCAGCCGGTCGGACTGCTCTATGCGGTGAACGGGAGCAGCGCGCTCGATGCGATGCTCGATGACACGGTGGCCAGGCTTGGCGGGTGCGAGCGGCGCGTCGCGGCCTCGCTGCTATTCCAGGGGTATGCGGCGCGGCTGCTCTCCCCTCAGATCGGCTGCCTGGTCACCAAGGGGTGCGTTCCTGCCGTGCCGACAGCCAGGCTCAGCTGGCGGCGGCCCGACGCCGAGGTCGTGCAGCTTGGCATCGTGGCAGGAGCAGGCTGGCTGGGGCCGGCCGATGCGCTGATCGGACTGGTGCTGACGCAGTCATTCGACGAGCACCTGCGGCCGCTGGCGGTCGCCTTGCGCGCTCGCGCCGGAATACCAGCGAGCCTGCTTCGCGACAACGCGGCTTCCGCGCTGGTCGGCGCCCTGCGGCTGGCCGACGACAGAATCGCGGCTGGCTGGCGGTTCCTGGCCGGGCAGGCGCTCGACCATCCGCTGCTGCGCGGCGCTGGCGCCATCGGCTTGGGGGAGCCCGCATTCGTCCGCCGTAGCTGCTGCCTGTACTACCGCGTTGACAATGGCGGCATATGTGGCGACTGTCCGCTTACCGGCAGGGCCATCAGCTAATCTCGTGCAGTTCAGGCGATCAACTCGACCGCGCCTGAGTCGAGGTCGTATCTGGCGCCCACGATCAGCAGGCCATCGTCGGCAACGAGCTTGGCGAGCAGCGGGTCGGCCTTCAGCGTGTCGACGGTGAGCCTGACCTGAGCCCTGACCATGTTCTCGACCAGGTCGCCAGGCTCGCCTACCGCCGCATCGTAGGCAGGACGGAGCGCATCGACTACCGCCGTGATGTGGCCTGGTGCTGGAACTCCAGTCTGGATGGACTCGATCGCCGCGGTGATCGCGCCGCAGCGCTGATGGCCGAGGACCATGATCAGCCTGGCCGACGCGTAACCGCTTGGCCCGAACTCGGGGCTGCCGAGCACGATCATGTCGTCAAGTGCTTCACCTCCGGTCCTGACGACGAACATGTCACCGAGCCCGCAGTCGAAGATGATCTCTGGAGGAACCCTCGAGTCAATGCAGGAGAAGACGACAGCGAACGGCTCTTGATGCGAGGCAACTTCACGCCGCCGCTCGACCGTCTGGCGAGGATGCACAAGCTCACCCCGCACCCACCGCTCGTTGCCATCGAGCAAGGTCTTGAGCGCCTCCTGCGGGTGTAGCAACAGAGCCTCCGTATCACTTGCTTGGCTGCGGCACGTGGCACTTCACCTTCGGGTTAGCGCCAACGTAGTTCAGCGGGCCAGCCAAGACCGTCACCACGATGGTGCCGGCCCTGGCACACGAACTTGATCCTTTGTAGTAGCCGCGCTGCGCTCCGGCAATAGCACCGATTATCAGCCAGATGACAAGCAGGATCGCACCAATACGCATGAAGCCTCCCGATAGGCGGTTGGCGATCGTCAGGATCGCCAGGAAAATCGCGTGGTCGCGGGCCCCCGAAGCGGGGCGGCCGCGGCGCTCAAAGTCAAGTCAGAAAGCTACCTGCAGGTACCCGACATAAACACAAAGACACTCGCAACCCTCACTGCGAGCCATCGCCAAGGCTCCGGCCACTGCCGCGCCACGGCGCCAACCCGGCACCAACCCGGCGCCAACCGGTGCCAACCCGGCGCCTCGAGCCAACTCGGTTTGAGCCGAAGTTTCCAGGTCAGCTGATAGATGCACAGATGAACGGGCGACAGTGACTGGAGACATCATGAGTTTGACCGCGCACCAGTGCCGCGCACTCGAGGCGATCGAGCGGCAGCTGCGCGCACGCGAGCCGAGACTGGCGTCGATGTTCACGATCTTCAGCACGCTGACGAAGGATGAGCGGCTCCCAGCGATCGAGACGATCGAGGCGCGACCCTGGCGCTGGCTCACGGAGCCGATGGCGGGACTGCGCCGCCGCTATCGGCGGCGCCATCATCGAACGACCACCCAACGACACCGATTCGTTAATGCGGCTTTCATACCTTTTATCATGCTTAGTCTGCTGGTGGCCGTCCTCGCTGTGAGTGGCCAGAGCTCGTCGGCCAACCGGTGCCGCGCTGTCGCTGGCTATCACTCACTCGGAGTGGCCAACGTCGCAACGCCGAAATGCGGCTCCTGGCTGTCGCAAGCCAACCGCTGACCGCGGCAGCGCCCGGTCCAGGCGACCCGGCCAAATGTTTAAGCCTGGCCATTTGGGCAGTGTTTGAACTAACGCGAACGGAAGGAGCAGAAATGGCCATCATCATCGCGGTGCTGCTTCTCGCGGTGCTCCTGTTCGGGTTGGGATTCGCCCTGCACGTCTTGTGGTGGATCGCGCTAATCCTGCTCGTGCTTTGGCTGCTCGGCTTCGTGCTGCGCGGCACTGAGAGCTCGCGCCGGTGGTACAGGTGGTAACCAATCGCTACCAGACAGGCACGGTGGCGAGTTACCGATGAGGGCTTTGGCCTGGGTGGCACTCGGCGGCATCTTGCTGTTTGCCGTCAGCGGCCACCTGGCGTTCGTCAACTACCGGATCGTGGGCCTGATCTTCATCGTCCGCGGCGGCATCGCCCTGTGGACGAACCTAGGCAAAGAGCGGCGGGATCGATGCAAGGGCCAGCTCGTCGCAGCGGTGGCGCGCGGCATGAGAGCGTTCGAGTCATTCACCGCCGACCTAGCCAGAGATGACGCCGCCAGAGTGCCACTGGCCGACCTGCTCGGGCAAGGCGGCAGGCGCGACAGCGGGTTATGACTCCCCTATCCGGGAAGGGACAAATGCTATGAACAGGGCCACCAGCCTTACCGTCATCGCGATTGGGGCAATCTTCGCCTTCGCCGTCACCGCCAGCCCAGGGTTCCTGAACCTCCAGGTGGTCGGCTGGATCTTGATGGCCACTGGCGCGGCCGGGCTGCTGCTTGAGCGACGCAACCGTGACTGGCTCCGGCGCACCGTCATCGTGCGCAGCTCCGCGGATAGCGCGAGGTTCAATCGCCGCAGGCAGAGCCAGCTCGCGACTTCGAGGCCTGCTGAGCCTTCCGCTAAGAGACCGGCCGAGCGACCGTCCGCCGATGACCCGACCCGGCCGATCGGCGAGCCGGCCGAGCGCGAGACGATCGAGGAGTACATCGAGCAGTGAACGGCCGTGCGGCCGGCCACGGCCTCGTCGGCGCCTTCGGCGGCACCGATTTGCTAGCCGGACGAGCCGCTTTCCTGTTGTCCGCGAGTATGCTCCGGGTCGATGGGCTGACCGGCGACAGCATGCGAGGAAACTGCAGTATGTTCCGTATTGGAACGGCGAATGAAGCCACCGCGCAGGTGGTTTCCGTGCTCCTGATCGAAGACGACGAGGCTGACTCGCTGCTGACCACGGAGCTCTTGAATGATGCGGGACTTGAGGTCTCGCTGACCTGGACGCAGAGCATTGGCGCGGCGGTGCCCGAGCTTGCGAAAGCGCCGTCGTGCGTGCTTCTTGACCTCGGTCTTCCCGACTCTGAGGGCTTCGACGGACTTCGCCGAGTGCTTGAGCTGGCTCCCGACGCCGCCGTCCTGGTGCTGACCAGCGCGAACGATGAATCGCTCGGTGTCGCGGCGGTCACCGCCGGCGCGCAGGACTACCTGGTGAAGGGCCAAGTCGACGGCACCATGCTCGGCCGGTGCATCAGGTACGCGATCGAGCGGAAGCGAGCCGACGAGTCAGCGCGTCAGCTGCACGAAGCCGCGATCCGCCAGGCCGAGTACGCCAGGCTTGAGCGCGGACTGCTGCCCGTGCCGATACTGAACGACCCGAGCCTCTACCACGCGCTCAGCTACCGGCCCGGCCGGGATCAGGCGTTGCTCGGCGGCGATTTCTACGACCTGATCGAGCTGAGCGACGGCACACTGCACGCGCTGATCGGCGACGTCGCCGGTCATGGCCCTGACGAGGCGGCGCTAGGCGTGTGCCTTCGAGTCGCCTGGCGAACCCTCGTGCTGTCCGGCCGCGAACCCCACCAGACGCTGGCCTGCCTCCAAGAGGTACTCGAGCACGAGCGGCACAGAAAAGAGGTATTCGCCACCGTCGCGATGGTGAGCCTGAACGCGGCCACCGGCGCGGGCAACCTGCGGCTGGCAGGTCACCCACCGCCCGTCATCCTTGGCAAGGCTCCGCGATTGCTCACGAACGAGCGTCCAGGGCCGCCGCTTGGGCTGTTCGACGTTGACTGGCCCGGCATCGCGTTTTCGCTTGGCCAGGACTGGTCGCTGATGCTGTACACGGACGGCCTGATCGAAGGTCGCGGCGGCCCCGGCAGAGAGATACTCGGCTGTGAAGGGCTTGTTGAGCTGGTCACCGAGTCGGGCGCCGACAGTGCCTTGCCAGGATTCCCTGAATCGCTACCCGATGCGCTGGTCAAGCAGGTGGAGCGGCTCAACGGCCAAGCGCTTGCCGACGACATCGCCGTTCTGGTCGTCGGACGGCGCCAGTGACCGATACCCCTCCCGCGGGCGCCGCGACGGCGTCCAGAACCGAGGCCGCGGCCAGGATCTGGGCGAGGACGCGGCCAACCATCAGCCCTCGCACGTGGTCGCTCACGCGCAGGCTCGGCTACGCGTTCGCGATAGCCGCTGTGTTGTTCGCGGCCGCGGGCGTCGCATTCGGCCTGGGCCTCGCGAGCACGGTGAACGCGGTCAACCTGGAGGTCAACCGCCTCGACCCGGCGCTTCGCTTCAGCAGCTACCTCAATAACGCCCTGATCAACGAAGAGACAGGGGTGCGCGGCTACGCGCTGACGCGCCAGCGCTCGTTCCTGCAGCCTTACTACGCTGGCCTGGCCGCCGAACCAGGCGACGTATCCGCGCTGCGGAACCTGATCGCACCGTACCCGGCGTTGCGAGCCGACCTGAATTCCGTCGTCGACCAGGCCAACCGCTGGCACGCCGACTATGCCGTACCTGCCATTAACGCCGCGCAGCTCGGCAAATCGGTGCCGTTGCCCCAGCAGGTCGCTGGCAAGCAGGACTTCGACGGCTTCCGCGAAGCCCTGGCAGCGTTCAACAAGGACGCCACGGCGGAGCGGACGGCGGCGCTGGGCCGGCTGCACACGGCTACGGACGCCACGATCGCGGAAGCATCGGCTATCGGGGCGCTGCTGCTCCTGACCGCCGTCGTCGCCGGGATCGCGCTGAACGCCTGGGTAAGGCGGCCGCTCGCGTCGATGCGGCGCGAGGCACAGACGGTCGCCTCAGGCGACCTTAACCACAAGGTCGACCTCACCGGGCCGCGCGAGATCATGGAGCTGGCCGCCGACGTCGAAGCGATGCGACGCCAGCTGATACTCAGCCTCGACGACATTTCTTTCAAGGCATCTGAGTTGCAGCGGTCCAACAGGGAGCTTGAGCAATTCGCCTACGTCGCGTCCCATGACCTGCAGGAACCGTTGCGCAAGGTGGCGAGCTTCTGCCAGATGCTCGACTCCAGGTATGCCGACCAGCTCGACGAGCGAGCCAGACAGTACATCGCCTACGCGGTCGACGGCGCCAAGCGCATGCAAGGCCTGATCAACGACTTGCTCGCGTTCTCCCGCGTCGGCCAGCCTGGCGCTCACTTCCGCCCAGTCGATCTCAACGAAGTGGCCGGCCAAGCCGTGTCTGAACTCGAAGCCGCGGTCGAGGACAGCGACGCCACGATTACCGTCGACAGATTGCCCGTCATCACCGGCGACCGGACCTTGCTGATCCAGCTTTTCGCGAACCTGATGGGCAACTCGATCAAGTTCCGCCGCGTCGACGTGCCCCCCGCGATCAGGTTCACGGCCCAGGAGAACGGCGGCGAATGGGAGTTCGCCTGCCAGGACAATGGAATCGGGATCGAACCCGCCTACCGGGAGCGGGTTTTCGTGATATTCCAGCGGTTGCATCCGCGCGACGCGTACCCAGGGACTGGCATCGGCCTGGCGCTGTGCAGGAAGATCGTCGACTTCCATGGCGGCAAGATCTGGGTCGAAGACTCCGCCGCAGGTACGCAGGGAACGACGATCAAATGGACGCTGCCCACAACGACAACGCGCCAGGTCGTGGCCGATGGCGCCTGACGAGGCTGGAGTCATGATCCACGTGCTGCTGGTTGAGGACGATCCCGGCGACGTCCTGATCACCAGGGAGGCGTTCGCGGAGAACAAGGTGCGCAACCACCTCAGCGTGGTGAACGACGGGGTTAAGGCGCTGCAGTTCTTGCGCAGGGAGGCCGATTATGCCGACGCTCCGCGCCCTGACCTGATCCTTCTCGACCTCAACCTGCCGAGAATGGACGGTCACGAAGTGCTGGCTCATATCAGGTCTGACGCCGACCTGCAGCGGATACCGGTCGTCATACTAACCACGTCAGATGCCGAAGAAGACGTGCTGCGCAGCTATGATCTACATGCGAACGCCTACGTCACCAAGCCGGTGGACTTTGAACGCTTCCTCACAGTGGTGCGCCAGATCGACGACTTCTTCGTCACCGTGGTGAAGTTGCCCAGCCACTGATGCTAGCCGAACTGACCAGCCGCTGGCGCGATGACCTCGCCGCCTGGGCGATTCCCGAGCACATCATGGCCAGCGTCACCGAGTCGCCGTGGGTGCTGCCAGCCCAGGTTTTCGCCAGGCGCGCCGACAAGCTCAGCGCCGAGCCGGCCGGCCGGTCATTCGAGCGAGAATGGGCGGCACTCGATCCGCCTGGCACGGTGCTTGACGTGGGCGCTGGCGCAGGCGCCGCCAGCCTGCCGCTCGCACCGCGCACGACCAAGCTGACCGCCGTCGACTCAAGTCAGCAGATGCTCGACCTGCTCGGCGAGCGGGCCGCGGCACGCCGGCTGCCGGTCGTCACCCTTCGTGGCACCTGGCCGGCCAGCGCCGGCCAGGTGCCAGCCGCCGACCTCGTGGCCTGCCATCACGTGCTCTACAACGTGCCAGACATCGAGCCGTTCCTGAGCGCCCTGACCGCGCACGCCCGCAGGCTGGTTGTCGTCGAGATCACCGTCGCTCACCCGCTCAGCTCGCTGAACGACCTGTGGCGCAGGTTCCACGGCCTGGCTCGCCCGGACCGGCCCACCTCAGATGACGTGCTCGCGATTCTGGCCGCGATGGGTGTACGGTTCGGCGCCGAGCGCTGGCGTAGAGGCGGAGGACCCGACTACCCGACGATGGCTGAGCTTGTCGACGTCACCAGGCGCCGGCTCTGCCTGCCACCGGACCGGGCCGACGAGGTAACCAAGGCGCTGATCGAATCCGGGGTCGATCCCGCGCATCCCCAGGATCTTGGGTCATCGGGCAGTGACGTCTTGACCATATGGTGGAACGGCAGCGCACAAGAATCCGGCCAGGACGGCCCAGCCGTTTTGGCCACTGAGGCGTCATGGAGTAGAGACGATGAGTCGGCATGATGCGATGGTGAGGCAGTACTCATGACGGATTGGCCGGACGACTGGTTCCGTGACGGGGCGGGCGGAGCGGGCGCGAATCAAGCAGGCGGCGCACAGCCGCCCACAGTACGCGGCGGGGCGGGCGCGGCAGGTGCTCCTGACCAGCTGACTCAGCCCGTCAGCGCCAGGTCGCCTTACTCCCCCGGGCAGCCGGCCGGTCCAGGCGGCGCGGGCGGCCCTGGTTACGGCGGTGGAGGCTGGCCGTCGCAGCCCGCGCACCGCACCAGCGGCGGTCCACCGCGCGCCCGGCTTGGCGGACCTGGCCTGCCCGGATGGCGGCGCTTCCTTCGGCCACGCCCGATCGCGCTTTCGCTCATCGTCATACTGTCGCTCGCGATCGTCGGCACCGTCGCCACGTACTTCTACCTCGACTCGAAGCTGGTCAAGAAGAACGTGCTCGTCGACTACGCCGGCAGGCCCCTGCAGGGGCAGGGCACGAACTGGCTGATCACCGGCTCTGACAGCCGTCAGGGCCTGACCGCCAAGCAGATCAGGCGATTCTCCACCGGCTTCGGCATCGGCGGCCAGCGGTCCGACACCATCATGGTGGTGCACGTGCCATCGGGCGGCGGCCGGCCGGTGCTGATCAGCATCCCGCGCGACTCGTGGGTGGCGATACCAGGCTACGGCGATAACAAGATCAACGCCGCGTTCTCGTTCGGCGGCCCCGCCCTGCTGGCCAAGACCGTGCAGAACCTGACCCACCTGCGGATCGACCACTACATGGGGATAGGTTTCGGCGGCTTCGTGCGCGTCGTCGACGCGATCGGCGGCGTCAGGGTCTGCCTGAAGGCACCGCTCGACGACCCGAGTTCCGGTCTGCATCTGAGCAAGGGATGCCACACGCTCAGCGGCGGGCACGCACTTGGTTTCGTGCGCAGCAGGCACACCTTCGCCACCCAGGACTTGCAGCGCGTGCAGAACCAGCGGGTCTTCCTGCGCGCCCTGCTGCGCAAGCTGACAAGCTCAGGGGTCATACTCAATCCGTTCCGCGGACTCCCGGCGGCCTCAAATGCGGCCGGCTCGCTGATCGTGGACAGTGGCACCAGCCTGTACCAGTTGGTACAGGTCGCGCTGGCGCTCAAGAACCCGATCACCACGACTGTCCCGATCGCTGACTCGAACTACTTCGTCGACAACCAGGACGCCCTGCTGCTCGACAACGCCAAGCTCGACGAACTGGCGAAGGCGCTCAACGACGGCACCCGCATCCCGAAGGGCCTGATCTCCGGCTCCACCCTGAGCGGCTAGCCAGGTCAGCCCGGCGCTGAACCCCCAAGCCAGAACTAGGGGGTTCAGCCGTGTTGCAGCACGGCCTCAGGTAACACTCAGGCAAGCGTTCGATAATAGTCAGATGAGTACTACTGCCAGTGAGCGCCAGCAGACGACGGCCAGGCTGCTGGTCGTCGAGGATGAACCGAACATCCTTGAACTGCTGGCGGCAAGCCTGCGGTACGCCGGGTTCGATGTCGTCACGGCGGCGGCGGGTACCGACGCCGTTCAGGCAGCGCAGCGGCACAGGCCGGACCTGATCGTGCTCGATGTCATGCTTCCCGACATGGACGGATTCGAGGTCCTGCACCGGCTCAGGGGCGGCGGCACGAGGACTCCCGTGCTCTTCCTCACCGCGCGCGACTCGACCGAGGACAAGGTACGCGGCCTGACACTCGGCGGCGACGACTACGTGACCAAGCCGTTCAGCCTGGAGGAAGTGATCGCCAGGATCGAGGCGGTGCTCAGGCGCACCAAGGGCGGCGCGGTCGAGCCGTCGCCCAGGCTCTCCTTCGCCGATCTCGAACTCGACGAAGACAGCCACGAGGTGTGGCGCAACGGCGCACAGGTCCAGCTGTCGCCCACCGAGTTCAAGCTGCTCAGGTACTTCATGCGCAACTCCGGCCGGGTGCTGTCCAAGATGCAGATACTCGACCATGTCTGGGATTACGACTTTCGCGGCGACACCGGCATCGTCGAGTCCTACGTCTCCGTGCTGCGCCGCAAGATCGACGCTACCGAGCCGCATCTGCTGCACACCTTGCGCGGTGTCGGCTACGTGATGCGCCTACCCTCCCCGTAGCCGGCGGACAAGCATGGCTCAAACCACCCGATCCCGCGCAACGTGGCGGTCGCTGCGGCAGCTACCAGCCAGGACCCCGCTGCGGGTCAAGCTGATCGCAGCGACGCTCGCGCTGGTCGCGGTCGGGCTGGTGATCATCAGCGTGACCGGCCTGTTCGCGTTCCGCGACTACCTGGCGTCACGGGCAGACAGGGACTTGCGGCAGCAGTTCAACCTCGCGGTGCTGTCCTTTCAGCAAGGCTCGCTGAGGCCCAACACCATAGCGGCCGCGGGCGGGGGCTCCATCACCGCGATGCGCCTTGAAGGCGAGCAACTGCATCAGCCGTACCGGTCGAGGTCGAGTCCGCTGACGGTAGCGCTTCCCGACGTGCCGGTGAGCCAGGACTGGGTCAAGACGCACGAAAACAGGCCGGTCACGGTCCGCGGACTGAACAGCCACGATCGCTGGGAAGTGATCGTGGCCGCGGCGCCCTACCCGGATTTCTTCAACCCGAACATCACCCATTACGGCACTCTGATTGTCGGCGTCGATCTGGGCAATATCGACGGCTCGATCGCTCGTCTCGCCACCATCGACGCCATCGTCGGAGCCGTGCTGCTGATCGGGCTTGCCGTGATCGGGTTCGCCGTGGTCAGGGCCAGCCTTCGTCCGCTTACCGAGATCGAGCGGACGGCCGGCCAGATCGCGACGGGCGACCTGACCAGGCGGGTGCCTGAGGCGGACCCCCGCACCGAGGTCGGACGGCTTGGCCGGGCCATCAACGTGATGCTCGCCCACATCGAGGCCGCGTTCCGCGCCCGCTCCGCATCAGAGGAGGCCGCCAGGCGATCAGAGGAGGCAGCCCGCCGCTCGGCACTCGCCGCGAGCCAGTCAGAGGACAGGATCCGGCGGTTCGTCGCCGACGCAAGTCACGAACTCCGCACCCCGCTGACCGCGATCAGGGGGTATGCCGAGTACTACAGGCAACGCGGCGGAACCGCGGCGATCAACGGCGGGGCGGCGGGCGGCGAGGCGACCGCGGCCGCCAACGGCGACGCCCCCATAAGCGGACTGAGTAAGCCCGATCTCGACCACCTCATACAGCGAGTGGAGCAGGAGGCCAAGCGCATGGGTTTGCTTGTCGACGACATGCTCCTCCTTGCCCGTCTCGACCAGCAGCGTCCACCCGACTTCCGCACCGTCGACCTGCTCGCGATCGCGGCGGACGCGCTCCACGACGCTCGGGTGATAGCGCCTGACCGCGGCATCACGCTCACGGTCGGCAGCCCAGACGCCGCGCTGGTCATCGGCGACGAGGCCGGACTGCGCCAGGTGGTCGGCAACCTGATGAGCAACGCGATGATGCACACTCCTAAAGGAAGCCCCATCGACATCACCATCAGGGTGGCGAAGCTTCCGCCGGAACGGGCACCAGGCGATCCGACCGAGCCCGCCGTGATACTCCAGGTCACTGACCAGGGCCCTGGCCTCTCCGATGACCAGCAGGAGCACGTGTTCGAGCGGTTTTACCGCACCGACCGGGCCCGCAGCAGAACGGCAGGAGGCACCGGCCTTGGGCTGGCGATCGTCTCGGCGATGGTAGCGGCTCACCACGGCACCGTATGGGTGGACTCCGTACCCGGCCAGGGCGCGACGTTTGCCTTCGCGTTGCCGCTAGCCCCGGAAGCCCGGCTAACCAGCGCCTAGCGCCGCCCGCGCCGCCGCGACCGCCTCGGCCCGGTAGCCGGAACCGAACAAGCACACGTGCACGAGCAGCGGGTGCAGCTGGTGCAGCGGTATCCGCGAACGCCACCCCTGCGCCAGCGGCCTGACCTCGCGATAGGCGGCAAGAATCCGGTCCAGGTACGGCGCACCGAACAACGCCAGCATGGCCAGGTCGGTTTCCCTGTGCCCGCCGTGCGCCGCCGGATCGATCAGCCAGCCCTGGCCGCCCGACCAGAGCACGTTGCCAGACCAGCAGTCGCCGTGAATCCGGCTCGGCGGTTCGGCGGGACCGGCCAGATCGGCGATGCGGTCGGCCACCGACTCGATCAGCGCGACGTCGGCTGATCCAAGCGTGCCCGCGTCGCGGCCGATCCTGCAGTAAGGCAGCAACCGGTGCGCCGCGTACCAGGCCGGCCAGGACGCCGCCTGGTCGTTCGGCAGCGGCAGGCTAGCGATGTGACCCGGCCACGGCGCCCCGAAGGAGTCGGCTCCCGCCGCGTGCAGCAAGGCAAGGTCGCGCCCGAACCGCTCGGCAGCCGCCCGGTCGGCACTGGCCTGCGGCAGCCAGGGAAGGGCGAGGATTTCTTTCGAAATGAAAAATACCTCGGGCACCATGGCGACGCCGGCCTCGCCGAGCCAGCGCAGCCCGGTCGCTTCCGCGGTCAGAGCACCGCCGCCATCGGCCGAGCCCGCCGGCGCGGCCTTGACGAAGAACTCACGCCCGTCGGCGAGCACGGCGCGGTAGTGAACCGCCCCATGACCGCCGCCGATGGCAAGGAACTCGCGGACGCCGACTCCGGTCGCATGCTCAAGACAGGCACGGGCGTCGGGATCAGCCATCGCCGGGGTCGGCGAACATCGCGGCAAGCTCGCCGACTAGGCCCTTGGCCGCGGCCGCGATCAGCTCGAACACCTCGGCGAACTCGTCAGGCCCGCCGCCGTACGGGTCGGGCACCTCGCCGCCGTCGGGTGCCTGCGGGTCGAACGACCGCAGCAGCCTGATCCGGTCGGCAAGGTCGGTGCTGGCCTGGGGGGACGACCCCCCTGAACCCCCCGCGGACTTCCCGGCCGCCATTCGCCGCAGGCCGCTTTGATTGCTCTGGTCCATGGCGATCAGCAAGTCGAAACGATCGAGCCAGTCGGGGGCGATCTGCCTAGCCCGGTGCGCCGACCCGTCGAACCCGCGCCGCGACAGCTCAGCGCGAGCGCCGCGATCCATTCGCTCGCCGAGGTGCCAGTCGCCCGTGCCCGCGCTCTGCACGCTTACCCGGTCGGCCAGCCCGGCGGCAGCGAGTTCTGCCCTGATCAGGATCTCGGCCATTGGGGAACGGCAGATGTTGCCCAGACAAACCACACAAATATTATAAATTTTGGAAAAATCTCGCGGGGTTGGTGGCGCTACCAGAGCGCGACGATCTGCGGACATGACACCAGGATGGCCGGCCGACCGGTCTGGTCCGGCACATGGGACGGTAGATAGATGAGTCAGGCGAATACGTACCGGCAGCTGTCGTTCTGGCACGACACCGTGCCAGGGGCGCTCGATCCGGCGCCAGGCTTGACCGACGACTTGACGGCCGACGTCGCCATCGTCGGTGCCGGGCTGACCGGGTTGTGGACCGCCTACTACCTGAACAGGGCTGACCCCGAGCTCTCGATCGCGATCTGCGAGCGCGAGATCGCTGGCTTCGGCGCGTCAGGACGCAACGGCGGGTGGTGCTCGGCGCTGTTCCCCACCTCGCTGGCCAAGCTTGACCGGATGTCCGGGCGCGAGCAGGCGATCGCGATGTACCGGGCCATGCAGCAGACGGTCAACGAGGTCGGCAGCGTCACGATCGCCGAGAACATCGACTGCCACTGGGCCAAGGGCGGCACCGTGGCGCTCGCCAGGTCACCAACTCAACTGCGCCGGGCCAAGGACGAGGTCGAACAGGCCAGGCTGTTCGGCTTCGACGAGACCGACTTGCGGCTCCTGTCGGCCGAGCAGGCCAGCGATCTCGCCGGCGCATCGCAGGTGCTTGGCGGCGTCTACACTCCGCACTGCGCGGCGATACACCCGGCCAGGCTAGCCAAGGGCCTTGCCGCGCTGATAGTCGACCGCGGCGTGCGGATATTCGAGCAGACGCCGGTCGTGCGGATCGAGCCAGGCCAGATCATCACCGGGACAGGGACGATCAAGGCCAGGTATGTGATCAGGGCGACGGAAGGTTACACGCCGCAGTTGCCAGGCTATGAGCGCGCGATCGTCCCCGTCTACTCCCTTGTGATCGCTACCGCACCGCTGCCCGACCGGGTGTGGGATCAGATTGGCCTGGAAACCAGGCCGACCTTCAGCGACCTGCGGCACCTGATAATCTACGGGCAGCGGACCGCCGACGGACGGCTGGTGTTCGGCGGGCGCGGCGCCCCGTACCACTTCGGCTCGGCTGTAAGGCCGGGGTTCGACCGGGTACCTGACGTGTTCGCCGCGCTGCGCGGCGCGCTGATCGAGTTGTTCCCCGCGCTTTCCGACGTGGCGATCACGCATACCTGGGGCGGGCCGATCGGCATCGCGAGGGACTGGTGCGCCTCGGTCGGCCTTGACGCCGGGACCGGCATCGGCTGGGCCGGAGGCTACGTCGGCGACGGGCTTTCGACGACGAACCTGGCCGGCCGCACGCTGGCTGACCTGATTACCGGCAAGGACAGCGAGATCACCAGGCTGCCCTGGGTTGGCCACCGGTCGCCTCAATGGGAACCCGAGCCGCTGCGCTGGCTCGGCATCAACGCCGGGCTGCGCGTCATGACCAGAGCAGACTACGCAGAGACCAGAACCGGCCGGCCGTCCCGTCTGGCGTCGGCGTTCGGCCGGTTTCTCGCTGGCTAGGGGACCTGAGAGAGGAATTCGCGAAACCCGGCGTATCGGGTGAGCAGGGCGCTGGCGCGGTGTGCGGGTGGCTGGGGCACACGTCGGCTAAAAGGCCCGCCGGAACGACATCAACCCGTTATATGTCACTTCATCTCGACGGGAATGGCTGCGATGGGCGACAATCCGCACCGGGCCGGCCGGTGGTGCGCTGGTGCGCGACGGCGTTGTGCACTTTGCTGTCGTGAGGACCGCGGCGTTGGACCGTTGCTGCTGTTGCCGGCCGCGAGGATCAGGCAGAGGTGGTCATTGTCCGGCCTGCGCCGCGACCGGATCCCATCGCGCTGGCCCGACGGCACCGCGGATGGCAGCGTGCGCCGGTTCGCGCGGGTCTGCCGTCGCTGGTACCATCACTGAGGCTCCAGCGCCGCTAGCTCAATTGGCAGAGCAGCGGACTCTTAATCCGCGGGTTCGGGGTTCAAGTCCCTGGCGGCGCACCCGTCCTGAACTGGGCTTTTGCCAGTCTCGGGCTGGCTTGTGAAGCCCGTTTGGCCGCCATGGTTGCTCCACGTTTGCTCGTCAGTCCGGATCTTGCTCGTC
This sequence comes from Streptosporangiaceae bacterium, assembly GCA_035553055.1. Classification (GTDB taxonomy): domain Bacteria; phylum Actinomycetota; class Actinomycetes; order Streptosporangiales; family Streptosporangiaceae; genus Chersky-822. The sequence goes on along the minus strand of DATNEK010000033.1, from coordinate 88 downwards.
GGGCCTGGCAGCACGCCCGGCCAGACCCCTACCGATAGTTATACACAGCGTGACATCTGACGGAGGGACGCAGGTAGAGGGCTTGCTG